>CAYWSB010000173.1:0-10479 GCA_964460465.1 uncultured Geminicoccaceae bacterium | reverse complement strand
GTCCCTTTCAGAGATCGGATGAAGGGCCTCCTGGCCATTCATGGACGAAGCCGAGGGAGACGTGCGGGCCTGCATGAGCGTCCCGAGAGCCCACCACGCCAAGATCCACTCGGTGAACCCGACCGCAGCGATGCGATCCTGCGTGTCCTCGAGCTGCCGGAACAGGAGGCTCACGGCCGAGCGAACCTCGTCTGGAAGGCTATCCGACGCCGTGCCGGCGGCGCGTTCACGCAGTTCGCTCAGGTGCCGGATGCCTTTGGGCACGATGATCCCGAACTCTCCCAGAAGGCCTCGGATCGCGTTGGCGAGTTGCGTGCGCTGCCGGACCAACAGCGACCTGGCCCGATGCAGGGCCAAAGCCGCCTGCTGGTCGACGGTCTTGATCGGCACGAAACGCATGTTCGGCCGGGACACCGCTTCGCAGATCGCCGCGGCGTCGGCGGCGTCGGTCTTGTTCCGCTTGACGTACGGCTTGACGTGCTGCGGTGGGATCAACCTCACGTCATGCCCGAGGCGCACCAGCTCGCGCGCCCGATGATGCGCGCTGGCACAAGCCTCCATGCCGATCCGACAAGGCGGCAGCTGGGCGAAGACATCCAACAGCCGGCCGCGCGACACCCGGCGACGCACCATCGTCCGTCCGCTGCTGTCCACGCCGTGCATTGGGAACACCGACTGGGCGAGATCGACACCGACCGTCATGGTCACCATGGCGCAAGCCTCCCTCGATGGTATCGCCTCACGACCGCCCAGCCTGCCACGGCCGACGATTGCGAGGGCGGTCCATGCCATCAAATGGGCCGTCCAACGTGCCCGCTGCATGCCGCTGGAAACGATCGCCCAGACCAGCGATGATGTTGCCGTCAGCCTGGCCGACATGACCGCCTGACCAAACACCGGCCGACGCCGGAAAATGAACCAGATTGAAGCCACACTACACCACGCGGTGGGACACGATCTTAAGGCAGGGTTGCCGCGCCGCGGAGCGCCGTCGTTCGCGTCCGGACAGCCGGTGGCGACGAGCAGCGTGAAAAAGCAGGTCATCTCGACGAGACCGTGCCGCACGGGCTCGGGCGCTCGCGGATCGGCAAGGGGGCCGGCCGCTCGGCGATCGGGAGCTTCCGCTCGACCTCCGCCAGCATCAGCCCGCCCCAGCCGAGCTCGGTCGCCCCCTTGGCGACGGCGAGGGGATCCGGCTTGCCGGCGACGGACGACCAGCCGGGGAGAGAACGGCCATTCCCGGCCACGGCGGGTGCGCAGCTCCGTGCGGTCGCCAACGCGCGGTCTCGGCAACCGAAACCGGCTTGGCTGCAACGGCCTGTGTCCGGCCAGCCAGAATCGGGCACGGCCTTGGCGACCTATTCGGGCCGGCTCGCGCGGCGCTTCTCGAGCGCCACCAAAGTCGGCCGACGACACGGCGCTTCATGCTCCTCGGGGCCATGGCCAGGATCATCCAAGGTCGGGCCTGGGAGCCAGCGGCACGCCCGGCCGGTGCAGCCTCTGCCGATGCCGGCCCGCGCCGCTGCCGCCGACGAGGCCGGCGGACACGATCGGGCGATCGTCAGCGATGCAGCCGGTTCGCCGAGAGGAAGGTGTACGCCTCGTTGATCCGCTTCAGGCGCTCCTCGGCGAGGCGGCAGCCGTTGTGCAGATCGGGGTGGTGCCGCTTCACCAGCGTCTTGTAGCGCCGCTTCAGCTCCTCGAGGGTGAAGCCGATCTCGAGCTCGAGCACTGCCATCATCTCCCCGGCCTTGCCGGGTGGCCGGCCCGGCGCGCCTGCCCGGGCGCCATGGCGCGGACCCTCGCCGCCACCATCGGCGAAGAAACCGAACGGGTCGTGGAGCCGGTCGGTGTCGTCGATCCCGACCGTGCCGAAGCGCCAGCTCGGTCGATGCCAGGTCGTGTCGGCCCGCCGATGCGCCTCGATCTGGTGCTCGTTCATCCCGGCGAAATAGTTCCAGTTCTTGTTGTACTCGCGGATGTGCGCGAGGCAGAACCAGATGAAGGCGCGCAGCTCGCGGCGTGACGATGGCGCCGGGTAGTCGCCCGCCGCCGCGCAGCCGGGCCAGGCGCAGCAGCGTCCGGCCGCGGCACCGGCCGCATCCCGGCCATGGCCGCCGCCGGTGCCCATCGCCCCGGCCATCTTGCGCGCCGCTTCCATCCGTTCCTTCGCACTCCATCCGTCGCCTGCCGGACGACGCCACGCGCGCCGCGCTCCGGTCCCGCGCGCCGCGTCACGCCCGCTCGCCGGAAGGACCCGAGCGGTCGTCGCTGACCTGCTCCGCCAGACAGCGTCCCGCATCGCCGCGGGCGGGCGGCGACGCGACCCCGCGACCGGCGCGGCCCTCGATCCCGGCCGCCGTTGCGCCCAGGCCGGCGCAAGCAGCCGCACGGTGCCGAGCGGCGGGCCGGCCGTCAACAGGTCGAGCCGGCGTGACCCGGCGCCGAAACTATGGTCCCTGGCACGGCCGGGGACAAGGTCGCGCGCGGGCCGAACGGCTGCTGTCGGCGGCGATCGCTATGGCGCGCGTCGGCCAGGGGCGGCGCGACGCCGGCAGCCGGCACCGGACATCTGGGCGCGCGGCGGGCCACCGACGCCGCGAACCGGCCTGCGCTCGCTGGCGCGAGCCGCCTGGGCGTGAAGGAGCGCTCGACCTGCGACCGTCGTGGTGGACGCCGCGACCGCGGCTGTGACAGCGGGTGCCGGCCGGATCAGTTGGCGCCGACGTCGGCCATGCCGCCGTCCGCATCGTCGCCGGCCGTCGCCAGGGCGCGGGCCAGGCTGCACAGCGCCTCCTGGTGCTTGCGGCTCGGCAGGGAGATGAAGTTGCGGGCGAGCTCGAGGAGCATGCGCTGCTGCGGTGTCGGCCGGAAGTCCTTGTCGCCCTCCATGCCCTCGAAGAAGAAGGTCACGTCGACGCCGAGCGCGTGCGCGATCGTGTAGAGGCGCCCGGCCGCGATGCGATTGATGCCCTTCTCGTACTTGTGCGCCTGCTGGTAGGTGACACCGATCAGCTCGGCCATCTGCTGCTGGGTGAGGCCGAGCATGATCCGCCGCTCGCGCATCCGCGAGCCGACATGCCGATCGATGTCCTGGGCGCGCGAGCGACCCGGGCCAGCCTGCTTTTCGGGTAATGCCATCATGCTCACCACGTTCCTTACGCCGTCAGGGGAGAAAGCCGGTCGGGCGACGTCGCCCACCGATCGGGAAGAACGGCCAGCCGTCTTCCGCGCTCCACCGATGGTTACAGCCGTCCGGTAAACTTTCCGTTAATCGACCAACTCATGACCGAATTCCGGGGCGCCGGGGTCGCCGAATTGGAAAAATGCGTACGATGTTGCTTCCCGTCAGGGTAGATGGATTAACCGTGCAGGCAGCTCTTGGATCGCGACCATGCCCGAAAAGCCGACCTTGCCGCCGGTCGCGGCTTGCAAGGCGGCCCCGGGCATGCCAGTCGACGCAGGCCCGGGCCGGCCGATCGGGACCGGGGCTCGACCTGGACAGCAGAGGATAGCATGGGATCGGTGAAGCAGCAAATCGAGCAGCGACTGAGCGCGGCCCTGCAGCCGCAACAGCTCGCGGTGCGCGACGAGTCGCACCTCCACGTCGGCCATGCCGGGCATCGGCCGGAAGGCGAAACGCACTTCTTCGTCGAGGTCGTTGCCGACCGCTTCGCCGGCGAGAGCCGGCTGAACCGTCAGCGGCTGGTCCATGCGGCCCTCGACGATCTGCTGCGCGGCCGCATCCACGCGCTGTCGATCAGCGCCCGGGCACCGGGCGAGCCCGCCTGAGGCGCGGCGCTGCGCCGCGAGCGTGACGGGCGCCGCGGGCCCGGCGGACGGCTAGGGCTTGGCGGACGGCGAGGGCGACCGCCGCGGCGCCGGGCGTTCAGCCGGTAGCGCCGTAGCGGTCGCCGTAGATGAGCGTCTCGGCGCTCTGCAGCTCCTCCTGCAGCATCCGCCGCACCGCCTCGTAGATGTCGCGGATCGAGACCATGCCGCAGAGCTCGTCGCCCTGCAGGACGGGCAGGTGGCGGTAGCCGCCGGCCTGCATCTTCTCGAGGGCGTTCATCGCGGTGTCGCCTGGTGCCAGGGTCTCGGGCGCCGCCGTCATCACCGCGCGCAGCGGCGTGGCCTCCGGCTCGAGCGACTTCGCCACGACCCGAAAGACGATGTCGCGCTCGGTGACGATGCCGACCAGCCGGCCGCCATCGACGACCATCACGGCACCCATCCGCCGCTCGGTCATGACTTCGGCGGCGGCCTGGACCGACGCGTCCGGCGGCAGGGTGCAGAGCACTTGCCGGCCATCGATCACGCCTGGAATGATCGGTCGCTGCATCCTTCGACCTCCCTTGCGCCACCCGCCGAAGCGGGCTCCCGTGCCCGACCGGCCAGCGGTCGCAGGGTGCAAACTGAGGACCACCGTGACCGGGGTCAAGGCGCGGTCCGTCGGAAAGCCCGGCGGCAACGCCACCCGGCCGCGTCACCCGGTGGCGGCGGACGGGCTCAGCGGTTCTTCTTCTCGGCCTCGATGCCCTCGACGATCAGCCGCTTCGCCTCGTCGGCGTCGGCCCAGCCCTCGACCTTCACCCATTTCTGGGGCTCGAGGTCCTTGTAGTGGGAGAAGAAGTGCTCGATGCGGGCGAGGTCGATCTCGGGCACGTCGGTGTAGCTTTTGACCTTGCGGTTGATCTGCGTGATCTTGTCGATCGGCTTGGCCAGGATCTTGGCGTCGATGCCCGCCTCGTCCTCCATCTTCAGGACCCCGATCGGGTTGACCCGGAGGACGACGCCAGGCTGCACCGGCAGCCGGCCGATCACCATGACGTCGATCGGGTCGCCGTCGTCGGCCAGCGTATGCGGGATGAAGCCGTAGTTGCAGGGGTAGAACATCGACGTGTAGAGATAGCGGTCGACGAAGATCGCGCCGCTCTTCTTGTCGAGCTCGTACTTGATCGGATCGGCCCGCAACGGCACCTCGATGATGACGTTGACCTCCTCGGGTGGGTTGGCGCCGATCGACAGCTTGTCGTAGTCCAAGGCATCGGTTCCTTTTTGTTCGCGCCGGGCGGACCGCTCAGGGCCAGGCGACGGCGGGTGGCAGGGACATCAGGATCGCTTCGGGATTGCCGCCGGTCTTGAGCCCGAACTGGGTGCCGCGGTCGTAGAGCAGGTTGAACTCGACGTAGCGGCCGCGGCGGACGAGCTGGTGCGCGCGCTCCACGGGGGTCCACGGCCGGTTCATGTGGCGGGCGACCAGCTCGGGGTAGATCGACAGGAACGCCTCGCCCACCGAGCGCGTGAAGGCGAACTGCACGTTGAGCGGGTCGTCGAGGTAGTCGTAGAAGATGCCGCCGGCGCCGCGCGGCTCGCCGCGATGCGGGATGAAGAAGTAGTCGTCCGCCCATTGCTTGAAGCGACGGTAGGCGTCCGCCTTGTAGCCGTCGCAGGCGCGCCGCAGCGCCGCGTGGAAGTCGGCCGTGTCGGTGTCGCTCGGGTAGATCGGGTTGAGGTCCGCCCCGCCGCCGAACCAGGCGCGGGTCGTGCGGATGTGCCGCGTGTTCATGTGTGCCGGCGGGACGTGCGGGCTTCTCGGGTGCGCAACCAGCGAGATGCCCGACGCCCAGAACCGCGGGTCCTGGTCGGCCCCCGGGATCTGACCGGCGAACTGCGGCTGGAACTCGCCGAACACGGTGGAGACGTTGACGCCGACCTTCTCGAACACGCGGCCGTGCATCAGCCCCATCACGCCGCCGCCGCCACCCTCGCGCTCCCAGGGCTTGCGCGTAAAGCGACCGGGCGGGAGATCGGCCGCATCCGGGCCAGCATAGGCGTCCTCGAGCGCCTCGAACGCGGCGCAGATGCGGTCCCTCAGGCTTTCGAACCAGGCCCTGGCCGCGGCCTTCTCGTCGTCGGCTGTCAATCCTGCCTCCCCGCTCGAGAGCCGCGCGCGGCTCGCTGCTGCTCCACCATCTCTTCGCGGACCATCCCCGGCAGGGCCTCGAGCTGCCGGAGGGCCTCGGCCAAGCCGATCGCGGCGGCCGTCACGACGTTCAGGGACCGCAGCCCCGGCCGCATCGGGATCCGCACCGCCGCGGCCACCTCGCCAACCAGGCCGGGTGGCGCACCGCGACTTTCGCTGCCCACGGCCAGCACGTCCCCGGGCTCGAAGCTGAAGGCGTGATAGGCCGTTTCGGCCTGCGCACTCAAGAGGACGAGACGACGCCCTTCCGCCGCCATGCAGGCGAGAAAGGGTGTCAGCGCCGGGTGCTTGCGATAGCTCACGTGCTGCGCGTAGTCCATGGCGGCGCGCGCGATGCGCCGGGCGTCGAGCGGGAAGCCGGCCGGCTCCACCACCTCGACAGCCACGCCGAGGCATGCAGCCAGCCTGAGCGCCGCGCCGAAATTGCCGGGCTGGTCGGGCTCGACCAGGGCAAGGCCGACCGGAGCGGGCGCGCTCATCGATGCCGGCTCGCGCTGACGGGGGTCATCGGTCTGCTCCACGATGGCACGGTCGCGGCCGGCCTCGGCCACGCGTCCCGGCCCGCCGCCGCCGCAGTGTCGCACGACCGCGTCGGATGCGGAACTTCCGGGCTTTTCGACCGGCGGACAAGCCGTTATGCGACTTTCGGTCGCTTGGCTCCCCGGCGGCCTACCCATATCCTCGCCGCCAGCTGACTTGGTGGGGCGAACCGGCTCCAGCGGATGCGACGTGCTCAAAGGATGATGTGATGGCTGCGGACTCCAGTCAGGTTGCCGGCGCTGGCGAGGGCGAAACGAGGCGCGACTTCCTCGGCATCGTGGCCTGGTCGGGCCTCGGGATCGGCGCGGTCGCAGTGGCGTGGCCGTTCATCAACAGCATGAACCCGTCGGCAGACGTCCTGGCCCTGTCGTCGACCTCGGTCGACATCTCCGGCATCGACCTCGGCATGGGGGTGACGGTGATGTGGCGGGGCAAGCCGGTGTTCATCCGGCACCGCACGCCGGAGGAGATCAGCGCCGCGGAGGAGACGAGCCTTGGCGAGCTGCGCGACCCGCAGCCCGATGCCGACCGGGTGCTGCGGCCCGAATGGCTCATCATCGTGGGCGTCTGCACCCATCTCGGCTGCGTGCCGGGCGGCACCAAGCCGGGCGAGGCCCGCGGCGACTGGGGCGGCTGGTTCTGTCCCTGCCACGGCTCGCACTTCGACACCTCCGGGCGCATCCGCCGCGGTCCGGCGCCGACCAACCTGGAGGTGCCGCCCTATGCTTTCGAGTCCGACACCCGCGTGGTGATCGGCTGAGCTCGCGACCGACGCCCGTCGGGGGAGCCGTTCAGGCCGGGCACGTGACCTAACCCGATCTTCAGGGACCAAGAATGAGCACGCAAACCGAGAAGCCTGTCTTTCAGAGCGGTGTCGCCCGGTGGATCGACGACCGGCTGCCGCTGCTGAGCTGGGCCCGGGCCGAGTTCGTCGACTACCCGTGTCCGAAGAACCTGAACTACTGGTGGAACTTCGGCTCGATCGCCGGGATCATGCTGGTGGTGATGATCCTCACCGGCCTGTTCCTGACGATGCACTACGTGCCGCATGTCGACCATGCCTTCGCCAGCATCGAGCACATCATGCGCGACGTGAACGGTGGCTGGCTGATCCGCTACCTGCATTCCAACGGCGCGTCGATGTTCTTCATCGTCGTGTTCATCCACACCTTCCGCGGTCTCTACTACGGCTCCTACAAGTCGCCGCGCGAGCTGTTGTGGATCCTCGGTGTCGTCATTCTGCTGCTGATGATGGCGACCGCGTTCATGGGCTACGTGCTGCCCTGGGGCCAGATGAGCTTCTGGGGCGCCATGGTGATCACCAACCTGTTCTCGGCCGTGCCGCTGTTCGGCGAGGCGATCGTGACCTGGCTCTGGGGCGGCTTCACGGTCGACAACCCGACCCTGACCCGCTTCTTCGCGCTCCACTACCTCTTGCCGTTCGTGATCTTCGCCGTGGTGTTCCTCCACATCCTCGCACTGCATCAGTTCGGCTCGAACAACCCGACCGGCATCGACATCACCAAGAAGGACAAGATCTCCTTCCACCCGTACTATACCATCAAGGACATGTTCGGGTTCTGCATCTTCTTTATCGTCTATGCGTCCTTCGTGTTCTTCATGCCCGAGGCGCTCGGTCACGCCGAGAACTACATCCCGGCCGACCCGTTGGTGACGCCCCCGCACATCGTGCCTGAGTGGTACTTCCTGCCGTTCTACGCGATCCTGCGCGCCATCACCTTCGACATCTTCTGGATCATCCCGGCCAAGCTGGGCGGCGTCATCGCCATGTTCGCGGCGATCGCGGTGCTGTTTTTCCTGCCGTGGCTCGACACCTCGCCGGTGCGCAGCGCCCGCTACCGCCCGCTCTACAAGATCTTCTTCTGGATCTTCGTGGCGAACATCTTCGTCCTCGGCTATGTCGGCGCCAAGCCGCCGGAGGGAATCCTGCCGACCGTCGGGTTGATCGGCACGATCTACTACTTCGCTTTCTTCCTCGTCATCATGCCCCTTCTGGGCAAGCTCGAGCGTCCGCTGCCGCTGCCGGACAGCATCAACGAGCCCGTGGTCAAGCGCGGTGGCGGCGCCGTGCCGCAGCCTGCGGAGTAAGCGATGCGACGTTTTTCGATGAGCAAGGTCCTCGCGGCCATGGCGCTCGCCGGCGTTCTTGCCGGCGGCGCCGCCGAGGCGGCCGAGGTGCCCAAGCCGATCGATCGCGACTGGCCGCACGAGGGCATCTTCGGCTCCTACGACCGGGCGAAGCTGCAGCGCGGCATGCAGGTCTACAAGGGTGTATGCGCCGGCTGCCACGGCCTGAAGTACGTGGCCTTCCGCAATCTCGAGATGCTCGGCTACAGCGAGGAGGAGATCCGCGCCATCGCCGCGGACTACTTCGTGACGGACGGGCCCGACGATTTCGGCGACATGTTCGAGCGCGAGGCGGAGCCGTTCGATCGATGGCCGTCGCCGTTCGCCAACGAGCAGGCCGCCAGGGCGGCCAACGGTGGCGCCTACCCGCTCGACCTGTCGCTGATCACCAAGGCGCGGGCCGGCGGGCCGGACTACGTCTACAGCCTGCTGGTCGGCTACGTCGACCCGCCCGAGGATGTCGAGATGATGCCCGGGTTGCATTGGAACGACTACTTCCCCGGACATCAGATCGCGATGGCCCAGCCGCTTTGGCCGGACATGGTCGACTATCAGGACGGCACCGAGGCGACGATCTCGCAGATGGCGTCCGACGTCACCCATTTCCTGACCTGGGCCGCTGATCCGAAGCTGGAGGACCGCAAGCAGACCGGGGTCAAGGTCATCCTGTTCCTGATCGTGCTGTCGATCATCTTCTACGCCTACAAGCGCAAGACCTGGCGCGACGTGCACTGAGCGGGGTTGCGGCGCGCCAAAGGCAAGGCCCCGTGGCGGTCGTCACGGGGCCTTTCGCTTGGCAGGGGACCGCTGGCCGGCGGGCCTCAGTGCAGGCGCCACTCCGCGCCGTGGCGGTAGCGGCCGGGGCCGATGAGCTGCTGCCGGGCCACGTGGACGGTGTGCAGCTTGCCCTCGATCTTCGCGACCCAGAAGTCGAGGAACTTGTGCAGCTCCGGGTAGCGCGGGGCGATGTCGTAGTGTTGCCAGATGAACGATTGCAGGATGCCGGGATGGTCGGGCAGGTGATAGGTGATCTCGGCGGTGGTCAACCGATAGCCGTTCAACTGCAGTTCCAGGGGCGAACGCGCATCGTGCATGGGCTGCGAATCCCTCCAGGTTGCGTCGACCCCTTCATTTGCTCGGTGAATTTCGGCCGCGTCAAGTGCCGTCTGCAGAAAAAAGTACTATGAATCAGCATGTTAGCAGCAACCGGGGAGTGCTGCTGACAAAAATTTTCAGGCCCCCTCTTGCAGCCCGTGGGGCTCTCACCACCTGACGGTCGAGCCTCTGGCACTCATTGCTGCCGAGTGCTAACAATTCCACATGGGAGTCGAACGACAATGAACTTCAGGCCTTTGCACGACCGCGTCGTGGTGCGGCGTCTCGAGGAAGAGCAGAAGACCGCCGGCGGCATCATCATCCCCGACACGGCCAAGGAGAAGCCGATGCAGGGCGAGGTGGTCGCGGTCGGCCCCGGTGCCCGCAACGAGAAGGGCGAGGTGACGCCGCTCGACGTCAAGGCCGGCGACCGGGTGCTGTTCGGCAAGTGGTCCGGCACCGAGGTCAAGATCGACGGCCAGGAGCTGTTGATCATGAAGGAGAGCGACATCATGGGCATCATCGAGGGTGGTGCCGCGGCGAAGAAGGCCGCCTGAGCGTCAACTCGACAGCATTTCAAGGGATTGAAGAACAATGGCTGCCAAGGAAGTCCGTTTCGATACCGATGCCCGCACGCGGATGATGCGTGGCGTCGACATCCTCGCCAACGCGGTGAAGGTGACGCTCGGCCCGAAGGGCCGCAACGTCGT
>CAYWSB010000172.1:0-10515 GCA_964460465.1 uncultured Geminicoccaceae bacterium | reverse complement strand
ACCGGCTACCGTGCTGGCCCATGCCCTTGGAGGCGAGCATCATGACCGAGATTGATCAGGCCCTGCTGGAGCAGGCAGCGACCGCCCCCGAGGCGGTGCTCGCCGTGATCGTCACCGTCGCGCCCGGCCTCGTCGACGACCGGCTGGCCGCGGCGGGCCTCGTGGTGGCACAGCGCATCGAGCGCATCCATGCGGTCGCCGGCACGATCGAGGCGGCAAGGCTGGACGAGCTCGCCGCCCTGCCCGGGGTCGAGCGGATCGAGGGCGACACCCCGATCCGCGCCTTTTGACCGCTCAGGGCAGGCCGAGGACCGGCGGTGGCGGGGTGAGCGCGAACGCCGCCTGCTCGGCGTCGACCCGGCCGAAGCCGAAGTGCTCGTCGCGGCCCGGGGCGCCGAGATCGGTCGCGGTGTGCGCCAGGAGCCGCCGGATGGTGACGTTCTGGGGCAGGTCGGCGTGCGGGAAGCGGTGCGAGCCCCAGGCCAGCGCCGCCGCGCCTGCGACGTGCGGGCAGGCCATGCTGGTGCCGTTGAACCGCGCGTAGCCGCCGTTCGGCACGGTCGAGAGGACGTCGACGCCGGGGGCGGCGAGCTCGACCTCGGGGCCGCGGCAGCTGAATCTGGCGAGCATGTTCGAGGCATCGATGGCCGAGACGGCGATCACGCTGCCGAAGGCGGCCGGGTAGCCGACCCGGTCGCCGGAGTTGCCGGCGGCGGCGACCAGGAGCACGCCCTTGGCGAAGGCGAGGTCGCACATCTCGCCCACGGCGGTGGGCGCGGCCGCGGCGCCCAGGCTCATGCTGGCGATGTGGATCTCGTTGTCGATGCACCAGTCCAGGGCGGCGATCAGCCAGCTGAAATTGCCCGAGCCGCGGCTGTCGAGGACCTTGACCGGGTAGAGCGAGGCCGCGGGGGCGACGCCGACGACGCCGGCCCCGGTGAACGCCGCCGCGACCGTCCCGGCGCAGTGGGTGCCGTGGCCGTTGTGGTCCATGGTGCTGGTCTCGTGCGGCACGAAGCTCTGGCCGGTCCGGACGTTGGGTGCGAGGCACGGATGGCGGCCGTCGATGCCGGTGTCGAGGATGGCGACCTTGATGCCCTTGCCGCGGGTGATGTCCCAGGCCTGCGGCGCCTTGATCTGGCTGACCCCGCTCGGCACCGTCTCGGCGGCGACGCTGGGCTGACCCTCGAACAGGAGCTGCGGCCCGCCCGAGCCGAAGGCGCGCATCGGCGCGTCCTCCTCGACCGAGACGATGTCCTTGCTCTTCTTGAGCGCCTTCAATTCCTCCTCGGTGACGGTGGCGGTGATGATCGGCGTCTCGTAGCGGTTGATGTCGAAGCCGATCGCCGCCGGGTCGAGACCGCGCGGCAGCTGCGTCCCGGTCCCCAGGCTCGTCATGTTGAACACCTCGATGTCGCGCTCGAGCGCGGCATTGAGGAGCTCGACCTTGTCGCTCTTCTTGTCGGCCCGCTTGTCCTTGCGCTTGAAGGTGACGATCACCGACCGGGTGGCGCTCTCAGCCATCGAATCCTCCAGCTGACTTGGCCCGCCGCGAAACGGCGGGTCCGTTTCTTTGGCGGCCAGCACCGGTCACCGGCCCTGGCCGATCGGTCACGACAAAACGACAGGGTGAACCGACCCGGGGTCCAGGTCAACGGCAAGAATGCACGGCGGTGCCGGGTGCCGCAGCCCGGCGGGCGCTCAGCCGAGGCTCTTGCTGACCACCTCGTAGCTGTCCTTGCTCAGGCCCGAGGTGGCCAGGATGCGCTCGAGCTCGGCCCGCATCAGCGCCTGGCGGCGGGCGTCGTAGCGCCGCCAGCGGCCGAGCGGCAGGAGCAGGCGGCTGGCGATCTGCGGGTTCCTCCGGTCGAGCTCGAGGGCGGTCTCGGCGAGCAGGCGGTAGCCGGCGCCGTCCTTCTGGTGGAAGCCCACGAGATTGCCGGTGGCGAACATGCCGACCAGCGAGCGCACCCGGTTGGGGTTGGCGAGCGTGAAGGCCTTGTGGCGCATCAGCCGCCGGATGCGCTCGACGCTGCCCTCGTCCTCGATCAGCGCCTGCAGCGCGAACCACTTGTTGACGACGAGCGGCTCGGCCTCGAAGCGCGCGTAGAAGTCGTCGAGCAGGTCCTCGTAGCCCTCGGCCTGGACCTCCGACAGGGCGCGCAGTGCGGCCATCCGGTCGGTCATGTTGCGGGCCTGGCGGTACTGCGCCGTGGCGACGGCCGGGGCGCTCTCGAGGCCCGACCAGACGAGATAGGCGAGCGCCGTGTTCCGCAGCGAGCGCCGGGCCATGGCCTCGGTCGTGGGCGCCCCTGCGGCCGGCGATTCGAGATGCGCCTCGCCCGCCGCCTCGAGGATCGCGAGCCAGTGGTCGCGCAGCTCGTGGCCCAGCTGCTGGCGGAGGAAGCGCGAGACGGCATCGACGCCCTCGACGTCGATGGTCGCCAGTCCCTGGGCGAAGAGCGAGCGGCTGGGCAGGGTGACCGCCCGGGCGGCGAACGCGGGATCCCGGTCGGCGTCGTCGAGCACGGCACGGAGCGCCGGGGCCAGGGTCGGGTCGAGCACCAGCGCCCGGCCGGCCTGGTGGTGGCGCAGATGCTCGCTCATCAGGTCGAGCATCAGCCGCTGGCCGGCCTCCCAGCGGTTGAAGGTGTCGCTGTCGTGCGCCAGCATCACGGCCAGGTCCTGGCGGGGCAGGTCGAGCTCGAGCTTCACCGGCGCCGAGAAGCCGCGCAGCAGCGACGGCAGGGGCAGGGCGTCGACGTCCTCGAAGACGAAGGTCTGGCGCGCCTCCCTGAGGTCGAGGACGCGCTCCGTGCCCCTGGGCTCGTTCTCGCCGGTGAGCCGCAGCGGCAACGCCCCGCCGCTGGCGCGGTCGATCAGTCCCATCGCGATCGGGATCTCGAAGGGCAGCTTCTCGTCCTGCCCTGGGGTCGGCGGCGTCGACTGCTCGAGGGTGAGGGTGTAGCGCCGGCTCGCGGGATCGTAGCCCTCCGCGACCTTCACCACGGGCGTGCCGGCCTGGTCGTACCAGCGCATGAACTGGCCGAAGTCGCGGCCCGAGGATTCTGCCATGGCCTCGACGAAGTCCTCGCAGGTGACCGCCTGCCCGTCGTGCCGCTCGACATAGAGATCCATGCCCCGCCTGAAGGCGTCCTCGCCGATCAGGGTGTGGATCATGCGGATGACCTCGGCCCCCTTCTCGTAGACCGTCCGGGTGTAGAAGTTGTTGATCTCCATGTACTCGGCCGGGCGGATCGGGTGGGCGAGCGGCCCCGCGTCCTCGAGGAACTGGCCCTCGCGCAGCAGCGCCACGTCGCCGATCCGCTTGACCGCGGCCGAGTGCATGTCGGCGGTGAACTGCTGGTCGCGAAAGACGGTGAGTCCCTCCTTCAAGGTGAGCTGGAACCAGTCGCGGCAGGTCACCCGGTTGCCGGTCCAGTTGTGGAAGTACTCGTGCGCGATGATCCGCTCGACCTGGACGAAGTCGGCGTCGGTCGCGGTCTCGGGATGCGCCAGGGTCGCCGAGGTGTTGAAGATGTTGAGGCCCTTGTTCTCCATCGCCCCCATGTTGAAGTCGGAGACGGCGACGATCATGAAGAGGTCGAGGTCGTATTCGAGGCCGTAGCGGTCCTCGTCCCACTGCATCGATTTCTTCAGCGACGCCATGGCGTGGTGGCACTGGCCGATGTTCTCGGGCTCGGAATAGATCCGCAGCGTGACCCGGCGGCCCGAGCGCGTGGTGTAGTGGTCCTCGAGCAGGGCGAGGTCGCCGGCGACGAGGGCGAAGAGATAGGCGGGCTTGGGGAACGGGTCGTCCCACAGCGCATAGTGCCGGCCGTCGGCCAGCTCGCCGCCGCCCACCGGGTTGCCGTTGGAGAGGAGATGCGGGTAGCGGGCCCTGTCGGCCTCGATCCGCACCCGAAAGCAAGTCATGACGTCGGGGCGGTCCTGGAACCAGGTGATCCGCCGGAAGCCCTCGGCCTCGCACTGCGTGCAGAAGATGCCGGAGGAGACGTAGAGGCCCTCGAGGGCGGTGTTGGCGGCCGGGTGGATGCGGTTCGCGATCTCGAGGGTGAATGCGGCCGGCGGGGCGTGCAGGGTGAGGCTGGTGGCCTCAAGGGTGAAGGCGTCGGCGGCCAGGGGCGCGCCGTCGAGCCGGATCGAGAGGAGCTCCAGGTTCTCGCCGTCGAGCACCAGCGGGACCGGCTGGCGGGTGTCGCGGACGAAGCGCTGGGTGCAGGTCACCAGGGTCGTCTCGGGGTCCAGCACGAAGTCGAGCGCCACGTCGAGTGTCCGATAGGCCGGCCGCTGGTAGTCGGCGAGGCGCACGACGTGGCCCGCCCTCGTGGTCTCGGCTTGGATCTCGTGGCTCAACGTTGTGCCCCCGCTCGCTAACGGCCGCACCGGGTCGTCCCCTGCCCGTGCGGCTTGTCGGACCCTTGGTGTGCGATTAGCTTCCGCCGCGCAAGGCCGGAGACCGGCTGAGGATCATCATCGGATCAGCACGCCAGCGACGCAAAGGGAGCGATAATGGCCAAGACCGCATTCATCGGGCTGGGTGTCATGGGCTATCCCATGGCCGGCCACAAGCAGGCCAAGGGACACGAGGTCGCCGTCTTCAACCGGACCTACGAGAAGGCCCAGGCCTGGGCCAAGCAGCACGGCGGCAGGGCCTGCCGGACCCCGAAGGAGGCGGCCGCCGGCGCGGAGCTGGTCATGATGTGCGTCGGCAACGACGAAGACGTGCGCTCGGTGGTCTACGGCGACGACGGCGCCTTGGCGGGTCTGGGCAAGGGTGCCATCCTGGTCGACCACACGACGGCCTCGGCGGAGCTGGCGCGCGAGCTGGGCAAGGCCTGCGCCGAGCACGGCTCGGGCTTCATCGACGCGCCCGTCTCGGGCGGCCAGGCGGGTGCCGAGAACGGCATCCTGTCGATCATGTGCGGCGGCAGCGAGGCCGACTTCGGCCGGGCGGAGCCGGTGATGCAGGCCTATGGCCGGACCGTGAAGCTGATCGGCGAGGTGGGGGCCGGCCAGCTGACCAAGATGGTCAACCAGATCTGCATCGCCGGGCTCGTCCAGGCGCTGGCCGAGGGCCTGAACTTCGCCCAGCGGGCCGGCCTCGACCCGGCGAAGGTGCTGGAGGTCGTCTCGGGCGGGGCCGCCGGGTCCTGGCAGATGAACAATCGCTGGCCGACCATGGCCGAGGGCAAGTTCAACTTCGGCTTCGCGGTCGACTGGATGCGCAAGGATCTGGCGATCTGCATGGAGGAGGCGCGGCGCAACGGCGCCGCCCTGCCGGTCACCGCCGTGGTCGACCAGCTCTACCGGCTGATCCAGCAGAAGGGCGGCGGGCGCTGGGACACCTCCTCGCTGATCGAGAACCTGCGCGAGCCACGCTGAGCTCGCGCGGCGCCGGGCGGAGTCGCCCCTGCCCGGCGCTCTTGGCGGTTTTCGCCGGTCGCACCATATCATCTGGATCGGGGTCGACACGAATGATCCCGGCCGCGCATGCCGAACGGATGCCGATGGAGACCAGGAGAATGCAAGCGAGAGCCGCCAAGTTCACGATCGGCCAGGTCGTCAAGCACCGGATGTTCCCGTTCCGCGGGGTCATCTTCGACGTCGACCCCGAGTTCGCCAACTCCGAGGAGTGGTACCAGTCGATCCCGGAGGAGATCCGCCCGTCGAAGGACCAGCCCTTCTACCATCTGCTCGCCGAGAACGCCGAGGCCTACTACGTGGCCTACGTCTCCGAGCAGAACCTGCTGGTCGATGCCACGGGCGAGCCCGTCAACCACCCGCAGATCGCCGAGCTGTTCGACAACATGCACGGCGGCCAGTATACCCCCAAGCGCATGTACGCTCACTGATCGGCAGCGGCCGCCGGCTCGCGGAGTCTCGGCAGGCGGCGGCCGGCCATCGCATTCCGGGGGACACGGATGAAGTTCTTCATCGACACCGCCGACGTGGCGGAAATTCGCGATCTGGCCGCCACCGGGCTGGTCGACGGGGTGACCACCAACCCGTCCCTGGTGGCCAAGAGCGGGCGCAACTTCATCGAGGTGATCGAGGAGATCTGCGCCATCGTCCCCGGCCCGGTGAGTGCGGAGGTCGCCGCCACCAGCACCGAGGGGATGCTGGCCGAGGCGGCCAAGCTGGTGCCCATCGCCCCCAACGTCACCATCAAGGTGCCCTTGACCTGGGACGGCCTCAAGGCGACCAAGCGGCTGTCCGGCGACGGCGTGAAGGTCAACGTCACCTTGTGCTTCAGCGCCGCCCAGGCGCTGCTGGCGGCGAAGGCGGGGGCCAGCTTCATCTCGCCCTTCGTCGGCCGGCTCGACGACATCGGCCTCGACGGGCTCGATCTGATCGCCGACATCTGCCAGATCTACGGCCAGTACGAGAGCATCCGCACGGAGGTGCTGGTGGCCTCGGTGCGCAGCCCGGGGCACGTCATCGAGGCGGCCAAGATGGGGGCCCACGTCGCCACGCTGCCGCCCGCGGTGCTCCGCCAGCTGGCCCTGCACCCCCTGACCGACAAGGGGCTGGCCGCCTTCCTCAAGGACTGGGAGGCGACCGGGCAGAAGATCGTCTGACCGGTCGGCCGCGGCATGACGCTCGCCCCGGCGACGGAGCAGGTCATCGTCCGGACCAACTGCCCGACGGCCGGGGAGGCCCTGGCGATCGCCCGCGCGGCGGTGGCCGAGGGGCTCGCCGCCTGCGGCAACATCCACGGCCCGGTCACCTCGATCTATCGCTGGGCCGGCGAGGTGGTCGAGGCGACCGAGCACATGCTCGAGCTGAAGACGACCGAGGCGGCTCTCGAGCGGCTCGAGCCGCTCGTCCGGGCGCACCACAGCTACGAGCTGCCGGCGTTCCTGGTCCTGCCGATCCGGGCGGGCGAGGCGCGCTATCTCGACTGGATCGGCAACGGGTCGGCCGCAGCCGTCCCGGCGGGGCGGGCGACGACCTGACGCCTTCCCCGGCGGCCGGAATGGCCCTTGCCGCGCTGCGCGCGAGGCGCAATTCACCCGTCTTGTGGTGCAGGCGGCGCGGGGGCGGCATGGCGGGTATCCTCGACGGGCTCAGGGTGGTGGAGGGCTCGGCCTTCGTCGCGGTGCCGCTGGCCGGCATGACGCTGGCGCAGATGGGGGCGGACGTCATCCGCTTCGACCGGCTCGAGGGCGGGCTCGACGCGCAGCGCTGGCCGGTGACCGGGGACGGTCGCAGTCTCTTCTGGGCCGGGCTGAACAAGGGCAAGCGGTCGATCGCCGTGGACATGGCGAGCCCGCGCGGCCGCGAGATCGTGACCGCGCTGATCACGGCACCGGGCGAGAATGCCGGCTGCTTCATCACCAATCTCCGGGCGCGCGGCTGGATGGACTACCCCGCCCTGGCCGAAAAGCGTGCGGACCTGATCATGCTCTCGCTCCTGGGCGACCGGCACGGCGGGCCGGCCGTCGACTACACCGTCAACCCGGCCGTGGGCTTCCCGAACGCCACCGGCCCCGCCGGGTCGACCGAGCCCGTGGCGCACGTGCTGCCGGCCTGGGACTGCATCGCCGGGCAGATGGTGGTGACAGGCCTGCTCGCCGCCGAGCGGCACCGGCTGCGGACCGGCCGCGGCCAGCTGGTCGAGCTGGCGCTGAAGGACGTCGCCGCGGCGATGCTGGGCAATCTCGGCATCGTCGGCGAGGTGGTGCTCAACGGCGTCGACCGGGCGAAGGGCGGCAACAGCCTCTACGGCGCCTACGGCCAGGACTTCGTCACCGCCGACGGGCGGCGGGTGATGGTGATCGGCCTCACCGACCGGCAGTGGCGCGGGCTCGTGCAGGCGACCGGCACGGCCGACGGGATCGCCGCGCTGGAGCGGCAGCTCGGGCTCGATCTCGGCCGCGAGGGCGGCCGCTACCGGGCGCGCGACGCCATCACCGAGCTCTTTCGCGCCTGGTTCGCCGCGCGTCGGCTCGACGCGATCGCGGCCGCCCTCGATGCCGCCGGCTGCACCTGGTCCGAGTTCCGCAGCTTCGCCGAGGCGGTCCGGCTCGACCCCGACCTTTCGGCCGCGAATCCGCTGTTCGCCGAGCTCGAGCAGCCCGGGATCGGTCGCTATCCCGTGCCGGGCAGCCCGCTTTCGTTCGGCGCGCTGGAGCGCCTGCCGCCCGCTCCGGCGCCGCTCCTGGGCGAGCACACCGAGGCGATCCTGGCCGACGTGCTGGGGCTCGGCGGCCGCGAGATCGGCGCCCTCTACGATGCGCGCGTCGTGGCCGGGCCGGTGCCGCCGGAGGGCGGGCGATGAGCCTGATCCTCGCCGGCGGGGCGGCAGCGATCGGCGCGCTCTTGGGCCTCGTGGCGCTGCTCCGGCCGCAGAAGGCGGCCGAGATCGTCCGGCTCAGGCCGGACCGGGACGCACCGGGCGGCTTCGCCGAGCTCCGCGCCACGTTCGGCGGGCTCCTGCTGCTCGCCCATCTGGCGGTGCTGCTGGCGATCGTGATGCGCGAGCAGGCCGGGATGGGCAGCGTGATCGGCGCCAGCTTCGCCGTCGGTGCGGGCTGGCTGGGGGCGGCCCTCGGCCGGGCGCTCTCGATGCTCGTCGACCACGCCGAGCACCGGACGCGGACCGGCTACAACGCCTTCTCCACCCTGTTCGAGCTGGCCCTGGCGCTGGCTTTGCTCGCGCCCTGGCTCGGCCATCTCGGCGGCCGCGGCGGCTGATCAGGCGGCGAGCGGCGGCCCCTCGGCCACGGCCGCGAACACCTCCCGCAGGGCGGCCACCACTGCCCGGGGCTCGTCGAGCCGGTTGATGCGGCTGGCCGCGGTGCTGCCGCCCGGCAGCTCGCCCAGGTACCAGGCGAGGTGCTTGCGCGCGTGGCGGACGCCGAGGTCAGCGCCGTAGAGCTCGAGCACGGCCGCGTAGTGCTCGAGCACCAGCGCCAAGCGCTCGGCCGGCGGCGGGTCGGCCGGGACCGGCACCCCGGCGAGGGCCGCCGCGAGCTGCGCCAAGAGCCAGGGCCGGCCGCAGCAGCCCCTGCCGACCATCACCCCGTCCGCTCCGGACCGTGCCAGGGCCGTGCGCGCCGAGGCGATATCGACGATGTCGCCGTTGACGATCACCGGCAGGCGGGTGGCGGCCTTGACCGCCGCCACGGCCGCCCAGTCGGCCCGGCCCTTGTAGAGCTGGCAGCGGGTGCGGCCGTGCACGGTCAGGAGGCGAACGCCGGCCGCCTCGGCGAGCCGGGCGATCTCGGGCGCGTTGCGCTGGGCGTCGTCCCAGCCGAGCCGCATCTTGAGGGTGACCGGCACGTCGACGGCGTTCACCACCGCCGTCACGATCCGGGCGGCGTGGGCCGGATCGCGCATCAGCGCCGAGCCGGCGGCCTTGCCCACCACCTCCCTGGCCGGGCAGCCGAAATTGAGATCGACCAGATCGGCCCCCTCGCCAACCACCAGCCGCGCCGCCTCCGCCATGACGGCCGGGTCGTGGCCGGCGAGCTGCACCGCCCAGGGCCGGGCGGCGGCGTCGAAGCGGCGCTGCCGACGGGTCTTCGGCGTCGCCGCCAGGAGCTGCGGTCCGGCGATCATCTCGGAGAACACGAGGCCGGCGCCGAGCCCTGCGACGATGCGGCGAAACGGCAGGTCGGTGACCCCGGTCATCGGCGCCAGGAGCACGGGCGAGGTCAGGGTCAGCGGGCCGATCCGGAGTGAGGCTTGCATTGTGGCTTCCATGTACGGCAAACGGAGCGACGCGCAAGGATCGATGCAACCGCGTACGTACGCCGATCGCTCGCAAGGGCAGCGTGGCACCACGGGCGCAAGTGATTCTTAACACGGCAGACCTATCCTGGTGCCCGTGGCGCGACTTCTGGCGACGGCTCGGCTCGAGCATGCGGGGACGAGGATGACGACGATACGGCAGCCGATGGGCGGCACGCGGACCGGGCTGGTGCTGGCCTGGAGCTTCACCCTGACGGCGATCCTGGCGATCGGCCTCGTGGTCGCCACCGTGCCCCTGCCGCAGCTCAGCGCCGCCGCGCTCGGCAGCGCCACCGCCGCCGCCCCCGCCGCGTTGCGGCCACCCACCGGCTCCGGCTCCGGCGCCTAGCCGCACCGACGCCGCCGCTGAAGAGCGACGAGCGGGGAGGCCGGCCTCCCCACGCCCCACGGGGACTTTGCAGTTGAGCAAGTTCGGGGGTCGGGACGAAGGGCTTGGCACCGGGAGGGGCCAGGAGACGGGCTAGAGCCTCGTTCAGGTCAGCAATCAGAATGTGGCCGGTCGAGTGGCGCAGGCGGAAGACGGGCCGGCGCGGCCTTGTGGTCCTGGCTTGCCGGCTGTGCAAGCTGTGCTCCATCTGATGGTCCTGTTGAGCAGGAGGGGCGTTGGCGTGCGCTCAGAGTGCCGAGTGCGGCTTGGGCCGTTGGCGAGGGGATCTTCCGCGGTGGTGGGCGCGATTGAGGGTGACCTTGCCGCCTGGAGTGCCGGCGTTTGGTGGTTGGGGTCCGTCGCTGCAG
>CAYWSB010000171.1:0-10546 GCA_964460465.1 uncultured Geminicoccaceae bacterium | reverse complement strand
TCTACCACTACTACAAGCACGGCGAGCTCAAGGCCGAGGGCAGCTCGATCACCGAGGGCATCGGTCAGGGTCGGATCACCGCCAACCTCGAGGGCGCACCCATCGACGACGCCTTCCAGATCCCGGACGAGGAGGCGCTGCCGGTGGTCTACGACCTGATCCGGCGCGAGGGGCTGGTGCTCGGCGGCTCGTCGGGAATCAACGTCGCCGCGGCCGTCCGGCTGGCCAGGGAGCTCGGCCCCGGCCACACCATCGTCACCATCCTCTGCGACTCCGGCACCCGCTACCAGTCGCGCCTGTTCAACCCCGCCTTCCTGCGCGAGAAGAACCTGCCCGTCCCGCCCTGGCTGGCGTGACTTGGCGTCTGGCGCCGGCTCGTCTAGGTGAGCCGCGACCGACAACGCTCGCACGATAAGGGGAGTGCCGCATGCCGGACCCGCTCGTCTCGACCGACTGGCTGGCCGACCACCTCGATGCGCCCGACATCCGCATCGTCGACTGCACCTGGTTCATGCCGGCGGAGGGGCGCGACGCGCGAGCCGAGTACGAGGCGGCGCACATCCCGCGCGCCGTGTTCTTCGCGATCGACGAGATCGCGGACACCGACAGCCCGCTGCCGCACATGCTGCCGTCGCCCGCCAAGTTCTCGTCTCGGGTGCGCCGGCTCGGCCTCGGCGACGGGCTCAAGATCGTCACCTACGACAACAACACCTTCTACGCCTCGGCCCGGGTCTGGTGGATGTTCCGCGCCATGGGGCACGAGGACGTGGTCGTGCTGGACGGCGGCCTCGCCAAGTGGCGGGCCGAGGGCCGGCCGCTCGACGACCTGCCGCCACGGCCGAGCGAGCGGCACTTCACGCCGCGCGCCAACAGCCTGCTCTTGCGCGACCTGGAGCAGATGCGCGCCAACCTGACCAGCCGGCGCGAGCAGGTCGTCGACACCCGCTCGGCGGCCCGGTTCACCGGCAGCGTCGCCGAGCCCCGACCGGGGCTCAAGGCCGGTCACATCCCGGGAGCCTTCAATGTGCCGGCGAGCGACCTTCTGGCGGCGGACGGCACGCTCAAGGACGCCCAGGCGCTGACCGCGCTCTTCGCCGCGGCCGGCGTGAACCTGGAGAAGCCGATCACGACGAGCTGCGGCTCGGGCGTGTCGGCCGCCGTCGCCAGCCTGGCGCTCGCCCGGCTCGGGCGCCTGGACGTCGCGCTCTACGACGGCTCCTGGACCGAGTGGGGCAGCCAGCCCGACACGCCAGTGGCGCGCTGACGCCCGGCCCGCGGACGGTCAATCGGGAACATCACCGGACGCCTTGATCAGCGGGATCAGCGCCTTGAAGGCATCGCCCTCGCCGCGTTCCAGCCATTCGAACACGACCATCTCGCTGGTCACGATGTCGACGCCGTGCGAGCGCGCCCGTTCGAGGCCCAGCGCCCGGTCCTCCTCGCGTCGCGAGCCGGCGGCGTCGGCGGCAAGGCTGGTGGCGAAGCCGGCGGCGGCGAGGTCGAGAGCCGTCTGCAGCACGCAGACATGGGTCTCCATGCCGCAGACCACGAGCTGGCGCCGACCGGCCGCCTCGATGGCGGAACGCAGCGCCGGCTCGCGCCAGCAGGAGAAGGCCCGCTTGCCCAGCACCCGGGCCCGGTCGAGCAGCGGCGTGAGCCGCGGATCGGTGTGGCCGAGGCCTTCCGGGTAGTGCTCGGAGACCAGCACCGGCACCGCGAGGCGATGCGCCGCCTCGAGCAGCAAGCGGGTGCGGTGGATGCGCAGGGCCGACGCGTCGACCGCGCGGGCGAGCCCCGCCTGGACGTCGACGACGAGGAGCATGGCGCTGCTGGCGGTCAACATCGGATGACTGGGCCTTCCCCGTTGCGCGGCGGGCCGGTCACCGGCGACCGTCCGGCGGCGCCGCCGCGCTCCACCCGCTGCCGGTGATCCGGCAATAGCGAAAGCGTCCTCATCACGCCACCTTTTGCGCCTTTCGTCGCTTTTCGAGCGTCAAGCTGCCGCGCGGTCCGACGAAATCATTGACATGACAATCGTCGTCCATACATCCCCGGCGGACACCGCTTGTCACCGACAAGGACTTTTCTTGACCGACCAATCTACGACCGTCACCTTCGCCGAGCTGGGCTTGCGCGAGGAGATACAGCGTGCCATCGCCGAGGTCGGCTATGTGCACCCCACCCCGATCCAGGCCCGTGCCATTCCGGTCGTGCTCGAAGGCCGCGACATCGTCGGCATCGCCCAGACGGGAACCGGCAAGACCGCGGGCTTCACCCTGCCGATGCTGCACAAGCTGGCGGCCGGCCGGGCCCGGGCACGCATGCCGCGCTCGCTCATCCTCAGCCCGACGCGCGAGCTCGCGAGCCAGATCGCCGACAGTTTCGAGACCTACGGCAAGCATCTCAACCTGACCATGGCGCTGCTGATCGGCGGCGTGGGCATGGGCGACCAGGAAAAGCTGCTGGAGAAGGGTGTCGACGTCCTGATCGCCACCCCCGGCCGGCTGCTCGACTGGTTCGACCGCGGCCGGATCTTGATGACCAGCGTCGAGATGTTCGTCATCGACGAGGCCGACCGGATGCTCGACATGGGCTTCATCCCCGATGTCGAGCGGATCTTCCAGCTTCTGCTCAAGCGCGGCCAGACCCTGCTGTTCTCGGCGACCATGCCCAACGAGGTGCGCAAGCTGGCCGACAAGTTCCTCAGGGACCCGGTCCAGATCGAGGTGGCGCGGCCATCCACACGGGCGGAGAAGGTGGTCGACGTCGTGGTGCCGATCAGCGCCCTCGAGCGGCGGGTGGCCGTCGACCGGCTGATCGACATCGAGCAGATCCCGAGCGCGATCATCTTCTGCAACCGCAAGCGCGACGTCTCGATGGTCAACAAGTTCCTGCAGCGTCAGGGTCGCAACGCGCAGGACATCCACGGCGATCTCGACCAGAGTCAGCGCCAGGCGACGCTCGACGCGTTCAAGGCCGGCAAGGTCGACTTCCTCGTCGCCACCGACGTCGCCGCCCGTGGCCTGGACATCGTCGACCTGCCGGCGGTGATCAATCTCGACGTCCCCTACCACCCCGACGACTACGTCCACCGCATCGGCCGCACCGGCCGCGCCGGCAAGGAGGGACGCGCCTACACCATGGCCGACAGCGACGACGCCAAATACTTGGCGGCGATCGAGAAGCTCCTCGGCCAGAAGCTCACGCGGCAGCCGATCGAGGGCATCTCGGGCGAGCTGATCCGTCCGACCCCGCCGTCGCGCCGGCAACCGGCGGAGCCCGAGCCGGCCGCCACCACGGCGGTCACGCCCGCCCCGGCGAAACGCCGGCGGCGCAAGTCCGAGGCGCCGGAGCCGGCCGCGGCCGAGCAGGCTGCCGCCCCGGCGGAGCGGACGCCAGGGCGGCGGGTGCGCCGGTCGCGCGCCGAGCCGGTCGCGGCCGAGCACCAGACGGCCGAGCCCGTGGGGGCCAAGCCGGCGGCGGCCCCGGCCGACGTCCAGCCGACCCCGGCAGCGGCCGGCGCGCTTGAAGAGAGCCGCAAAATGCCGCATGCCCGCGCGGCGGAGCGTGGTCGAGGCGGCGACCGCAAGGGGCAGCGGGGCCGTGACGACGGCGAGCGCGAGCCGGTGGTCGGTCTCGGCGATCACGTCCCGGCGTTCCTCCTGCGGCCCGTGCCGGTCAAGGTCAGCGCCTGAGGCTTCGCCGGCAGCCGGACGAACGCAGCCTGGAGGTGTGGCGGTGCAGACGATCTTCGTCATGGTGAAGTGCGAGCTCGGCCGCTCCTACGAGGTGGCCGATGCCGCCGTGCAGACGATCCAGGAGGTCTCCGAGGTCTATTCCGTCTCGGGCCAGTACGACCTGATCATGAAGTTCCATCTCGACGCCTCGGTCGACATCGGCCGCTTCGTCAATCGCGCGGTGCAGAGCCTGCCCGGCGTGAAGGACACCTTCACGTTGATCACGTTCAAGGCCTTCGCTTGAGCGCGCGCCACGACAGCCGGCGGGCGGTAGATGCGGCCGCCGCCGACCCCGACGTCCAGCTCGTCGAGCGGCGCCTCGTCTACAGCGGTTTCTTCGACTTCGAGGTGCTGGCGCTGCGCCATCGCCGCCACGACGGCGGCATGAGCGGTGTGGTCACCCGCGAGGTACTGCACATCCCCAACGCCGCGGCGGTCCTCCCGTACGACCCGCGCCGCGACCGGGTGGTGCTGATCGAGCAGTTCCGCGCCGGCACCATGGGCCACGCCGAGGGACCGTGGCTGCTCGAGACCGTGGCGGGGCTGATGGAGCCGGGCGAGGCGCCCGAGACCACGGCCAGGCGCGAGATCGTCGAGGAGGCCGGGCTCGAGGCCCTGAGGCTGGAGCGGGTCGGCCTCTATATCGCCTCGCCCGGAGCGGTGACCGAGCACACCACGGTGTTCGTCGCAGAGGTCGACAGCCGCACGGCCGGCGGCGTGCACGGCCTGGCGAGTGAGACCGAGGACATCAAGAGCCACGTGGTCGACCTCTCGGAGGCGCTGGACTGGCTGGAGAGCGGCCGGATCGTCGCCGCGAATGCCGTCGTGGCGCTGCGCTGGATGCAGGTGCACGGTGCCGCACTTCGCCAGCGCTGGCTTGCCGCGGCGGCGGCGAGCGCGTAGCTCTCGTCACGACGAGCGACGGCGAGGAGGATCGGGGCCCATGCAGGCGCGCATCTACCAGCCGGCCAAGACCGCGGTGCAGTCCGGCCGGCGCAAGACCCGGGAATGGATCGTCGAGCTCGAGCCGCGCTCACGCAAGGAGGCGGACCGGCTGATCGGCTGGGTCGGCTCGGACGACACCGCCCAGCAGGTGCAGCTCCGCTTTCCGAGCCGCGAGGCAGCGATCGCCTACTGCCGCCGCGAGGGCCTCGACTACCAGGTCTACGAGCCGCGCACGCGCGTGATTCGTCCCAAGGCCTACGCCGAGAACTTCATCCGCCGCGGCTGACCCCGCCCCGTTCCCCAACGGCACCCACGCTGCTATACCAGTCCCGGCGGGCGCCCTTAGCTCAGCCGGATAGAGCATCTGCCTTCTAAGCAGAGGGTCGCAGGTTCGAGTCCTGCAGGGCGCGCCACGATCCCGGGTGACCACACAGCCCTGGCCGCGTCGGACGGCAGCCGGTCGGCGGATGATCGCTGGGCCCCTCGCCGCGCTTCGGCCACTGCTGCCCGTGGCGCCAGCGCTCGCTTGCAACGTGCCGAAGTGCGGCGGCGAACAGGAGAGTTCGGCAGTGCAGATGGTTCGCCAGGAAGACCTTCGGAGATTTGCGGAACCCCTCGGCCGGGTGGCCCTTTCCTACTCCCGTCTGGAATGGAGCCTGGCCGCCTATCTCGATGCGCTGCAGGGGAGCCAGGAGCCTTTTGGCGAGACGTCAGCCACGGCTTTCCTGTCCCTGGACAGTAAGGTCGATGCGATCAGGAAGTTCAAGAAGCACAACCGCTTGGCGCCGGAGATCGTGAGGATCATGGCGCGGATCAAGGATGTTGTGCGGCAACGGCACAAGCTCGCTCACGGCTTGTTTTACACAACGCCGCAAGCCACCGATGCGAACCAACTGATGGTCCGCATGCCGTCAAGAGGCAGGGCGGCGGCAAGCATATGCGGTTGGTCGGTCGAGGAGATCGGCAAACTAGCCGGCGAACTGAACGATCTCGCAGCCGCTTTCAGCGCCTATGCCTACCAGGAGCGGCGGCGCAACAAGGCCTGACGCGCGGCGCGCCTAATCAGTCGTCTCGCCCCTGGGCTCGAAGTAGTCGAGCGGGATCTTCAGGTAGCTCCGGCCGTTGCCCTCGGGCTCGGGCTTGCGGCCGCCGCGGATGTTGACCTGCAGCGCCGCCAGCATGTGCTTGGGCAGCGGCAGCGTCCGGTCGCGTGCGGTGCGCCTCGCCACGAAGTCGGCCTCCGAAACGCCCCCGGCCAGATGGATGTTGCGGGCCCTGTGCTCGGCCACCGTTGCCTCGCAGAGCGGCTCGCGGCCGTTCGGGGCGTAGTCGTGGCCGACGAAGAGGCGGGTCGCGTCGGGCAGTGCCAGGATCGCCTGGATGCTGCGATAGAGCCGGGCCGCGTCGCCGCCCGGGAAGTCGGCGCGGCTGGTGCCGCTGTCGGGCATCATCAGCGTGTCGTGGACGAAGGCGGCATCGCCCGCGACATAGCTGATCGAGGCCAGGGTGTGGCCGGGCGAGAACAGGACACGGACGGGAATCGTGCCGACCATGAAGGTCTCGCCGTCAGCGAAGAGCCGATCCCACTGGCGGCCGTCGGCCGGGAACTCGGGCAGGTTGTAGATCTGCTGCCAGAGCTTCTGCACCTCGACGACCCTTGCGCCGATGGCGGTGGGCGCGCCAAGCTTCGCCTTCAGGTACGGGGCGGCCGAGAAGTGGTCGGCATGCGGGTGCGTATCGAGGATCCAGGCGATCTCGATCCCGGTCCTCTCGACATAAGCCAGGATGCGGTCGGCATCCTCGGTGGTGATGGCGCCGGCCCGGGAATCGAAGTTCCATACCGGATCGACGATCGCCCCCTGCATCGTCGTCGGATCGTGGAAGACATACTGCCAGCTGCCCGTGGGCTGATCCCAGAAAGCCTCGACGATCGGCGATGCGGTCATGGCTGTCTCCGTGACGCGGTTGGCAGGCTCGTCCGGGTTGCCGGTCGCGCCCCGTCGCCGAGGCGGGCGAAGGTGGCGGCATCACCTGCCGGTGCCGCCGCCGCCGGCCGCGGTGCCTCGCTTTCCGGCGAAGTCGCCGCCGTCGTCCCGTCGCCGCAGAAGATGGCGTGCAGCATGCCGACCACGGCGCGGACCCGGACGTCCTTGATGGCGTAGTAGATCGAGCGGGACTCCCGCCGGGTCTGCACGAGACCCGACTGCCGCAGCTCGGCCAGTTGCTGGGAGAGGGCCGGCTGCTTGAGGTCGAGGTCGCGCTGGATCTCGGTGACCGAGCGCTCGCCCTGCGACAGGTGGCAGAGGAGCAGAAGGCGGCTCGGATTGGCCAGCAGGCGGAGGAACTCGGCCACCTCCGGCGCCTTGGCCTTGAGCGCCTGGAGACTCGTCGCCGCCGGACCGGCTGCGGGCGCTCCGGTCGGCGACGACGCAAGGTCCCCCATCTCGCTCTCCTCCGCTGCCCGGGTCGCCTGCCGTCGCGTCATCGTCGGCACCAGACACTTGCATGATTTACGTAATACCCTAAGTATTCGACGGCGAGGCGAACTGCAAGCCCCCGTCGCTCCGCCCCGCTCCGAGCGGCCAATGCCGGCAGCTCCGGGCGCGCCGCGGCGACCTCTCTTGCGGGATGACAAGGACCATGAGCGAGCTGCATTTCCTCTGGCCACTGACGGGTGGCCTGCTGATCGGCCTGTCGGCCGCCATCTACCTCCTCGCCGCCGGCCGTATCGCCGGCATTTCCGGCCTCGCCGCGACGGCACTCGGTCTCGCCGGCGACGGCTGGAGCCCGGCCCGCAGCCAGGCCGTCGGATTCGTCGCCGGCATCCTGCTCGGTGCGCTGGCCGCCATGGCGCTGATCCGTACCCCGCAGATCACCGTCACCTCGTCGCTCGGCCTGCTCGTGGCCGGCGGGCTGCTGGTCGGCATCGGCACCCGGCTGGGCTCGGGCTGCACCAGCGGCCACGGCGTGTGCGGCCTCGCCCGGCTGTCGCCCCGCTCGATCGCGGCCACGCTGACCTTCATGGCCGTGGCCGGGCTGACCGTCTTCGCCGTCCGCCACCTCCTCGCCGGAGCCTGACCATGCGCGATCGCATCCTCGTCGCCGTGCTCTGCGGCGTGCTCTTCGGCGCCGGCCTCGTCGTTTCCGACATGATCAACCCCGCCCGGGTGCTGGCGTTCCTCGACGTGGCCGGCGCCTGGGACCCGGCGCTGGCCTTCGTCATGGGTGGCGCCCTGATCCCCTCGGCCGCGGCCTATGCCTGGCGCCGGCGCCTGGAGACGCCCTATCTCGAGACGCGGTTCCACGTGCCGACCAGCCGGGCCATCGACAAGCCGCTGATCGGCGGTGCCGTCGTCTTCGGGCTGGGCTGGGGGCTCGTCGGCCTCTGCCCGGGGCCGGCCATCGCGGCCCTGGTCAGCGGCAAGTGGCAGGCCGTGGTCTTCGTCCTCGCCATGATCGCGGGCATGGCCATCCACCGCTTCATGCCGACCGGCCGGCTCAAGGCGGCCTGAGTCGGGCCCGCCGCCGGCGCGACCAGCATCATGGCCATCCGGCTCGCCCGCCATCTGCCCATCCTCGAGTGGGGCCGGGCCTATCGCGGCCAGACCCTGGTCAGCGACCTCGTGGCCGCGGTGATCGTCACCATCATGCTGATCCCGCAGAGCCTGGCCTACGCCATGCTCGCGGGCCTGCCGCCGGTGGTCGGCCTCTACGCGTCGATGGCGCCGCTCGTCGTCTACGCGCTCTTCGGCACCAGCCGCACGCTGGCAGTCGGGCCGGTCGCCGTGATCTCGCTGATGACCGCGGCGGCGGCGGGGCAGGTGGCCGCGGCCGGCACCCCCGAATACCTCGCGGCGGCCCTGATCCTGGCCCTCCTCTCCGGGCTCGTGCTCATCGTCATGGGCCTCCTGCGCCTGGGGGCGCTGGCCAACCTGCTCTCGCATCCGGTGATCTCGGGCTTCATCACCGCCGCGGGGCTGATCATCGCCGCGGGCCAGCTCGGCCCGCTCCTGGGCATCCGCACCAGCGGGCACACGCTGGTCGAGATCGCCCGGAGCCTCGTCGCCGATGCGGGCGCGCTGAGCCTCGCCACCGCCGCCGTCGGCCTGCCGGCGCTGGCCTTCCTCTTCTGGGTGCGCAAGGGGCTCAAGCCGCTGCTCGTGCGGCTCGGCCTGCCGCCGCGGACCGCCGACCTCCTGGCCAAGACCGGCCCGATCCTCGCCATCGCCGCCGGCACCGCGGCCGTGGCCGGGCTCGGCCTCGCCGCGCGCGGCGTGCGCATCGTGGGCGAGATTCCGGTGGGCTTTCCGCCGCTTGCCCTCCCGGTGCTCGACCCCGGGCTCTGGCTGCAGCTCGCCGGCCCCGCCCTCTTCCTCGGCATCATCGGCTTCGTCGAATCGGTCTCCGTCGCCAAGACGCTGGCGGCCAGGCGGCGGCAGCGCATCCGCCCGGACCAGGAGCTGGTCGGGCTGGGGGCGGCCAATGTCGCCGCCGCCTTCACCGGCGGCTACCCGGTGACCGGCGGCTTCGCCCGCTCGGTGGTCAATTTCGACGCCGGGGCGGAGACGCCCGCGGCCGGCGCCTTCACCGCCATCGGCATCGGCGTCGTCGCCCTGACCCTGACCCCCTGGCTCTACCATTTGCCCAACGCCGTGCTGGCGGCCACCATCATCGTGGCCGTCCTCGGCCTCGTCGACCTCGGTGCCGTGCGCCGGGTCTGGACCTACTCGAAGCGCGACGGCGCGGCGATGCTCTTGACCATCGCCACGACCCTGGTCGCCGGGGTCGAGATCGGCGTGGTCGCCGGGGTGGGGCTCTCCATCCTCCTCTTCCTGCACAAGGCCTCGCGGCCGCACGTCGCCGTGGTCGGGCTGGTGCCCGGCACGCAGCACTTCCGCAACGTGCTCCGGCACCGGGTGCTGACGGCGCCGCACCTCCTGTCGATCCGCATCGACGAGAGCCTCACCTTCACCAATGCCGGCTGGCTCGAGGAGGCGGTGACCGAGCGGGTCCAGGCCCAGCCCGAGGTCCGCCACGTGGTGCTCATGTGCTCGGCCGTCAACGAGATCGACCACTCGGCCCTCGAAAGCCTCGAGGCCCTGAACCACACGCTGAAGGAGGCCGGCGTCACCCTGCACCTCTCCGAGGTCAAGGGCCCGGTCATGGACCGCCTGAAGCGCTCCCACTTCCTCGACGCCCTGACCGGCCGCGTGTTCCTCGCCCAGTACGACGCGCTCGCGGCCCTCGCCCCGGAGCTGACGGCCGGCACGGCATCGGCAGTCGAATAGGAATAATAGCGTAAGTCGCCGCCTCGGTCAAGCCCGCCCGGGTTCGCTCGGCGGATGGGCGGTTCTCGGGCTCACGGGCAACCGTCGACCTCGACCGGACTCGTCGCCAACGGCGCCATCCGTTTGCCGTCGAACGGTTTTCGCCGCGGCCTGCGGCATCCTGGCGGCCCGGGTTCGTTCGCGGGTTCTTGGGTTCGTTCGCCGAAATCCGGCGGTTTTGAACCCGGGCGCCGGGTTCGTTCGTCGATTCCCGGGTTCGTTCGCGGGTTCGTTCGTCGCGAATCGGGCGAAAACGCGCATCCGACGCGCCATAAGCAACGCTTATGGCGCATATAGCGGCGAAGATTATGACAAATGGCGCGCATAGCGGCGCATGGCGCAGGTTCATGCGTCGTATAGCGGCGCATCGCGAGCGGGAATGCGCCGCCATATGCGTCATGAACTGGCCATTTGTGGGTAGACACACGATAAGTCATAAGAAATCGTTATGAAGGCAAGAAGGGGAAGAGGCGGGGGAAATGATTGGCTCAATTCGCGTTTGCTATGCAATCGGCTGGCCCACGGGGGTCAGCCCTG
>CAYWSB010000170.1:0-10642 GCA_964460465.1 uncultured Geminicoccaceae bacterium | reverse complement strand
GTCAAAACTACATCGACAATGCAGGATATGTACGGTCAGCGTGAAAATGCTCTAAAGTAAGTCCTGCCATTGGCGGGCGCCGTGGAGGACGCGGATGATCTCGGCATCGTTGCCGATCTGTTGGTAGAGGGTGAGATAGTTGCCCACGAGGAAGGTTCGGAGGTCTGGTCGGACCTCAGGGCGCGCGACGCCCATGCCGGGCATCTGGCCGAGCCGGCGGCAGTGGCGGAGGATGTCGTCGTACCAAGCTTGCGCGGCTCTTGGATTGTGCGCGGCGATGTAGAGGGTGATGGCCTCGATGTCGGCCTCGGCCTCCGGGCGAAGCCGGAAGCTCATTCGGCTGGTCGGTCGGCGAGCCTGGCGTCGAGCTTGCTCTTGATCCGGGCGAAGGCTTCCTCGCCGTCAGTGGCCGGTCCGCTTGCGATGCCGGCATCCCAGAGGCGGCCCAGCTCCTCGATGGCTCGCTTGCGGAGCGTGCGGCGCTCCTGCCATTCGCGCAGGGCCTCGCGCATCACCTCGCTCGCGGAGGCGTACGCGCCGCTTGCCACCACCTCGCGCATCGTCGCGGCCATCTCCGGGGTCAGCGCGACGCTCACCTTCTCGACGTTCGCCATGGTGCGGTCTCCTTTAGCCGGATGGTAGGCAAGCTTCCTACCGTTGGCAAGACGCAGGAATGCGGGGGAAATGATTTCCCCCGCGCCCCCTCAATATTTTGGTGGGGCGCGGGGAGGATCATCCTCCCCGCATTCTCCTTATCCTCTAGACGTCCAATTCCTCGACGAGCTTGGCGTTCTCCTGGATAAACTTGAAGCGGAGCTCGGGTTTCTTGCCCATGAGGTCTTCGATGATCTCGGCGGTGGGTTTGCCTTCGATGTCGTGGACGCCGACCTGGAGGAGTTGGCGGGTGGCCGGGTCCATGGTGGTTTCCTTGAGCTGGCGGGGGTTCATCTCGCCCAGGCCCTTGAAGCGGCCGATCTCGACGTTCTTCTTGCCCTTGAAGGTGGTGCGCATGAGCTCCTCGCGGTGGGCGTCGTTGCGGGCGTACTCGATGGTGCCGCCGTGGGCGAGGCGGTAGAGGGGGGGCTGGGCGAGGTAGAGGTGGCCCCTCTCGATCAAGGGGCGCATCTCGCGGAAGAAGTAGGTCATGAGCAGGGCCGCGATGTGGGCGCCGTCGACGTCGGCGTCGCACATGATGATGACCTTCTCGTAGCGCAGCTCGTCGATGCGGCAGTGCTTGCCGGTGCCGCAGCCGAGCGCGGTGGTCAGGTCCTGGAGCTCGCGGTTGGCATTGAGCTTGTCGGTGGAGGCGCTGGCGACGTTGAGGATCTTGCCGCGGAGCGGGAGGATGGCCTGGGTCTCGCGGAACCGCGCCTGCTTGGCGGAGCCGCCGGCGCTGTCGCCCTCGACGATGAAGATCTCGGTGCCGGGGCGATCGGCGATGGCGCAGTCGGCGAGCTTGCCGGGCAGGCGGAGCTTGCGCGTGGCGGACTGGCGCTTGACCTCCTTGGACTTCTTCCGGGCCAGGCGCTCCTCGGCGCGCATGACGAGGTGGTCGAGCAGGGCCGTGGCGGTGGCCGGGTGCTCGCCCAGCCAGAGCTCGAAGCGGTCCTTGCAGGCGGCCTCGACCAGGCGGGCGACCTCGGGCGAGACCAGCTTCTCCTTGGTCTGGCCCTGGAACTGCGGGGTCCTGTAGAACAGCGAGACGAGGATCGCGGCCCCGCCGGTGACGTCCTCGGCGGTCAGGACGGCGGCCTTCCTGTAGGCGGTGCGCTCGGCGTGATTCCTGAGCGCCTTGATCAGGGCGGTGCGGAAGCCCTGCTCGTGGGTGCCGCCCTGGGCGGTGGGGACCGTGTTGCAGTAGTAGCCCTGGTAGGGCTCCTCGTCGACCGGGAAGGCCACGGCCCATTCGATCCGGCCCTGGCCCTCGGGCAGGTCGGTCTCGCCGGCGAAGGGGTCGGGGACGACGGTGTCGCGGCTCTCGAGCAGGGCATGGAGGAAGTCGGTGAGGCCGGCCGGGTAGTGGAAGGTCTCCCGGGCCGGGGTCGGCTTGCCCTCGACCAGGGCGGGGTCGCAGGACCAGCGGATCTCGACGCCGCGGAAGAGATAGGCCTTGCTTCGTGCCATGCGGTGCAGGCGCTCGGGCTCGAACGCGATCCTGGGGCCGAAGATCTCGGGGTCGGGGGTGAAGGTGATCGACGTGCCGCGGCGGTTCTGGACGGCACCCTCCTGCGTCGGCGGGCCGAGCGGGGCGCCCCGGCTGTAGGACTGGCGCCAGAGGGTCTTGTTGCGCGCCACCTCGACCTCGAGGCTCTCGGCGAGCGCGTTGACGACGGAGACGCCGACGCCGTGCAGGCCGCCCGCGGTCTGATACGCCTTGTTGGCGAACTTGCCGCCGGAGTGGAGCGTGGTGAGGATGACCTCGAGGGCACTCTTCTTCGGGAACTTGGGATGCGGGTCGACCGGGATGCCGCGGCCGTTGTCGGTGACGGTGACCCGGTTGCCGGCGTCGAGTGCGATCTCGATCCGGGTGGCGAAGCCGGCGACGGCCTCGTCCATGGCATTGTCGAGGAGCTCGGCCACGAGGTGGTGCAGGGCGGCCACGTCGGTGCCACCGATATACATGCCGGGGCGGCGGCGGACGGGCTCGAGCCCTTCGAGCACCTCGATCTCGGCCGCGGTGTAGCTGTCGGCCGCGGTCCTGCCCTGGGCGAGGTCGAGAAGGTCGGTCATCTTCGTGCCGTGGCTCCTGTGCTGCCGCCGGCCGCTTGACCGCCTCGGGCGTGGCCGGCATGCAGGCTTCTATCGGAAGTGGAGGGCCCTAGACAATGGACGCGGACCCGGATCGGGCCACAGTGCCCGAGCGAATCCCCGCGGTGCGGGCGCTGGCCATGCCGGCCGACACCAATCCGCAGGGCGACATCTTCGGCGGCTGGATCCTGTCGCAGATGGACATCGCCGGGGGCGTGGTCGCCTTCGAGCGGGCGGCGGGGCGGGTGGCCACCGTCGCCATCGACGCCATGACCTTCCACGCCCCGGTCTTCGTCGGCGACGTGGTGAGCTGCTATGCCGAGGTGGTGCGGGTCGGCCGCACCTCGCTCACCGTCCAGGTCGAGAGCTGGGCCCGCCGGCAGCGCACGGGCACGCCGATCCGGGTGACCGAGGGGCGGTTCACCTATGTGGCGATCGGCGAGGACCGCCGGCCGCGGCCGGTGCCGGCCGAGGTGGAGAGGTGAGCATCGGCGTCGCAGGGGCGCCAGCCGCGGCGAGCGGGGTCGGACCACTGCGGAAAAAGCTCGGCAAAGCAAGAGCTTGCTGATCGGGTCCAGCCAAGTCGTTGCGCCACCAGCGGCTTCGGGAGGGGTCTGACCCCTTTGGAAAAGCGTTTCGGGGTAAGAGGTTAGGGCGATTCGGCGGGCGCCGGGGATGGCCTCGGGCCGGGGCGGCTGCGGCTGGGCTCAGGGCCGCCGGGCCACCAGGCGGACGACGGCCGAGCGGCCCCGGTGGCCCCTGCCCTCGGCGAGCTCAGTGGTGACCTCGGCGAGCTCGAGGATCTCGGCCCCCTTGAAGTCCTGCCCGAGGCGCCAGGCGGTGTAGAGCATGTCGAGATCGGGCGGGCCGCCGGTGCGGTGCAGGTGCTGGTAGGGGGAGTAGGCCTCGATCAGGACGAGGCCGCCCGGGACCAGGGCGTCCAGCATGGCCCGGTGGATGGCGGGGCGATGCTCGGGCGGGAAATGGGCGAAGATGGCGACGGCGACGTCGAACGCCGCCTCGGGCCAGGCCCAGCGCGTCAGATCGGCCTGGACGTGCGCGACCGTCACCGCGCGTTCGGCGGCCAGCGCGCGGGCCTTGGCGATCGCCCTGGGCGAGGCGTCGACGGCGGTGACGGCGAGCCCCTGGCCGGCCAGCCAGACGCCGTTGCGGCCCTCGCCGTCGGCGACGCTCAGCGCCCGCATGCCGGGTTGAAGGCGGTGCGCCTGGCCGACCAGCCAGGCGTTCGGTGCCGTACCGTAGTAGTACTCGTCGGCGGCGTATTTCTGGTCCCAGAACCGGCCCGGGTCCTCGGCCATGGCGTGCTCTCCCACCTCGTCTTCCGGCGCCTGCGGCAGTTGCGCCGGTGGCGCATCCGATCCGGCGACAGGCGATACACGGCGACCTATATTCGGACAAACGGGAAACCCTCCTCGAGGGCGTGATCGATGCGTTGGCTCGGCAAGCTGCTGCTGCCGGTTCTGGTCCTGGCCATGGCGGTGGGCGGGGCCGGCTACCTGCGCGCGACGCGGCCGCTGGTCGAGCCCGAGCCGGTGGTCGAGAAGGTCTGGAACGTCCGTGCCACCGAGCTCCGCTATGCCGTGCACCAGCCGGTGCTCGAGCTGTTCGGCGATCTCGTGGCGATGCGCGAGCGCAGCCTCGAGGCGGCGGTTGCCGGCCGGGTGATCTTCGTGGCCCCGGAGCTGGTCGAGGGCGGCCGGGTCGCGGCGGGGGCGGTGCTGGTCCGGCTCGATCCGTTCGTCTACGAGGCGGCCTTGCGCGAGCTCGAGGCCGAGCGCCGCGAGCTCGACGCCAACCGGGCCGAGATCGAGCTGACCCAGCGCGCGCAGGCCGATCTGCTCGAGCTCGGCCGCCAGCGCCTCGAGCTCGCGCGGCGCGATCTCGCCCGCTACGAGCGGCTCGAGGGCCGCAACGTCGGCACCCAGGCGCAGCTCGACGCGGCACAGAACAGGGTGGCGCTCGAGGCCACCGCGGTCCGCCAGGTCGAGCGCGAGATCGAGAGCCTGGCCGCCCAGCTCGACCGGCTGGACGCCCAGGCCGCACGGCTCGACGTGCGCATCGAGCGGGCGCGGCGCGATCTCGACGACACCATCGTCAAGGCCCCGGCGCCGGCACTGGTCGAGCAGGTCCAAGTCGCGATCGGCAAGGAGGTGCGGGCCTTCGATCCCCTGGCCCGGCTGATCGACGCGGATGCCGTCGAGATCCGCTTCAGCCTGCGCGACGCGGAGTTCGGGCGGCTCTGGGCGGCGGGGCTGATCGGCCGGCCGCTCGCGGCCGAGTGGCGGCTGGGCGACGTGACGTTTCCGCTCGCGGGCGTGGTCGAGCGCATCGAGAGCCGGATCGATGCGACCCGGGCCGGGGTCGCGGTCTATGCGCGGCTCACCGAGAATCCGGCGGGCGCCCCGCTCAGGCCCGGCGCCTTCCTGCACATTCGCCTGCCCGACCAAGTCCAGGACGACGTGGCAGCGCTGCCGGCCACGGCGCTCTTCGCCGACAGCACCATCTACGCCATCGATGACGGGCGGCTGGTGCCGCACCGGGTCGAGGTAGTCGACCGCTCGGCCGGGCGGGTGCTGGTCAGGGGGGACGGCCTCGACCCGGGTGCGGCGGTGCTCACCAGCCGGCTCGCCGAGGTCAAGCCGGGCCTCAGGGTCGAGGTGATCGAGTGAGCGCTGCGGCGGGCGCCGGCGGCGGCGGGCTGATCGGCCTCTTCGCGCGGCACCGCACGGCGGGCAACCTCCTGATGGCGATCATGCTGCTTTCGGGCGTGATCGCGCTGACCCAGCTCAAGCGGCAGTTCTTTCCGGATTTCGGCATCGACGTCGTGGCGGTGGGGGTGGTCTGGCCCGGCGCCACCGCGCTCGACGTCGAGGCCAACATCGTCGCGGCGATCGAGCCCGAGCTCAGGGTGCTCGACAACGTCAAGCGGGTGAGCTCGACGGCGGCCGAGGGGCTGGCCAGCCTCGCCGTCGAGTTCGAGCCCGGCAGCGACATGCAGCAGGCGCTGAGCGAGGTCGAGCAGGCGGTGGCCCAGGTCACCACCCTGCCCGAGGATGCCGAGCGGCCGACCGTGCGGCGCATCATCCGCTACGACAACATCACCCGGCTGGTGCTCTCGGGGCCGGCGGACGAGGCGCTGCTCAGCGAGTGGGCCAAGCGGATCCGCGAGGACCTGCTCGCCCGCGGCGTCGACCGGGTCGGCTATTTCGGCAAGCGGGACGAGGAGATCGAGGTCGAGGTCTCGCCCGGCCTGCTGCGCCAGCTCGGCCTCACCGTGGCGGACGTGGCGGCGCGCATCCGCGACCAGGCGCAGGACATCCCGGCCGGCGAGATCGGCGGGGCGCTCGAGCTGCAGCCGCGGGCGATGGGACTGCCGCGCAGTGCGGCCGATGTCCGGGCGGTGCCGCTCCTGACCGGACCCGAGGGCCGGCGGATCACCATCGGCGACGTGGCTACCGTCACCGACCGGTTCGAGGCGCGCGCCCCGGTGGCGATCCGCAACGGCATGCCGGCGATCGAGCTCGTGGTCGAGCGGTCGCTGAGCGCCGATGCGCTGGCGGTGGCGGCCGTGGTCGACCGCCACCTGGCCGAGGTGCAGACGCACTTGCCGGCCGGGCTGACCCTCGAGCGCTACGACTACGTGGCCTCGCTGATCGAGGACCGCATCGCGCTCCTGCTGAAGAACGGGGTCTCCGGGCTGCTCCTGGTGCTGGGCATCCTCTTTCTCTTCCTCAATGCCCGGGTGGCGCTATGGGTGGCGCTCGGCATCCCGGTCGCCATGTCCGCCATGCTCTTCATCCTCTGGCTGGCGGGCATGACGATCAACATGATCAGCCTGTTCGCGATGCTGCTGGCCATCGGCATCGTCGTCGACGATGCCATCGTCGTGGGCGAGCATGCCGTGGCCCTGCGCGAGCGCGGCCACTCGCCCGAGGACGCCTCGGTCACGGCGGCCTTGTTCATGGCGGCCCCGGTGACCAGCGCCTCCCTGACCACCATCGCCGCCTTCCTGCCGCTCCTGGTGATCGGCGACATCATCGGCACGATCATCCGCGAGGTGCCGGTTGTCGTGATCATCGTCCTGATCGCCAGCCTGGTCGAGTGCCTGCTGGTGCTGCCGACCCACATGCGCCACGCGCTGGCCCACATGAAGGACGAGCCGTCGCGGTTCCGGCGCTGGTTCAACGACGGCTTCGCCCGGCTGCGCCACGGCCCGTATCGCCGGCTGGTGACCCTGGCCATGGAGTGGCGCTACGCCACCCTGGCGCTGGCCGCGGCGCTCCTGGTCCTGGCGATCGGGCTGATGGCCGGCGGGCGGATCGGCTTCGTCTTCTTCCAGGGGCCGGAATCCGAGCGGCTGGAGGCCAATCTGGTGATGGCGCCGGGCACGCCGCGCGAGGAGACGCGGCGGGCGCTGGCCGAGATCGAGGCCGCGGCGCTGCACACGGCGGCGGACCTCGCCCCCGACCAGCCCGATCTCCTGGTGATGGTCGTGGGCCGGCTCGGCCAGGGCTTCAGCACCGTGCCCGGCCTGCCCCGGGCCTCGGGCGACGCGGTGGGCGGGCTGGTGGTCGAGCTGCTGCCGGCCGATCTCCGGACGGTCAGGTCGTCCGAGTTCGCGGCGCACTGGCGCGACGCGGTGCCGCCGATCCCCGGGGTCGAGACCTTCACCATCCGCGAGCGGCTGGGCGGGCCGCCCGGGCGCGAGGTGGACATCCGGCTCCGGGGCGCGATCCCGCCGGCCGAGCTCAAGGCGGCGGCGCTCGAGGTCCGCGGGCTGCTCGAGCGGCTCTCGGGGGTCAGCCAGATCGGCGACGATCTCGACTACGGCAAGGAGGAGATCCTGGTCACGCTGACGCCACGGGGCGAGGCCATGGGCTTCACCACCGAGCGGCTCGGCCGGCAGCTCCGCGACGCGTTCGAGGGCACGGTGGCGCGGCGCTTCGCCCGCGGCGACGAGGAGGTCGCGATCCGGGTGCGCTACGCCGCCGACGCCCGGGCCAACGACCGGCTCGAGCGGGTGATCCTCCTGGGCCCGACGGGCACGCCGGTGATGCTGGGCGAGGTGGCCCGGCTCGCCGAGGCGCGCGGCTTCGCCCAGGTCAACCGCCGCGACGGCCAGCGCGAGGTGGCGGTCACGGCCGAGCTCGACGAGGCGCTGATCCGCCTCGCCCAGGTGCAGGAGGCGGTCGACGCCGACATCCGGGCGGTGGCCGAGCGCTACGGCATCAGCCACGAGTGGGTCGGCCGGGCGGAGGAGCAGCGGCGCACGCTGGGCGATCTCCGTCTCGGCGGGATGGTCGGACTGGTCCTCATCTACATCATCCTGGCCTGGGTGTTCGCGAGCTTCAGCCGGCCGCTCGCGGTCATGGCGGTGATCCCGTTCGGCTTCGTCGGCACCGTCCTCGGCCACCTGGTGATGGGCTTCGACATCACCATCCTGAGCCTCGTCTCGCTGCTCGGCCTCTCGGGCATCCTGGTCAACGACAGCATCATCATGGTCACCACCATCGACCAGCGGCGGGCGGCGGGCGAGGCCCCGCTGGAGGCGATCATCGGCGGCAGCGTCGACCGCCTGCGCGCGGTGCTGCTGACCTCGCTCACCACCATCGGCGGCCTGACGCCGCTGCTCTTCGAGACCAGCATCCAGGCGCAGTTCCTGCAGCCGATGGCGGTGACCCTGGTGTTCGGGCTGATGATCACGACCTTCCTCGTGCTGTTCGTCGTCCCGGCGCTCCTCGCCGTGCAGGAGGACGTGGCCCGGCTGCTCGGACGCGTCCGTGCCCGGCCGGCTGCGGCGGCGGCATGACCGTCGAGGCGCCGGCACGGCGGCGGCTGTCGGGGGAGCAGCGGGTCGACGCCATTCTCGATCATGCCGTTGGGGTCTTCGCCGAGCAGGGCTTCGCCATCGGGACGCGGGCGCTGGTGGCCGAGCTCGGTGTCAGCCAGGCGCTGCTCTACCGCTACTTTGCGAGCAAGGAGGCGCTGGCCGAGGCGGTGCTCGAGCGTCTTGCGGCCGGTCGCTGGCAGCCCGAGTGGGAGGCGCTCCTGGCGGCGACCGATCGGCCATTCATGGAGCGGCTGACCGACTTCTACACGGCCTACCTGAACGGCACCGACCGGGCGACGATGCGGCTGTTCCTGCGCGCCAGCCTGGACGGCCACGATACCGCGCGGCGGCTCGGGCGGCAGCTGACCGGCCGCATCCTGGCGCCGGTGGTGAGCGGGTTGCGGATCGAGGCCGGGCTGCCGGCGTCGCCTGGCGGACGTCTTGCCGAGGCCGAGCGCGAGCTCGCCATGGGGCTGCACGGCAGCCTAGTGTTCCTCGGCATTCGCAAGCATGTCTACGGCTATCCCCTGCCCGACGACCTGGCGCCCCTGGTCGCGCGGCAGGTCCGGGTGTGGCTGCCCGGCGCCGTCGGCGAGATCCGCAGGCTCGACGCTAGCGGCGAAGGTGCGGATAGAAGCTGAAGGTGTAGTCCTCCTCGGCCTGCGCCTTGTGGCACTCGAAGCAGCCGGTGAAGCTCGCATCCGGCTTGCGGCTGCCGTCGGCGAGGAACCAGGCGTACTCCCATTCGCCGTTGCGCAGCGCCGCGTCGTAGCCGGCGCCGAACCCGGGCTGCTTCTCCATGACGAAGATGTTGGTCACCTCGTCGGTCGGCACCAGGCGGCCGGCCGCATCCAGGGTCGGCGTCTCGCCCTCGAGTGCCGCCCGGTGGTCCTCCATCACCAGCACCGTGCCGTAGGGCAGCGGTGCATCGGGTGTCGCGGTCGTGGCGGCCACGGGGTCGACATACATGAAGCGGACGATCTGCCGGTCGGGCTTGTCGATGGTCGTGTAGCGGACGAACCGGTCGCTGTAGTCCTCGGGCAGGTCGACCTGCTCGGGACCGGCGAGCGCTGCGGAGCCGAACAGGAGGACGAGCGGCAAGCCAAGGCGGTGCATGGTTTGGGCCTCCATGGTCGTTGCCCTTCGACCATCGAGCCGCGCCACTAAGTTGTCAATCGATCACTTAGTGGCTCACCGCACAGTGCTGGCCGCAACCAGCAGGCTCGCCACGACGATCAGGGTCAGCGGCCAGCGCAGCCGGCGGTACCAGGCGGCGGCGCGGCCGGCCTTGACGGCCTCGAGATCGAGCCAGAGGAGGGCCGCGAAGCCGAGCGCGATGACGACGAGGCCCGCGGTCCCGCCGAGGAGGAAGCCGCCCCAGCCGAGCAGCGACGGGAGGACGCTGGTGCCCAGGCGGGTGAAGTCGGGCTCGTCCGCGGCCATGGCCCAGCCCCAGTGGACGCCGCCCATGAAGGAGAGGATGATCGCCCCGTAGGCGAGGAGTGCGGTCGCCGCCCAGACCCCCATGGGCGCGGCGAGGAACGCCAGCCCGGCCAGGCCGACGAACGGCACGGCACCGAGAAAGCCCAGGATGAAAGCCGCCGGCGGGACGTCGCGGCGCAGCGTATCGAGCATCGAGCCAACCTCCTCAAGTAGCCGGCAAGGAGGTGGCGGGCCGGGCGGCCCCGGCAAGGGGCGGCAGCCTCACCGCGGGCGGCGATCTGGCCAGCCGCGGTCCGGCAGGCTAGACTGCTGATCGATTCAGCCTGGAGGGACCCGACATGGCGACCATCGATCAGGCGTTGCGCGAGCAGGCGGCGGCAGCACCCGAGGCGGCGCTCGCGGTGATCGTCACGGTCGAGCCCGGCACCGGCGATGCCGGGCTCGCCGCGGCCGGGCTCGCGGTGACGCACCGGGTCGCGCGGCTCAACGTGGTGAGCGGCACGATCCGGGGTGCCGCCCTCGACCGCCTGGCGGGCCTGCCCGGGGTCGTGGGGCGCCAGGGGCCGGGCCCCCGGCGCGCGGGCTGAACCCGCGCGGGCG
>CAYWSB010000169.1:0-10693 GCA_964460465.1 uncultured Geminicoccaceae bacterium | reverse complement strand
GCCGAGCGTCGCGATCCAGAAGTGCCACTCGACCAGCCGGAGCGAGTAGAGCCGCTGGGCCTTCCAGAGCTTGGGCACGAGATAGTAGACAGCGCCGAAGCTGATGAAGGCGACCCAGCCCAGCGCTCCCGAGTGCACGTGGCCGACCGTCCAGTCGGTATAGTGCGACAGCGCGTTGACCTGGCGGATCGACATGAGCGGGCCCTCGAAGGTGCTCATCCCGTAGAACGCGACGGAGACCACGAGGAAGCGCAGCACCGGGTCGGTCCTGAGCTTGTCCCAGGCGCCGGAGAGCGTCATCAGGCCGTTGATCATGCCGCCCCACGACGGCATCCAGAGCATCACCGAGAAGGTCATGCCCAGCACCTGCGCCCAGTCGGGCAGGGCGGTGAAGTGCAGATGGTGCGGCCCGGCCCAGATATAGAGGAAGATGAGCGCCCAGAAATGGATGATCGACAGCCGGTAGGAGTAGATCGGTCGGTTCGCCTGCTTCGGCACGAAGTAGTACATCATGCCGAGGAAGCCCGCCGTCAGGAAGAAGCCGACGGCGTTGTGGCCGTACCACCACTGGGTCAAGGCATCCTGGACGCCGGAGAAGAGCGAGTAGCTCTTGACCCCGAACCACGACACCGGCACCGCCAGGTTGTTGACGATGTGCAGCATCGCGATGGTGATGATGAAGGCGAGGTAGAACCAGTTGGCGACGTAGATGTGCGGCTCCTTGCGGCGCAGCACCGTGCCCAGGAAGACCACCAGATAGACCACCCAGACCAGCGTCAGCCAGAGATCGACATACCACTCGGGCTCGGCGTACTCGCGGCTCTGCGTCACGCCCATGAGATAGCCCGAGGCCGCCAGGACGATGAAGATCTGGTAGCCCCAGAAGAGAAAGCGGGCGAGCAGCGGGCCGCCGAACAGCGTCACCCGGCAGGTGCGCTGGACGACGTAGAGCGAGGTGGCGAGCAGCGCGTTGCCGCCGAAGGCGAAGATCACCGCCGAGGTGTGGATCGGCCGCAGCCGGCCGAAGCTGGTCCACTCGAGATCCCAGTTGAGCACCGGGTAGGCGAGCTGGAAGGCGATGTAGACGCCGGCCAGCATGCCGACGACGCCCCAGAGCATGGTGGCGATGACGAACAGGCGGACCACGCCTTCGTCATAGCCCGCGTCGACGCGGTCGAGTGGGGCGGTGAGGACCGCTGCCATTGTCGTTCTCCCAGGTGGATCACCGCCGTGGTCGAGGCGCCGCTGGACCATGCAGCTCGCGCCGGCCATTTGCGCGGCAACGCGATCGCGGACATTGATCCATGTCAAACGCACGCGACATCGGTTGCACTACGTAGGGCTTGAAATCGCAAGCCCGAGTAGGCTTCATGGGCAACGTGTCGCGGCGGCCTGACGCCGGTGCGCAACATGCCGTGATCACGCCGCCCGCCGCCGCACCGGCCGGTGGCGACCGCTGGACAGGGACCGCCCGGGCACCGGGCTCGCCGGGGGAGAGGTGAGGGATGGCCGAGGACGTCGTACCGGTGTTCGCCCAGACGGGCATGAAGGTCCGCAGGATCGAGATGGACCAGCCCTGGTCCTGGCTCAGGAAGGGCTGGCAGGACTGCCTCCGCACCCCCGGGGTCAGCTTCACCTACGGGGTGCTGGCGGCGCTCACCGGCTACGTGATCACCTGGGGCCTGTTCACCGTCGACCAGGTCCATCTGATCCTGCCCCTGGTCGCCGGCTTCCTGATCGTCGGCCCGATCCTCACCGTGGGCCTCTACGAGGCGAGCCGCCGCGGCGAGGAGGGCAAGAGCACCACCCTGGGCGAGGCGCTCGGCGCCTTCAGGTGGAACACCAGCCAGATCGCGCTGATGGGCGTGGCCCTGCTGCTCCTGATGATCTTCTGGGCGCGCATGGCCGCGATGCTCTTCTTCGGCTATTTCGGCGAGAGCCCGCCGGACTTCTCCAACCTGTTCGTCGCCACCTTCCTCACCGCCTCGAGCTGGCCGTTCCTGGTGATCGGCTCCGCGGTCGGGGGCGCCTTCGCCTTCGTCGCCTTCGCGATCAGCGTCGTCTCGATCCCGCTCCTGCTCGATCGGCCGGAGTCCAACGTCATCGAAGCGATCGCCACCAGCGTCCGCGCGGTGCAGGCGAACCTCCTGCCGCTGCTGTTCTGGGCGGCGCTCATCGTCGTCTTCACCCTGGCCGGCCTCGTCACCCTCTATCTCGGCCTGATCGTCACCCTGCCGCTGATCGGGCATGCGAGCTGGCACGCCTATCGCGATATTGTCGCCTACGACCAGACCTGATAACCCGGCGCCCGCACGCGCGGCCGACGGGGGACGGCGCGGCGCGGCAAGGGCCAGCCGGCAGCGGCGACGGACGACAGCTTGGGAGAGACGAGCTTGACGAACAACAAGATGCTGAGCGGCGGCGGCGGTGCCCTGCTGGTGATCGTGGGCGCCTTCCTGCTCGCCCAGGGGGCGGCACCCTTCGCCCTGGGACTCCTCGTGCTGCTCGCTGGCACCGTCCTGGTCGTGCACACCCTCCTCAAGGCGACCAGCGGGGAAGGGGGCACCAGCGAGCGGCGCGGCGCCGGGCGGGCAGGGTCGGGGCCGCTTCTCGATTTGTCGGGGATCAGCAAGTTGTCGATGGTGAACCAGTGGATCGCGGGCGCGATGATGGGCGTGCTCTCGCTGATCGGTCTGTTCCTCTACAGCCGCGCCGGCGACGGCATGTTCGCGCTGTTCGGTGGCATCCTCTTCTTCTTCGGCCTCGCCGTGATCGTCGTCTTCGTCCACCGGGCGACCGACTACTCGACGCCGGCCGAGCCCACCGGGCAGCCCGATGCCGAGGCGCGCCCGGCGCCCCCCCAGCCCGCCGCCGCTGCGGTCGAGGCGAAGGAGAGCCAGCCGGCGGCCTGAGCGGTTTCGACCCGTGCACGCGGCCGGCGGCGGGATCGCGTCCCGGCCGGGCGGCCCGCTGATGCGTCGGCTCTACGATCGCCTGGTCGTGCCCCGGCTCGTGCACTGGGGCATGCAGAGCGAGCGCCTGGCCCCCTGGCGGGCACGCACCGTCGCGGACGGCCGCGGCCGGGTGCTGGAGATCGGCGTCGGCTCGGGCCTGAACTTCCCGCATTACGGCCGCGAGGTGCGCGAGGTGGTGGGCGTCGACCCGGCGAGACCGCTGCTCGAGCGCGCCGCCAGGGCCGCCGGCTGGATGCCCTTCAAGATCCGCCTGCTCTGCCAGAGTGCCGAGCACCTGCCCTATCCCGACGCCAGCTTCGACAGTGTCGTCGCCACCTGGACCCTCTGCTCGATCCCCGACCCGGCGGCGGCGCTGGCCGAGGCCCGGCGGGTGCTGCGGGCCGACGGCCGGCTCCTGTTCATCGAGCACGGTGCCGCCCAGGGCGAGCCCGGGCTCTGCCGCTGGCAGCGCCGCCTGACCCCGGCCTGGCGCGCCGTCGCCGGCGGCTGCCATCTCGATCGCCGCCCCGACATGCTGCTCGAGGCCGCGGGCTTCACCCTGGAGCAGCTCGAGACCGGCCACCTGATCCCCGGGCCCAGGCTGGTCACCTACCTCTATCGCGGTGCCGCCCGGCCCTGAAGGCCAGCCCCGCGGGTGCGGCGACCGGGGCTTTTTCGCCTTTGCCAAGCGTCCCGCAGCGCGCCATAGTCCGCCGCAACGACGAGGAGTGCCCATGCGCGAAGTGACCGTCGCCGCCACCCAGATGGCCTGCGGCGCCGATCGCGATGCCAATCTGGCCAAGGCCGTGGAACTGGTACGCGAGGCGGCGGGGCAGGGGGCCAACGTGGTCCTGCTGCAGGAGTTGTTCGAGTCGGTCTATTTCTGCAAGGAGCAGTCGCCGACGCATTTCACCCGCGCCTACGCCTTCGAGGGCAACCCGCTGATCGCCCGGTTCAGCCGGCTCGCCGCCGAGCTCGGCGTGGTCCTGCCGCTGAGCTTCTTCGAGCGCGCCAACCACGCCTACTTCAACTCGCTGGCGATGATCGACGCCGACGGCAAGGTGATGGGCGTCTACCGCAAGAGCCACATCCCCGACGGCCCGGGCTACCAGGAGAAATACTACTTCACGCCCGGCGATACCGGCTTTCGCGTCTGGCAGACCCGGTTCGGCTGCATCGGCGTCGGCATCTGCTGGGACCAGTGGTTCCCGGAATGCGCCCGGGCCATGGCGGTGATGGGGGCGGAGCTCCTGTTCTACCCCACGGCCATCGGCAGCGAGCCGCAGGACCCGGCCATCGACAGCCGCCACCACTGGCGCCGGGCGATGCAGGGCCACAGTGCCAGCAACTGCATGCCGGTCGTGGCCGCCAACCGCATCGGCCGCGAATCGGGCGAGCAAACGACGGTCACCTTCTACGGCACCTCCTTCATCACCGACGCCACCGGCGGCATCACGGCCGAGCTCGGGCGGGAAGAGGGGCTGATCACCGCCACCTTCGACCTCGACGCGCTCGCCCGCGACCGGGCATCCTGGGGCCTGTTCCGCGACCGCCGCCCCGACCTCTACCTCCCGCTGCTCACCCTCGACGGCCGCGAGACGGGGCTATAGCGGGCGCACCAGCGGGGTGAGCCGGCTGCCGGCAGCCCGCGCCAGGAGCCGCCTGTCGGCCGTGACCAGCGGCATGCCTCGTGCCGCCGCCAGGGCCAGATAGAAGCAGTCGTAAACCGGGTGATCGAGCGTCCGTGCGATCGTGGCGGCTGATTGCAGCAGGACCTCGAGTGGAACCAACTCGTCATACACCAATGGCAATCGAGCCACCGCAGCGAGAAATTGCGCTTCCGACAGCTCGCCGCGGCGGGCCAGCTTCCACAAGCCGTTGGCGAGCTCCGCGAGCACCAGCTCGGGTGCGACGAGCGACTCCCCGCCTGCATAGAGCGCCTCGGCCGCCGCACTGCCCTCCTCGCTCACGAAGAGCTTGAGGCCGACGCTCGCATCGATAACGAGGGTCACTCCGTGTCCCGAATCTCGCGAATCAGGTCCTCGGCCAGTGTGACATGGGTCTTGGGCGTCATCGCACGGATCCGCCGCATCTCCTCCAACAGCTCCTCGCGCGTCGGCCGCGCCGTCCGCTGGAGCACGTCGCGCAGCTCCTGCTCAAGCGACACGCCCTTGGCCTTCGCCCGCGCCCGATGCGCCTCGACCACCGCCTCGTCCAGATTGCGAACCAGCACCTGTGCCATGAACAAATGACTCCAGAGCCCATGCTATCAATAAAGATAGCACAGGCAGGAGCGCAACGCCAGAAGCGGCGCAGGGTCAGGTGATGGCGACCGGGCAGCCCGCCGAGCCCGTGGCGCCCTTGATCGGCATCGGCGTGAACATGTAGACGAAGCGGAACTTGCCGTTGGCGATCACCTCGTCGAAGAACAGGTTCTCGTGGTTGAGGATGCCGTGCTTGGTCAGCAGATGGCCGTGCACCGGGAAGGCCATGTCCGGGTCGGGGTTCGGGACCACCTCGGTGGGCCAGGTGTCCGAGCCCACCATGCAGAGATCCTTCTCGACCACCCAGTTCGCCACCTCCATGCCGATGCCGGGGCAGCCGCTGTTGAAGCGGTCGTTGTTCTCCATCCACAGCGAGCCCCAGCCGGTGTGGAACAGCACCGCGTCGCCGGGCTCGATGGCGTCCTCGCTCATCTCCTGCCGCGCCAGGGCATCGCGCACGTCCTGCAGCGTGATCTCCTGGCCGACATCCATCATCCCGCCCTTCAGCCCGGCGGCGTCGATCAGATGGGCCTTGGTGATGATCGGCTTGAGCTTCTCGGTGCCCAGCTTGTTGAGGCCGTAGGCGTTGCCGATCTCCTGCTCGGTGAAGCCGTTGTAGTAGCGCATCTCGCGCTTGTCGCCGTCCTCGCCGAGCTGGATGCCGATGTGGCCCAGGCCGTCGAACTGCGTGCCCACCTGGCCGATCTCGGTCGCCAGGAACTCGTCGTTGTAGATCAGCTTGTTGGCCCCGAACGGGCCGCCCGTCGGGGCACCGGGGATGCGCAAGGCGAACACCCGCGCGCCGAAGAACGGGATGCCCGGCTCGTAGGTCCGGCCGAGCTTGTAGACCCGTCCGTCCTGGACGGTGGCGAGGCTCGAGAGCACCTTCTCCGGCGTGATGTGGTTGGTGCCGCCGGCCTCGTCCTCGGGGCCCCACTTCGACGGCCACCAGGTCTCGTGCATGGTCTCCTGGGCCGAGGCACTGGCGATCGGCGCCAGCGAGAACTTGCCGGCGACGCCGGCCGCGGCCCCCAGGCTCGCCACCTTCATGAAGCCGCGCCGGTCGCTGGCGACAGCGTTCTCGACCGTATCCTTGCCGCTCGACATGTATGCTCCTCCCTGGCAGGGCGTCCGGTGCGTCATCGCCCCGGTTGTGCTCGCCGATGTTTCGCCCGACCCAGCCCGCTGTCAAGCGGCCGCATGGTTGCCAGCGGCCGGCACCACGACTATGCGCTGGCGAAGGCGAGGGGAGGACACGGCCCATGGGGATCTTCGAGCCCGACCGCTCGGCGGCGCGGCTGCCGGTCGCGGTCGTCACGGGCTTTCTCGGCAGCGGCAAGACGACCATGCTGCGGCACCTGCTGGCGCAGCCCGGCATGGGCGACAGTGCGGTGATCATCAACGAGCTCGGCGAGATCGGCCTCGACCACCTGCTGGTCGAGCACGTCGACGGCGAGACCGTGGTGCTCGCCTCGGGCTGCGTCTGCTGCCTGCTCAGGAGCGACCTCGAGACGACGCTGCGCGCCCTGCTCGGCAAGATGCGCAAGGGCACGATCCCGCCGTTCGCGCGCGTCCTGGTCGAGACGACGGGCCTCGCCGATCCGGCCCCGATCTGCCAGATGCTGCTCAACAACCCGCTGGTCAGCCACTTCTTTCGCCTCGACACGCTGCTCACGACGGCCGACGCGGTGCACGGACTGGACCAGCTGGCGAGGCGCCCCGAGGCGGTGAAGCAGGCAGCACTGGCCGACCGCCTGCTCTTGACCAAGACCGACCTCGCGTCGCAAGCCGCCACCACGGCGCTGCACGAGGCCCTGGCGCGCCTCAATCCGACCGCCCGCCGGCTCGAGGTCGTGGCCGGCGTGGTCGATCCCGCCGACCTCTTCGGTGGCGGCGGCTTCGATCCGGCGACCAAGTCGATCGACGCGCGAAGCTGGCTGACCCTGCCGCCCGCCAAATCCGGCCACCACCACGATCACGCCCATGACGACGGTCCGCCGCACGGGGCCGGCATCCGGGCACACTGCTTCACCATGGCCGAGCCACTCGACTGGCGCCAGGTGCAGGCCGGCCTCGCCATCCTGCGCGAGCGGCACGGCGACCGCCTGCTGCGCCTCAAGGCCATCCTCAACCTGACCAACGCCCGGGGCCCGGTCATCGTCCAGGGCGTGCATCACGTCTTCCACCCGCCGGTCGAGCTGGCAGCCTGGCCCGACGCCGACCGGACCTCGCGCCTCGTCTGCATCACCGACGGCCTGGAGCGGCAGACGCTGGAGGAGTGCTTCGACTTCGCCGACGCCCCGCTCGGTTGATTTTTGCGTCGTATGCGTTATGTTCCTCCAGCTATCGGTGCTGATCGCTTCGGTCGGCGCGCGGTGGAGGGCCCCGGATGGGCGAGTTCGAGACCCAGGCCGAGCAGGCGATCGACGACGGTGTTCAGGTGCGCGGTACGGATGCCACGCGGCTGCTGTTGAAGGTCGCCGTCGTCGAGCAGCGCCGTGCCGACCTCTTGTCCGCCGGCGAGACCGAGGCGTGGTTCCGCGACCTCGAGGCTTGGCTCGTGCAGGGCGATCCTCTGCAGGAGCGGCCGGCGCGTGGATGGACGCTGATCGAGGGCCAGCGCCGGCGGTGACCGAAGAACGCGGCGATGGGCTTCACGGCGAGCAGACGCTGGTTCAAGGAGCCCCTGGACACGGCTCGCCACAAGGCCGACGCGGACATCCTCGACGCCAGCGTGGCGAGCCACGGTGCTGAGGAGCGGACGCGCAAGGCGCTGGCACGACGCGACCAGCTTCGCGAATTCGTGAGACACCTCAACGCGTTGCGCCAGCAACCTCCGCTCGTCGCCAAGCTCCCGCAGATCTTCGTCGGCCGCCGGTTCCTGCCGACCTGCCGCGTTCTCGAGGTGGGTCCGTGGCGCGGCGTCTTCCATGTCGATCGGGACGATCCCGCGCTGGTGGTCGGCGTCGAGTTCTCGCAAGAGCCGCATCGCAGCGCCGATCTCTTGCGTGACGTTCTCGACGAGCTGCTCGCCGCCGACGGGGAGGCCGAAAGCGGATGAGCCTGGACGGGCTTACGCAGCGGCAGATTCTCCTCGGCGTGCTGGTCCTCGCCGTCGTCGCCTCGCTGACCGGGGTCGCCGTCGCCGTCTTGACCGGAACCGCCGCGCACGGCGGGCGGGGTGGCGCCGTCGCCGTCGCGCTCTCGTTCGCCGCGCTGTTCGCCGGACGCAACACGCCCGAGGCGCTGCTCCGCGACAGGACCGAGGACGGGCGCGTCGCCATCGAGGTCGAGCCCTGCGAACAGCGAATTCGCCGGCTGCACGGTGCGATCAACGTCATGATCGACTCGCAGCGACAGGAGAAGCGCTACCTCACCTGGTCGAGCGTGATCGGGACAGTTTTCTGGGGCTTCGGGGACGAGATCGCCCGTTGGCTGATCCTTTGGCGTTGACCGAAGAAGGGCGGCCACGGCCAGGCGTCCGAAAATCGGATAAGAAAGATTATGACAAATAACGGATCGATCGCGGCTCGCCCGATGGCGGCCCGCCGCCGGGCACCTGGCTCAGCTGCTTGACCCAGTTCTGGCCAACGAGATCGACGCCGAAGCTGTGATGCGGCGCCTCGCTCTCGAGCCTGAAACCCGCCGCCTCGTAGAGCCGCCGGGCCGCCGTCAGCACGTCGTTGGTCCAGAGCGTGACGCGGCGATAGCCGGCCGTGCGCGCGAAGCCGAGACAGCTCTCGACCAGCCGCCGGCCGAGGCCCAGGCCGCGTGCCTCGGGCTCGACGAGCAGCAGCCGCAGCTTCGCCGTCGTCTCGTCCGCGGCGACCAGCAGCACCGAGCCCACGCGCCGGCCATCGAGCTCGGCGATCCAGGCGCGCTCGCGGCGCTCGTCGAAACCCTCGAGAAAGTCGGCGGCGATCCGGGCGACGAGCGCCTCGAAGCCGCTGTCCCAGCCATGCTCGGCGGCATAGAGCACCGCATGCCGCTCGACGATCCAGCCGAGATCGCCCGGCCGGTGCGCGCGCAGCTCGATCGTGCGCGGCATGTCGGCGCCGCCGAGCAGCCGTTCGATCCGGCGCATCGCATCGATCAGCTCGGCGCGGCCCGCGCCGTCCAGCGCCTCGAGCTGCCGCCCGACCGCCGCGGCCGAGCGTCGGTCGAGCTCGGCGAAGGCCGCTTCACCGGCATCCGTCAAGGCGAGCACGCGCTGGCGTCGATCGCTCTCGGCCAACCGCCGCTCGATCAGCCCGGCCCGCTGCAGGGCCTTCAGGAGCCGGCTCAGATAGCCGGGGTCGATCCCCAGCCGCCGGCCGAGCGTCGCGGCGCTCGCCGCCTCGGCCGTGGCGATCTCGTAGAGCAGGCGCCCCTCGACAAGGGAAAAATCACTTCTTAACAGCGCCTTGTCGAGGAGTCCTAGCTCACCCGTGTAGAATCGGTTGAAGCGCCGAACCGCCGCGATCTCGCCATCCACAGCCCACGCCCTCCGGGAAAAAAAAGGGCATGGTCAACGAATTGGTTGCCTGAGTCAACTTAATCGGACCCAGGATCGGCGCGGCCGGCGGGAGGCTGGCCGCCCGTCGCGTCTCTTGCCGCTAGAGCCCCACCTCGACCGCGGCGTTGATGACCAGCGCCTGGTCGCCGATGCCGTTGTTCGTCAGCATGCCGCCCTGCACCAGCTCGAAGGTCACCGTGCCCACCGGCAGCACCTCGCGCACGGCGTCGAGATCGATCGTGGCTGCGGGGTCGGGCATCGCCAGGCGCACGTTGACCTTCAGCTTGTCGAGATCGCCGCCGGTCAAGAGCGGCACCGACGGGATCAGGTTGGTGCCGATCGCGTCGCGCACCGCGCGCACCGCCGCCTTGGTCGCACTCCGCCCCCTGAGGTCGACCCCGGTGCCGAGCTCGATGAAGTAGATCTGCTGCATGCGCTTCCTCTCCCCGGCCGCCCGCTCAGCGCAGCGTGCCCAGGTACCAGACGTAGAGATTGGCCGTCGCCACCCCGAGCAGTGCGGCGATGCCGAGGATCACCAGCACCACCAGCACCACCTTGCCCAGCGTCCGGAACGGCACCCCCTGGCGGCAGAACGGGATCAGGTTGAAGGCGAGCCCGGCCACGATCACGAGGCCGCAGCCCCAGGAGAACAGGGTCAGCGAGAACGGCTGGAAGATCATCAAGACCGACGCCACGGCCAAAGTGATGATCGCGTACTCGACCGCCTTCGCCTGGCCGCGGCTCATCCCGCCCGCCACCCCTTTGGTCGTCGCCTCGCTCATGACCGCACCGCCTGCTCGTGGCTGTCGAACACGTGCGTCACCCCGGGCAGGAAGCGCACGTGCACCTGGTCACCCTCCTCGAGCGGTGTCCGCCAGTCGGTCACCACGCGGATGTCGTGCATGCCGTCGTTGAGATGCGCCAGGGTCTCGGCCCCCATGGGCTCGATGATGTCGATCACCGAGGAGAGCCCGTCCGCC
>CAYWSB010000168.1:0-10744 GCA_964460465.1 uncultured Geminicoccaceae bacterium | reverse complement strand
AAGGATCCGCGACGCCGAAAATCCCCCCAGCCAACCCAAGCCGGAACTGAGTTGACGAAATAACGCTTATGGCGGGTCAACCTGATGACAAATCTGCTCTTGAACGCGGGTCATCCTCGCGCTTGTCGCGAGGATCCACGCAAACCGCCTGAAGGCAGTCGCTCACGACGTGGATCGCCGCATCGCGTGCGGCGATGACGGATCGGTGCCCCTCAGGCCGCCCGGGGCGTGATCGAGGCCAGTTCCGCCTCGATCTGCCGGCGCCGTTCCATCAGGTCGCGGTCGTTCTGCAGCCCGAGAAAAACGCCCTCCTCCAGCCCGAAGTAGCGCGCAAGCCTGAGATCCGTGTCTGCGGTCACCGAGCGCTTCCCGAGCACGAGCTCGTTGATCCGCCTGGGCGGCACGCGGACCGCGCGCGCCAGCGCGTTCTGGCTGAGCCCCATGGGCTTCAGGAAGTCTTCGAGCAGGATCTCGCCGGGATGCGGGTTCGGAAGGAATTCGTCCTCAGCGGTGGTTGTCGACGATCCCGACATGGTTCGGCCCTCCCTCGTTCCAGCTCATCCCAGACGACGCAGGCCCGCCCGGCTGGACGGGCCCACGATCACATGGCGAGAGCCGGGCCCGCTACACCCGGATGCGCCGCACCTCCTCCGGCCGCGGCTCGTGGCCCAGGCCGTCGCCGTCGATGACGTACTTCGCCGGCAGCTTGCCGCGGCCGTGGAGCTGCGCCAGCGCCAGGAGCGCCGCCGGGTAGCCGTCGGGCGTGGTGCGGGCGGTGATGTAGGGGCCGTCGACGACGGCCATGTACGGGCTGCCGTTCTTCGAGATGAAGCCGCCCTCGGGGCCCACGTACTGCTTGATCATCTGCTCCAGCGTCATCGTCGCCGAGCCGAAGTTGGGGCTGTAGGTGTTCTCGGCGATGACGATGGCGGTCCCGTCGGTGTAGTCGTCCTGCTCGGAATGGCCGGTCACCAGCCGCCCCCAGACGAGCGGCACCTTCGTCTGCGGGTCGGTCGCCTGGATCAGCACCTGGACGCCGTAGCAGATCGCGACCACCGGCCGGCCCAGGGCGGCCATCAGCTCGATCAGCGGCCGGATGGAGGTGTTGCCGCCGAGGTCGGTATAGGCGCCGGCGCCGCCGACGATGAACATGCCGGCGTACTGGGTGGCCTCGCTGAGGCCCTCGAACAGCCTGTTGCGGAAGGGCTCGCGGGAAGCTTCCCCGTGCTGGGGCCGGGGCGTCGGCGGCAGCCAGGCGTCCAGGTTGCGGGCCTCCGTCAGCCGCTGCCCCTCGAGCGTCGCCCGGTCGTTGTAGCGCGTGCCCAACGCTGCTTCGCCCGGTGACACCTGGAGCGCGTTCCATGCCTGGTCGCGGAAGCTGGTATCCAGGCTGACCCCGTAGACGAACGGCCACTGCCCCCGCGGGGTGACGTAGTCCACCTCGTAGCCGGCGGCGCGGAACGCCTGGTCGGTGAGCGTCAGCTCCGAGCTCCAGTAGCCGTGCTGCGGGATGACGGCGACGATCCGCCCGGGCCTCTCCGGAAGGTCCACCGTGACCCCGGTGAAGCGTTCGATTTCGCCGACGAGGAACGCCCTGTCGTACTGGCCGTCGACCATGCGTTGGGCGACGGCGCCCACCGGTGCGTCCTCGGCGAACTGCATCGTCGGGAACTCGACCGCCGCGGCGTGACGGTCGGCGATCTCCCTGGCCACGGCCTCGGGAGAATCATCTGTCTTCGCGAGTGTCTGCACCATCATTTGCCTCCCCAAAAACCCCTTCCTGCCGAGCCACGAAGCCTCACGCGGGCGCGCTCAAGCTTAAGAATGCCTCTTATAAGCAACGTGAGGAGGGATCATCGCTCAGAAGCGCACCAGCTTCCAGAGCGGACTGATGCGAAGGCCCGATCTGCTACCGGAGCGTGCTCAGTAGGAAAGCAGCAGCGGAACGGTGGTGCGGGCCAGCACGCCAGTGGCGAGGCTGTTGCGCTCGCCGCTCCGCGGCCAGCCGCCCATGACCAACAGGTCGGCGGCGAAGTCGGCAAGGTGGGACAGCAGCCGCTCCGCCGCGTCGATCTCGTTCGCCTGGAAGACCAGACGGTCCGGGACGGCGGCGATCCCGTGCTCGGCGAGGTGGCGGACGATGCCGGCAGGCTGCGGCTCGGGCTCGCGCCGCGATCGGCGCGACGGCGACAGGGCGAGCACCGCGACCTCGTCGGCGTCACGGACGATCGGGATGGCGTCGTTGACCGCGCGGGCCGCCTCGCGGCTGCCGTTCCAGGCGATGACCACCCGCCTGCCCACGGCCTTGAAGTGGCCGGCGAACGGGACCACGAGAACGGGCCGGCCGGAGCGCATCACCGTCTGCTCGACCAGGGTCGGCGGGAGGGCGCCGTCGGCGCTGCCGGCGTCGAACTGGCCGAGGATGGCCAGGTCCACCAGCCGCGCCGCATGGATCACCTCTGCGGCGACGGCAACGTCGTCGGCGGGCACCTTCATCAGCCAGTCCGCGGCAACACCCGCCGCGGCGGCGCGCTCACGAAAGGCCGGCTCGGCTCCCGCAACCGTGCGGGCGAGCAGCTCGTGGCGGGACTGCGACGACAGGCCCTGCACGTCGGTATCGGCGGCGGCGAACATCCCGATCAGCCGGGCGCCGAGCCGGGCCGCGAGCGATAGCGCGAGCTCGAGGCGCCGGGCCGAGGCCGGCTGCGAGTCGAGATGAACCAGAAGCTCGCGAACCACCATCTCCGCCCCTCCCCTTCGCTCTTCGGCCGCCGCCTCGTTGCGGGCGCTCGCTGCCGCGCCGCTCATGCTTACGAGACGTTGCCTGCGACCGGAAGCTTCCGCCGGGCGCGGCGCTCGAAGGCATCGACCATGCTCTTCGCCGTCTCCGCCAACACCATGTCGATCGCCCGCTGCAGCAGCCAGGAGCGGACCTCCCAGCGTAGCGCGATGTGGACGCGGCATCCTTCCGGCGCCTCCGCGAAGTCCCAGTGGATATGGAAGGCGCGGAAGTTGGGGTCGGTCGAGCTCACCTCAATCCGCTCGGGGCGCATCAGCTCCGTGCGCGTATGGAACCGCTGGCGGATCGGCCCCATGCCGACCTCCTGGTCGGTGTAGTAGATGTTGCCGCGGCGGCGGAACACCCGGACGTTGGTCCACAGCGGCAGGAACTCGGGGTAGCGCTCGACGTCGGCGACGAGGTCGAACACCGTCTCCCTGGGCGCCGCGATCACCCGCGTCTCGTTGTGCGTCGTCATCTGGCCGTCCACCCGCCCCGCTGCAGGGAAGCCGCAGCCGGACCCATGGTGGCATTCGCCGCCGGAGCAATCAACTCGCCCTTCGGCGGGCGGCGCCCGCTCCTACTCGGCTGCCCGGTCCACCGCACGCGGCTGCCAGCGCAGCACCGGCTTTCGCGCCGCGGCCGTCTCGTCCAGGCGCCGACGGGGGGCAAGCCGCGGGGCCTGGTGAAAGGCCTCGGCCTCGCCCGCCTTGGCCCGGGCGAGCAGCGCGCGCATCGTCTCGATGAACAGGTCGAGCGTATCCTTGCTCTCCGTCTCGGTCGGCTCCACCAGCATGGCGCCGTGCACGACCAGCGGGAAATACACCGTCATCGGGTGGAAGCCCTCGTCGATCAGCGCCTTGGCGAGATCGAGCGTGGTGATGCCGGTGTCCGTCAGCGTGCTGTCGTCGAAAACGACCTCGTGCATGCAGGGGCCGGGGAACGCCGGATGGAGCACGTCCTGGAGCCTCGCCATCACGTAGTTGGCGTTGAGCACGGCGTCCGCGGAGGCCTGCCTGAGGCCGTCGGCGCCCATCGCCATCATGTAGGCGAGCGCCCGGGTAAACATGCCGAACTGGCCGTGGAAGCCCTTGATCCGGCCCAGCGGGTGAGCGTCCTCGGCGGCCGCGGCGTGCTCGACGAGCCGGTAGCGTTCGCCGTCGAAGACGACGTAGGGCAAGGGCGCGAACGGGGCGAGTTCGGCCGAGAGCACCACCGGGCCGCTGCCCGGCCCGCCGCCGCCGTGCGGCGTGGAAAACGTCTTGTGCAGGTTGATGTGCATGCAGTCGATGCCGAGATCGGCGGGCCGCACCCGGCCGACGATGGCGTTGAAGTTGGCGCCGTCGCAGTAGAAGAAGGCGCCGACCTCGTGGGTCGCCTCGGCGATCTTGCGGACGTCGGTCTCGAACAGGCCGCAGGTGTTGGGGTTGGTCACCATGATCGCGGCCACGTCACGGTCGAGCTTGCCGCGAAGCGCTTCGAGATCGACCCGGCCGCGCGCATCGGCGGGAATGGCCTCGACCGCATAGCCACAGGCGTGGGCGGTGGCCGGGTTCGTCCCGTGCGCCGACTCCGGCACCAGCACCTTCGTCCGCCGCTCGCCGCGATGCTCCAGCGCCGCCCGGATGGTCATGAGCCCGACGAGCTCGCCGTGGGCGCCGGCGCCGGGCGACATGGCGATGCCCGGCATGCCGGTCAGGGTCTTCAGCCAGTGGGCGCAGGTGTGGATGACCTCGAGCGCACCCTGGACGGTGCAGACCGGCTGCAGCGGGTGCAGGTCGCCCAGGCCCGGCAGCCTCGCCACCTTCTCGTTGAGGCGCGGATTGTGCTTCATCGTGCACGAGCCGAGCGGATAGAGGCCGCTGTCGATGCAGTAATTCTTCTGGCTGAGGCGGGTGTAGTGGCGCACGACCTCCGGCTCGGACAGGCCCGGCAGCCCGATCGGCTCGCGCCGGCGCAGGCCGGCGAGGCGGTCCGCGCGCGCCGGCGGATGCGGCAGGTCCACCGCCGAGCGCTCCGGCGAGCCCTGCTCGAAGATCAGCGGCTCCTCGAACTGCAGCCCGCGGTGGCCGGAGTGGGTCTGTACCGTCGCGCCGCTCATCGTAACGCTCCCCGCAGTCCGGACACCAGCCGGTCCATGTCGGCCTCGCTCGTCAACTCGGTGGCGGCGACGATCAGGAGCGGCTCCATCTCGAGCTCGTCCGGATACAGGCGCGAGGCCGGAACGCCGGCAAGGATGCCGTCTTTCGCCAGCGCATCGACCACCGCCGCCGCCGGACGCGGCAGCCGGACGGTGAACTCGTTGAAGAAGCTCCCGCTCACCGGCTCGATCCCGGCAACCGTCTCCAGCCGCTCGGCCAGGGCCACGGCATTGGCATGGTTGATCTCCGCCAGCCGGCGGAGGCCCACCCCGCCGAGCAGGGTCAGGTGGATGGTGAAAGCCAAAGCGCAGAGCCCGGAGTTGGTGCAGATGTTGCTCGTCGCCTTCTCCCGGCGAATGTGCTGCTCGCGCGTCGACAGCGTCAGCACGAAGCCGCGCCTGCCGTCGGCGTCGATGGTTTCGCCGGCGAGCCGGCCCGGCATCTGCCGGACGAAGCGGCCGTGGGTGGCGAACAGGCCAACGGTCGGGCCGCCAAAGCCGGTGGCGTTGCCGAGGGACTGGCCCTCGCCTACGACGATGTCGGCGCCCATCTGGCCGGGCGGCTTGATCAGGCCGAGCGAAACCGCCTCGCAAACGACGACGACGAGCAGGGCGCCGGCGCGGTGGCAGGCCTCGGCAAGGCCGCTCAAGTCGTGGATCCGGCCGAAGACGTCCGGGTTCTGGACGACGACGCAGGCGGTTCCGGCGTCGATGCGCCCCGTCAGATCCTCCTCGCCCGGCCAGGCCGGCGGCGATGCCTCGACGTCGATGCCGGCAAACCGGCCGTAGGTCGCGGCGGTGTCGCGGTAATGCGGATGAACGCCCCCGGAGATGATCGCCTTGCGCCGCGACTTGGCCAGGCGCACGGCCATCAGCACGGCTTCGGCGCAGGCCGTGGCGCCGTCGTACATGGAGGCGTTGGCGACCTCCATGCCGGTGAGCAGCGCCACCTGCGTCTGGAACTCGAAGAGGTACTGCAGCGTGCCCTGGGCGATCTCCGGCTGATAAGGCGTATACGCGGTCAGAAACTCGCCGCGCTGGATGAGGTAGTCGACCGCGGCCGGAACGTGGTGGCGATAAAGGCCCGCGCCGATGAAGCTTGCCGCGCAGGCCGGACTCAGGTTCTTGAGCGCGAACCGGATGAAGGCCTGCTCGACGGCCATCTCGCTCTGGTGGCGCGGAAGGTCGACGGGCGCGTCCAGCAGCGCCTCGGCCGGCACGTCCCTAAACAGGTCTTCGATGCTGTCCGCGCCGATCGAAGCCAGCATGTGCTGGCGGTCGACGTCGCTCAGGGGAAGGTAACGCATCAGCTCAAGCTCGCCACGTAGTCCTTGTAGGCCGCCTGCTCCATGAGCCCGTCCAGCTCACTGCGGTCGGCGATCCTGATCTTGAAGAACCAGCCGCCGCCGGTGGCGTCGGCGTTCACCTTCGCCGGCTCGTCCTGCAGCGCCTCGTTCACCTCGATGACCTCGCCGCTCGCCGGCGCATACACCTCGCTCGCCGCCTTGACCGACTCGACCACCGCCGCCTCGCCGCCGGCCTTCACCTCCCGGCCGACCTCCGGCAGCTCGACGAAAACCACGTCGCCCAGCTGTTGCTGGGCATAGTCGGTGATGCCGATGGTGCCGACGTCGCCGTCGATCCGGATCCACTCGTGCTCGCGGGTAAAGCGCAGGTTAACCATGGCGATGCTCCGGCTTACGACGTCAACTTGACATAGCGGTGGGGGACGAACGGCAGCTTGACGATCCGCCCGGGCTGCGGCTTGCCGCGGACGATCACGTCGACCTCGGTGCCGGCGGCGCTGTAATCGGCGTCGACGTAGCCCATGGCGATTGGCCCGCCGACGCTGGGGCCGTAGCTGCCGCTCGTCACCGCGCCGATGGTCCAGCGCTTGTCGGTGATCTCGGCGCCGGCCCGCGCCGGCACCTTGCCGTCGAGCCTGATCCCGACCCGCCGCCGCGAGGGGCCCTCCGCGATCTGCCGCAGGATGATCTCGGCGCCGGGGAAGCCGCCGGTTTCGCGCCGCCGTTTGCCGATGGTCCAGGCGAGCCCGGCCTCGACCGGCGTTGTCGTCTCGTCGATGTCCTGGCCGTAGAGGCAGAGGCCGGCCTCCAGCCTGAGCGAGTCGCGGGCGCCGAGCCCGGCCATGCTCACCCGGCTGTCCTCCAGCAACAGGGCCGCGAGCCCCGGCGCGTCCTCTGCGGCGACGCTGATCTCGAAGCCATCCTCGCCGGTGTAGCCGGAGCGGGTGATCCCGCAGGCAATGCCGCCGATCTTCAGGGTCTCCGCGGTCATGAACAGCATGTGCCGGGAGACCGGCGCGAGTTCCGCCAGCACGGCCGCCGCCTCCGGCCCCTGCAGCGCGAGCAGGGCGCGGTCATGGCCGATTTCGAACGCGCAGCGCTCGCCCGCGTGCTCGCCGATGTGGGCAAAATCGATGTCCTTGCGCGACGCGTTGACGATGATCGTGAGGTAGTACCCGCCGTGGACGACCATCAGATCATCGATGATGCCGCCCCGGTCGTTGGTGAGCAGCGTGTAGCGGACGGTGCCGACGAGCATGCCCTCGAGGTCGGCGACGACCAGGCTCTCCAGGGCCTCGGCAGCGTCGTCGCCGCGCAGGGTGGCCTGGCCCATGTGCGAGACGTCGAACAGCACCGCGTGCGACCGCGCGTGCTGGTGCTCGGCGATGATGCCCTGGCTGTAGTGCAGCGGCATTTCGTAGCCGGCGAACGGCACCATGCGGGCGCCCAGCCGGCGATGCAGGGCGTGGAGCGGCGTCGTCTTCAGCGGCTGATCGGCGGTGGCAGTCAAGCGGCTCTCCTCCGGCGACGGACACGGTCATCCGGGCGCAGATCCGCTTCTGCCAGCGCCCGATGCGTGCCCCCTCTGTCCTCGAACCTGAAAGATTCCCGCAGGCGCGCTCGAGGCCTTGCGGTTTCTTCTTCGGTGAGGCGCCCGGCTTCAGCGCCGGCGCCTGCTCTCCAGAGCCTCATCCCAACTGCGGTCCGGGTGCCTGAGAGTTTCCGGGGCGGTTGCTCCTTCGGCGCCGGCGGCGAAGCCGGTCTCTTCCGCAGTGGTCGCCTGAGGGTCCGACCTCGTTAGCACATTCCCGCGGCGGTGTACCGCGAGAAGTCGACGGGCGCGCGATTTTGCCCGCGGCGCTCCGCTCAGCGTCCCCCGGCCATCCGCCGGTTGTACTGAAGCTCGTCCTCGCTGAGCTGCAGGCCGAGGAGAATCTCGTAATACTCCTCGCCGGCCGCGGCGATCGGCAGGTCGATGCTGACCGGCGGGTCGTCCTGGACGATGTCGACCCGGGTGCTGTTCCCGGGAAAGGCGACGCTGACCGGGAAGAGCTGCTTGTTGAGGATGTCGGCGTCGCCGCCGACGACGCTGACGAAGTACTGGAAGTCGGCCTTGCGGTCCTCGTTCGCCGGGCCGCGCGCGGCGGCGATCGAAGGGGCAACGGCCACGACCAGCTTGGAGGCGCCGCCCTCCTCCTTGGCGTAGATGCAGCCGCTGCGAAGATCCGTCAGCTCGGCGCGGAAATCGACGTCGACGAGGTCGCGGCCCCTGCCTTGCGCGAAGCGGGTCAGCGAGGCCGCCTCGCCCAGAACCGAAACCGGCGGGCACTCGGGCGGCTCCGGGCTGCTGCCGCAACCGGACACCGCCAGCGCGACGCTGAGGCCGGCGGCGGCGGCAGCGCTCCTGGCTTCAGCCGGAAGGCGCATTCACGGCCGCGCCAGGCTCGAATGCGAGCCGTCGCAGAAGGGCTGGTTCCGCGTTTGCTTGCAGCCGCAGAGAAAGCCGGTTTCCGTCTTCTCGGCGGTAAAGATGATCGGGCTGAGCCCCGTGCCCTTGTGGCTCCCGTCGCACAAGGGTTGAGCCGCGCTCCGCCCGCAGGCGCACCAGGCATACTTCTTGCCCTGCTCCAGGGTGACGGCGAACGGCGACAACTGGGCGCAGACGGGCTCGGACATGGTCGGCATCATCCCCGCGGGCATGGCCGGCAGGAGCCGCCGGCTCGGAAAAAAGGCGCACCCTCCGGCAGCTTGGCTGCCGCCGCTTCGGGCGCTAGACACTATCCCCCACCCGTCGCCCATGACAAGATGACAGGCAATGGCCGTCTACACCGAAATCGCCGACGAGGAGGTAGCCGGCTTCGTCGCCCAGTACGACATCGGCCGGGTCATCGCCTGCAAGGGCATCGCCGAGGGGATCGAGAACACCAACTACCTGCTCGTCACCGAGAGCGGCACCTTCATCCTCACCCTCTACGAGAAGCGGGTTCGGCCGGCCGACCTGCCCTTTTTTCTCGCGCTCATGAACCACCTCGCCGGCCGCGGCTTCCCCTGCCCGACGCCGGTGCCGGGACGCGACGGCGAAATGTTGCGCTCGGTGGCCGGCCGGGCGGCGGCGATCGTCACCTTTCTCAACGGCATGTGGCCGCGCCGGCCGGCGGTGGCGCATTGCGCCGAGCTCGGCGCGGCGATGGCGCGGATGCACCGTGCCGCCGCCGACTTCCCCGGCCGCCGGGAGAACGACCTCTCGGTCAAGGGCTGGCGCCCGCTCTACGAGGCGACCCTCCGCCGCGGCCACAGCCTGGCGCTGGAGCTGCGCCGGGAGCTCGAGGAGGAACTGATGGCGCTTGAGGCGGCATGGCCGGCGAGCCTGCCGCGGGGGACCATCCACGCCGACCTGTTCCCGGACAACGTCTTCTTCGAGGGCGAGCGGCTGTCCGGCGTCATCGACTTCTACTTCGCCTGCACCGACTTCCTCGCCTACGACCTCGCCGTCTGCCTGAACGCCTGGTGCTTCGAGATGGACGGCAGCTTCAACGTCACCAAGGCCAGGCGGCTCGTCCAGACATACCGCAGCGTGCGCGAGCTGGGATCCGACGAGCTCGACGCCCTGCCGCTGCTTGCCCGCGGCGCGGCGATGCGCTTCCTCCTGACCCGGCTGTACGACTGGCTGAACACGCCGAAGACCGCACTGGTCACCCGCAAAAACCCGATGGAGTACCTGCAGAAGATGCGGTTCCACCGGGGGATCCGCAGTTTCGGCGGCTATGGCCTCGACTGAGCCCGAGGCCGGCGGCGGCGTCGTCGAGATCTTCACCGACGGCGCCTGCCTCGGCAACCCGGGCCCGGGCGGCTGGGGGGCGATCCTCCGCTGGCGGGACAAGACCCGGGAGATGTCCGGCGGCTCGCCCGCCTCGACCAACAACCGGATGGAGCTGATGGCGGCGATCCAGGCGCTGGAAGCCTTGCGCCGGCCCGGCACGCGGGTGCGTGTTTACACCGACAGCATGTACGTCCGCGACGGCATCACCAGCTGGATCCAACAGTGGAAACGCAACGGCTGGCGCACCGCCGCACGCAAGCCGGTTCGTAACGCCGAGCTGTGGCGGCGTCTCGACACGGCGATGGCCGCCCACGACGTGGAGTGGCACTGGGTCCGCGGCCACGCCGGCCATCCCGAGAACGAGCGCGCCGACGCGCTGGCGCGGGCCGCTGCGGCGGAGGCCGCGGCCGCCGGGCGCCGGCAATAACCCCACTCCGCCCTCGCGCCGGGTTCAGGCACCGCCGTTGTCGGGCCAATCGTGCAGATGCCGGTGACAACGCTCGTTGCTCAGCGTGTGCCTCACCTGCGCTCTCTCTCCACGTCATCCTCGCGCTCGTCGCGAGGATCCACGGCAAACCTCTTGAAGACGGTCGCTCACGAAGACGTGGATCGCGCAACGTGATGACGAAAGTGGGGACGGTGAACGGCTCGTTCGTCGTTCTCGCGCTCTCTCTCCACGTCATCCTCGCGCTCGTCGC
>CAYWSB010000167.1:0-10973 GCA_964460465.1 uncultured Geminicoccaceae bacterium | reverse complement strand
CAACCGGCGCATCCCCTTGTGGCGGGCGGTGCGCGCCAGCACGGCGGCCCCCACCTATTTCGTGCCGGAGCTCATGCAGATCCCGGATCGCGTTGGCGCGCTCCACGACGTCGCCTTCGTCGATGGCGGCGTCAGCATGTGCGTCAACCCCGCCCTCCAGCTCTTCATGCTCGCGACCATGCAGAGCTGCGCCTTCAACTGGCCGACCGGGCCCGACGACCTACTCCTGGTCTCAGTCGGCACCGGCACGTGGCAGACCACGACCGTGCCTAAGGAGGTCGCTTCGGGCAAGCTCTGGAACTGGGCGCAGATGGTGCCCGGGATGTTGATGGACGATTCGAGCTGGCAGGCCCAGCTCCTGCTGCAATGGTGGTCGGCCTCTCCCACGCCCTGGCTGATCGACCGCGAGATCGGCGACCTGCGCGGTGACATCCTCGGCGGCCAGCCGCTCCTCAGCTATCTCCGCTACGATGTCCGCCTCGAGCCCGACTGCCTCACCCGCCTCGGCGAGCCGAAGCTCGCCAAACAGGCCGCGGCCCTTCGCCAGATGGACAACGCCGCTCTTCGCGACGCCCTCGACCGAATCGGCCGGCAGGCGGCCACCAAGACACTGCTCGACGAGCACGGCCGCGAGATCCAATACGCCGTGCTGCCGAGCCACTTCGGCGCCGGGTTCGACCGTTCTGCTGCCGAAGCGAGCTTGGTCGCGTAACGCTTCGAAGTGCCGGCAATCGGCCCTTCACGGCACCGGCTCGCCACAGGCCATGCGCTGGGCATCGGTCAGCGCCCGCTCCGCGGCGCCGGCATAGCGCCGGTCGAGCAGGCGAAGTCGCCGCAGCTCGGCATCGGTTAACGGGCACAAGCTTTCGGCCCGCTCGGCCAGTTCGGCGAGCGTCGCCGTCAGGTAGCCCGCCTCCCAGAGCCGCACCGTGCCGTCAGCGCTGCCCGAGACGATCTGCCGGCCGTCCGGCGAAAACGCGACGGAATAGACCGGGACCCCGTGGCCGGTGAGCGGCTCGCCGATGGCGGCTCCCGTCCCGGCATCCCAGCGCCGCAGCCTCCCGTCGGCGCCGCCCGAAACGAGGCGCCGGCCGTCCGGCGAAAACGCGACGGATTGGACCCAGCCCCCGTGGCCGGTGAGCGGCTCGCCGATGGCGGCTCCCGTCCCGGCGTCCCAGCGCCGCAGCGTGCCGTCAGCGCCGCCCGAGACGATCTGACGGCCGTCCGGCGAAAACGCGAGGGAATAGACCGGGCGCCCGTGGCCGGTGAGCGGCTCGCCGATGGCGGCACCCGTCCCGGCGTCCCAGCGCCGCAGCGTGCCGTCAGCGCCGCCCGAGACGATCTGACGGCCGTCCGGCGAAAACGCCACGGAAGAAATCCAGCCCCCGTGGCCGAGCAGGCGCCTGCTTTCGAAGGGGCGGCTCAGCGCGTCGGCGAGGGCTGCCTCGACCTCGGGCAGATATCTGTCGTCGCCGGTCACCCGGGATTCGGGCAGCACGGCCAGGGCCACGAGTGCCGCCGTTCGGCTGTCGCCTCCGGCAGCGAAGCTGCGGGCGTAGCCGGCAGTGGCGAGCGCACCGGCCCGGGCAAAGCGCAGCGCTTCCTCGACATTGCGTTGCGCGTCGGCCCGCCATTGCCATGCCCAGAACAGACCGCCATAAGAGAGGGGTCCGAACACCAGCAAGAACGACAACGCCAACCCGACGAACTTCTCGAGGCTCCGGCGACGAAAGCGCTGGACCGCAGCCCAGCCATTGCCGTGGCGTTCGGTCCAGGCGGGGCCGAGCCCCTTGCTCTCCAGCCACTTTTTCGCCCGGAGCCAGTCCTGCGGCCAGAGCAGCCGATCGCTGGCGGCACGGCGCAGCAGCTCGCGCCACTCCTCGCCGTCCTGGTACTCCTCGCGCAACCAGCCAGTCTTGAAGGTGCGTTCCGCGCCGGCGAGGCGCCGCCAGCCACGGATCAGGGCCTCGTGGCCGATGTCGACCTCCGGATCAGCGCCTTCGCCGACCGCAAGGAAGCTTACGGCCTCGGCACTCAGCGCCTTCAGCACGCGATCGAGCGAAGCTGCCGCGTCGTCCTTCTGGATCATGCCCTCCGCGATCAGGGCGAACAGCGCCGAGCGCCGTTTCGGCCGGCGCGTTGCGCGATCGTGATGGTCGAGAAGGGTCAGCGCCTTCATCACCCGCTCGAGGGTGTCCTGGTCAACCGCATGTTCCTCGACAAGCCGCTTGGTGACCCGTTCCGCCGCCTGATCGATCGAGCCCTCGAGCTTGCCGACGGCAAGGTAGTGCGCCTCGGACAGCCGGCGCGGCTCGCCCGATGCCTCCTCCCACAAGCGCCGCAGGGTGTGCTGCAGGGTCGGCAGCCGGTCGGTCGCCTCCTCGACGTCGATCAACAGGCGCTGGACGAGCGGCTCGTCGATGGCCGCGCCGCGCGCGGCGATGGGTTCGCGGATCGCCTTCTCGAGCTGGTCGCGGCTCGGCAACGGCACGAGATACTGGGCGCGGCTGACCGCCTCGGCGAGGCCCGCATAGGCCGAGCACTCCCCGAAGAAATCCGAGCGCATGGTGATGACCACGCGCAGCCGCCCCGGCTGCCCGCTCGCGGCGTTGAGCAGGAGCTCGACATAGGCACGGCTCTCCTCGCGCATCGCCGCACGGGCGGTGCCGCTGGCCTCCTCGCCGAAGCGGAAGAGCTCCTCGAACTGGTCTATAACCAGCACGAGCTGGGGTGCCGCCGGGTCGATGCTGCGCTCGATCTCGGCGAGCCCGAAGGCAGAGGCGCGCAAACGTGAATCGAACCGGTAGCGCCGCGCCGCCGCCATTCGGTCGTCGAGCTCGTCATCCGTGGCGGCGAGTGCCTGCGCCAGGCGTTCGATCGGTGCGGCACCCGGCTTCGCAATGATGGCGCGCCAACCTTGCTCGGTGAGCTGCGGCAGGACGCCGGCGCGGACCAGCGACGACTTGCCGGTTCCGGACCCACCGACGACAGCGGTGAACGGGCTCGTGCGCACGAGGCGGGTGAGGCTTGCCGCCTCCTTCTCGCGGCCGCGGAACCACTGCCGGTCGCCCTGGTCGAACGGACGCAGCCCGACGAACGGCGTCTCGACCACGGCGTTCGAGGGGCCGCCTGCCCGGCATCGATCAGCTCGAGGTCGGCGAGCAACGCCTTGGCCTCGGCGCGCTTGTCCGGCAGGGCCGGGAGGCGCCGCGCCACCACCCCCTGGAGGAAGAATCGGCTCTTGGCCGGCTGGTCACCGCCCGGCAGGATCAAGCAGATGCGCCCGGTTTCAGCCGGCAGCGTTCCGAGCAACTCCTTCACGATCGAGCCGTCGGCCTCCCCCCATAGGACGAGGCAGGCAGCTGGGGATGCTTCAGGCAGCGTGTCGCCGCTGAAGACGGGCTCAACCGGCGGCCCGATCTCCTGCAGCAGGCTGGCGAGGGCAGCGACGAGGTGGTCGTCGACCACGGCCGCGCCCGCGACGATGATCGATCCCTCGCGCTCGGCCGCTGCCTCGGGTGCCGGGGCCGCCAGCCGTTCACGGATCCATTGCGACAGGTCGGTCGGCTCCTTGCCGAAGACCTCCTCGCCGGCAAGCGGTCCGCCGAAGCGCTTGGCCACTTCGACCGGGTCCCGCGCGTCGCCTTTGTTGTCGGGCAGCCAGCGTGGTGCCCAGAGGATGCGCGGCAGGGCACGGCCGGCGCCGGCGGCGCGGGCACAGCGAAGCTGCAGATCGATTATGTGCTCGCTGCCACCTTCGAGTATGACGCCGTGGCCCTCGCCGAGGAAATGCACCGCAAGGTCGGCTGAAGCCAGCGCCTCGTCGATGGCTGCCGTGAAGGCCTCGACCCGGTCGGGCAGGTCGTCGGTCTCTGGCACGACTTTGATGCGGGCCGCGGCAAGGTCGTTCTTGAGCCGCTGGCGGGCGTCGCGCAGCTCGGAGGTCGCCGTCGCGAGGAACACCGTGAATTGATGCGCCGGGCTGGCGTGCGCGGGCCCTTGCTCGGCAGGTGCCGGCTCCAGGTCGCTCGGGTCCAAGCGTTCCTTGATAGATGTGGCCACTCTGAGCAGGGTCTTGAAGTAGCTATCCTCGTCGCGCAGCCCGCGCCAGTAGAACTCGTGCAACTTGCCGCGCGGATCCCTGGCGAAGAATCGGTGACCCTCGCGGGCGGCGTCTCCCTGGATCACCGCCGGCAGCTCGTCGCGCGCCACCTCGCCCTTGAAGACCGGGACCACCTGCTGCGCGGCATCCGGATGACTGACGCCGAAGTGGTCGACCTCGCGGCGGCACCACTCGCTCTGCGTCCAGTTTTCGGAAAAGACGGGAACGATCAGGCGGGCCTTCTCGACCGCTGCCTTGATCTTCGGCGTGAAGGCCTCGGCCGGATCGATCTCGTAGCGGTCGAGCCAAAGCTTTGCCCGCTTGGCGCCGCGGTCGGTCAACTCGAAACGCAGCTGATCCCAAAAGAAGGTGACCCAGCCGACGGCCTTGTCGTCGTGCGGCGGCGGCTGATCGTCCGCGCGCGCATAACTGATAAACACTGTTCCGTCCGGACCTTGCTGTGCGGCAGAGGTCGGTTGAGGCATCACGCGGCCGCGACAGATATCGGGTCCGAAACCGCTCGGCCGTCACTAACGGCCTCGACATCCGGGCGCATTTTTCCAGCCGCGGCATGCTCAAGATGCCAAAGCTCGGATTGCGGATGCCGGCTCAATTCGCGGAAAATTGGGCGCTTTACGAAGCCGGCGTGGCGGGCACGTGTCCCGTCGCGCTGACGCAGAGCCATAGTCAGCAGCGTCATCAGGGCATGGCGTACCTGCATTTCGTTCGCATCCGATGTCGTCGATTGGTGCTCTGTTTGTAACAAGATCGCCCTCCCCTTCTCGCACTTTGAACCGTCGCTGGCCACGAGGCAGTGAGCGCAAAAAGGCAGAGCTGCTGTTTGTCCGGGCCGCAAACCCGGGTACGGAAATCCTTGTTGCCGCTGCTCGCTCGAACGAGCGCGATCATGCGGCTTCGCCTGTTGCGAGTCAGTGGTACAATAAACAATTGTTTTACGTACATCCTCATGTTAGGCTTTCCGTCTTGGCGTGACGACGGGGCCAGGACCATGGCACGGGTTGCGATCTATCTGCGGGTGAGCACGGACGGCCAGACGACGGCCAACCAGGAGCTGGAGCTGCGCGCCTGGGCCGAGCGCGCCGGGCATGTCGTCGTCGAGGTCTATGCCGACAACGGCCATTCCGGCAGCAAGAGCCGTGACGAGCGGCCGGCCCTCGATGCCGCCTTGAAGGATGCGGTGCGGCGCCGGTTCGACGTGCTGGCGGCGTGGTCGGTCGACCGGCTCGGCCGCTCGCTCCAGGACCTCGTCGCCACGCTGCAGGACCTGCGCGGCGCCGGCGTCGACCTCTTCCTGCATCAGCAGGCGCTCGACACCGCCACGCCGTCGGGCCGGGCGATGTACGGCATGCTCGGCGTCTTCGCCGAGTTCGAGCGGGCGATGATCGTCGAACGGGTCAAAGCCGGCCTCGCCCGCGCCCGGGCAGAGGGCAAGCGGCTCGGGCGCCCGAAGGTGCCGTTGCGCACGGAAGCCGCCATCCGCCGGCTCCGGGCCGAAGGCCTCGGCATCAAGACCATCGCCAAACGCGTCGGCTGCGGCGTGGGCACGGTGCAGCGGGTGGTGGGGGAGCGGCCGCGACAGTAGCGTCAGCCTGCCGATCGGCAACTCGACTTCGAGTGGCGCGACACATACCGTGTTGAAGCTACTTTAGCGCGATGTGCGTCGGGTTTCATTCGCTTTTTGCGGCAAGGTATGCCATGCCCTTTGCGAGATAGTGACGATGGGGCATGGTCGCAGGCTTTGCAAAGTGTCTTATAGGCAAGGTTATCACATTCGAGGATCCCGACGCGTTGGGCATGATCTATCTGGACAACAACGCGACGACGCAGGCCCTGCCGGTTGTGATCGAGGCGGTCGTTGGGGTGCTCGGTGAGGACTTCGCCAATCCCTCGAGCCCGCACGGGCGAGGCGCGCATGGCAAGCGGCTCATGGCGATCGCCCGGGAGCAGGTGGCGGCATTGTTCGGTTGCAACAGCGAAGCGGTGACCTTCACCTCGGGTGCCACCGAGGGCAATAATGCCGCAATCGGCATGGCGCGCCGGTCCGGGTTGCGGGTGGTCTGCAGTGCCGGCGATCATGCGTCGATAGTCGAGACAGCACGGCGCACGGCAGCGGACGACGCAGCGACCGCAGTGCTCGGGCTCGATCCTTCGGGCCTCGTCGATCTGGCCGAGCTCGAGGCCGTGCTGGCCGATGCGCGGCCGAGCCTCGTGGCCCTGCACTGGGTCAACAGCGAGACGGGGGTGATCCAACCCGTCGCCCAGATCGTCGAGATCGGGCGTCGCCATGAAGCCGTGATCCTCATCGACGCCGCGCAAGCCGTCGGCCGTTTGCCGATCGACGCCGCTGCACTCGACGTCGACTTCGTCACCTTCTCCGGTCACAAGCTGCATGCGCCGCAGGGCACCGGCGCCCTGCTCACGAAACCCGGCGTAACGCCACCCACTCTGCTTTTCGGCGGCGGCCAGGAGAGTGGCTACCGCGCCGGCACGGAGAACCTGCCCGGCATCGTCGGGCTCGGCGTCGCCTGCGAGGCGCGCCGCCAGAACCTCGCGGGCGACGTTGCCCGGATGGCCGCGTTGCGCGACCGGTTCGAGCATGCCGTCCTCGCCCGATGCGGCGACGTCGTGGTCAACGGCACCGGTCCGCGCGTTCCGAACACCTCGAACCTGCGCTTTTCAGGTGTGGACGGGCAGGCCTTGGTCGCCCAGCTCGATCGCAAGGGCATCGCCTGCTCGCAGGCCTCGGCCTGCTCGAGCCACCGACCCGAGCCCTCGGCCGTGCTGCGCGCCATGGGGCTCAGCGAGGAAGAAGCGTTTCAATCGGTGCGCTTCTCGTTCTCGATCTTGAACACGGACGACGAGGTCGATCGGGCCGTAGAGATTGTCCACTCGGTGGTGCAGCATCTGCGCCTGGTGTGTTAGAGGCCAGCTTCGGAGGATCGATGCGGTTTGGCGGCCACGAAACGTTCTACCTTCGCCCGGGTTGGCTGACCAAAGGGCTGACCCTGGTCGCATCCGCCGATGATCGTGGCTTTGCCGACCCGGAGGTCGCCGACGAGCTGGGCGTCGGCCGCAACATGGCAAAATCCATCGGCTTCTGGCTTCAGGTGACGGGCCTCGCATCGCGGCCGGATCGGGCGAGCGCTCTCGAGCCCACCCCTCTCGGCAGTCTCCTCCTGGAGCACGACCGCTACCTGCAGCACAGCCTCAGCTGGTGGGCGATCCACGTCAACCTGGGCCGCCGGCCGGATACGGTCTGGTCCTGGTTCTGGAACGGCTTTCGGCCCGAGCGCTTCGACCGGCTGCATTGTCAGGAAAGTCTCACCCGCGCCATCGAGCGGAGCGGCGACAAGCTGCCCACGGCCAAGGCGCTGCAGCGCGAGGTCGCTGTCCTGCTGCAGACCTACAGGCGGGCATTGCCGGCGGAAACCACGGATCCCGAGGACAATCTCGACTGTCCCTTGCGGCATCTCGATCTCCTGACGCTCCACGTCGATCTCGACCGCTACGAGCGGCGCAGCGCCTGGGGCCGGCTGCCGCCCGAGGCCCTGGCCTATTGTCTGGCCGTCAAGCACGAGGCGGCGGACGATATGATCGAGATCGGCTTCGCCGAAGCGCTCAACGGTGCGGGTGGACCCGGCCGGCTGTTCAATCTCGATGCCGACGGCCTCAGCGATGCCTTGGGTGCCGCCGAGCGGGCGTTTGGTGCAAGGGCGTTTCGCACCCGCCTCTTGGGTGGCGAGCGTGTCGTCCAGGTCGAAGCCGGGCCGCCGATCGCCTGGCTCGAGCGCCACTTCGACCATGTGCGGGCCGCCTGATGACGACCGGGGACTATCTGCGCTCGATCAATATCGCCTCGGACCTCAAGTCGCCGAGCCGGCTCGCCCACTATCAGCCGACGCAAAAGAGCCTCGATGTCATCCGCGCCGTCGCCGGCGGCAAGCCCAGCCCTGCCACCCTGGTGATCGCCGCCTACGGCAGCGGCAAGTCGCTCGCGGCCGCCATCGGCGGGCTGATCGTCGACAACAGCCCGGCCACCTGGCCAGCACTCGAGACGATCGCCCCGCGGCTTCGGGCGGTCGATCCCCGCTATGCCAAGGCCCTCGAGAAGCGCACCGAGGGTGCGAGCCGCGGGCTAGTCCTGGCACTGCACGGCCACATCGTGGATCTCTCCGCCGCACTGGCGGCCGCTGCCGGCTGCAGGCCGGGCACTGACCTCGCTGCCACGCTCGACCGCATCCGGGGCCAGGTCGCGCGCAAGGGCGTCGATCGGATCGCCGTCGTTTGGGACGAGTTCGGCCGGCACCTCGACGGGCTCGTCGAGCAGGGCCGCTCGGGCGATCTCCTCGCCGTCCAAGAGCTCGCCGAGTGGGCGGTCAGGCAAAATGCGCCGACAGCGAGCTTCACCGCCCTCCTCCACCAGAGCCTCCTGGCCTATGGCGGCCGGCTGAGTCAGGCCGCACGGGCGAGCTGGCGCAAGGTCGAGGGGCGCTTCGGCGTGCTCCGCTTCGTCGAGGACAGCGTCGAGCTCTACGAGCTGGTCGCCCGCCTGATCGCCGAGGCTCGCCCGATCAGCCGCTCCGACACGGCCGCCCGAAGCCTCGCCGCAGCCGCCCGCGAGCACGGCTTCTTTACCGGCTTCGACGACCAGGAACGCCTCGCATCAATCCTCGCCGCGGCAGGTGCTATCACGCCTGCCGCCCTCGAGCTCCTGCCGCAGCTCGCCAGCCGCGTGGCACAGAACGAACGGTCGGTCTTCACCTTCCTGGCCGAGCTCGAGCAGAGCCGGGCCGACCCGCGCCTGGGCCGGATCGGCATCGAAGAGCTCTACCACTATTTCGGCGAGGCGATGCGCTCGGACACCGGCGGCGGCGGCACGCATCGGCGTTGGATCGAGACCGAAAGTGCCAGGTCCCGCGCCGACGATGCGCTCGAGCGCGAGGTCCTGGCCGCCGCCTGCCTCTTGCAGCTCGGTGCTGCGAGCGAGCGCCGCCGCCTCCCGGTTGCCCGCCTCCGCTTCGCCGTCGAGGCCGGCAGCGGCCACGCCGAGCGGATGGTCGAGCGGGCGATCGCCGACCTCCTCGAGCGCAAGCTGCTCTTGCATCGCCACCGCAACGACGACGTCTCGGTCTGGCACGGCGCCGATCTCGACGTCCGCGGCTTGATCGAGGCGCAGAAGGCTTCGGCAAGCGCCGAGTTCGCGCTTCTCGCGACGCTCGCCGCCGAATGCCCGGCACCGGTGGTGCAGCCTTTGCGCTACAACAGCGAGCGGGCGATCACCCGCTACTTCAAGGGCAGCTATCTGCGGGCTGCCGACTTCCTCGCCGCCGCCTTCGACGATCCGATCCTGGCTCTGGCCGACGATGCCGATGGCCGCATTCTCTACCTCATCCCCGACAGCCAGGAGCAGCTCGAGGCCGCCGCGGCCCAAGCGTCGCACCTGCCGACCGACCGCTCTGATCTCGTGGTCGTCATCCCCGACCGCCCGCTCGAGATCGGCGAGGTGGCGCTCGAGCTCTTCGTGCTCCGCCGCCTGCTTCGCGACCACGCGCACCTCGACCAGGATCCCTTGATCGAGCGCGAGCTCGAGGAGCTCGCCGCCGTCGCCCGCGACAACCTCGTTCGCCTCACCGACGAGCTGACCCGCCCCGAACGCCAGAGTGCTACCTGGCGCGCCGCTGGCCGGGATCTCGGCGTCGACCGCGGCATCCCCGCCGCCGAAGCCCTCTCGCGCCTGACCGAGGATCGCTTCGGCCGCACCCCGCGGATCCAGAACGAGCAGATCGTTCGTCAGAAGCTCAGTCGGCCCATGATCAACGCGCGCAAGAAATGTGTGGGGGCCATCATCGAGCAGAGCGGTGCTGCCGAGTTCGGCATGGCCGGCTGGACCACCCCCGACGCCTCGATCGCCCGCACCGTTCTGATCCGTACCGGCCTCTACCGCGACGCCGCCGACGGCAGCTGGGGCTGGGCCACGCCCGACGAGCTCGCCGACCCCGATCTCGCCGCCGTCTGGCGCCACATCGAGCGCCTCTTCGCCGAGCCGCGCGCCACCACCAAGACCTTCGACGAGCTCACCGGCACGCTCACCGCCCCACCCTACGGCTTGCGCACGGGGCTCCTGCCGGTCCTCCTCGCCGCCGGCCTCGAGGCCTTCGCCCGCTGTGTCGCGATCCGCGAGCTCACCGACACCGGCGCCATCTACCTGCCCGACATCAAGCCCTCGATCATCGAGGCGATCGCTGCAGCCCCCGGGCGCTTCGAGGTCGAGGTGCGCACCCTCGACGACGACATCGAGCTCTACCTCCAGGCCATGCGCGACGAGTTCGCGCTGACCGCCGACGCCCACGAAGCCGATCTGGTACGCGCCTGCTTCGACGCCATCGAAGCCTGGCGTCGACAGCTGCCCGAAGCAGCCCTGACCACCAAACGTCTCGGCGACGAGGTCGCCCCCTTCCAACACGCGCTCCGGGTGACCAGCGATCCGATCGACCTGCTTTTCCGCGCCTTCCCCGCAATCGCGGGTGGGGCGGGTGACTGGGACAATGTGCTCTGTTACGTTTCCAGGATGCGCAAGCGCATCGAGGAGCTCAAGGAAGGATACACGCTCGAAGCGATTGCTATTGCTTCACGGCTGTTCGGCGTCGCCCGGAATGGCGACAGCAATCTGCTCGAGCGCGTGCAAAGTTGGGTCGACTGCTTTCCCATGGAGGCCCTGCCGCTCGATCAGCTCGACGGACAGACGAAAAGCATCCTCAATCGGGCCCGTGGTCTGGCCAATGGCCGCGATACCCAGGGTGGATTCCCGCTCGAAGTGCAGAAGCAGCTGGTTCAAGCAAATCTGATCTGA
>CAYWSB010000166.1:0-11239 GCA_964460465.1 uncultured Geminicoccaceae bacterium | reverse complement strand
CCGGCCGCCGGCCGCCCGGCGGTCGGTCGCGCAGCTGACGCGGGCGGGGCCGGCGACGTCAGGGCTGGCGCGCCGGCCGGGCGACGTGGGCGCGCAGGGCGTTGCGCGACGCCCCGCGCCGGCCTTCCAGTGCACTGTCGGAACCGTCGCCGGACTGGTAGAAGGCCGGGGATCGCAGGCGGGTGGCGCGGCATGGCTCGGTGCCCGGGAGCAATGGGGGGAACGTGATGCGGCAACGGCTCCTGCTGGCTACGCTGCTCCTGGCGGCCTGCACCACCACGCCGCCCGGCGACTACCCGCTCGCGGTGCAGCTCGCCGATCTGCGCTTCGCCGAGCCCGGCCTGCTGGAGCAGGTGATCGGGCTCGACCTGCGCTTCACCAACCCCAATCCGGAGCCGATCCGGGCGCAGGGGCTGCGCTTCGTCCTGGAGCTGGAGGGCAGCCGGTTCGGCACCGGGGTCAGCGACCGCGCCTTCGAGGTGCCGCGCCTGGGCGAGGCCGTGGTGCCGGTGACGATCCGCGTGCAGACGGGCGAGCTGATCGCCCGGATCCTGGCGTTCGAGGCCGGCAGCCTCGACTACCGCATCACCGGCGACCTCTTCCAGCAGACCGGTCTGGGCACCCGTCCCCTGCCCTTCACCGGCGAGTCGGCCATCGTGATTCCCGACCTGCCGGCCCTGCTGCGCAGCCGGCAGCAGCCTTGAGGGTGGGCTGGCCTAGCCCAGGACGAGGGCGGCCGCGAGGAGGATCGCGGTCCACAGGATGGCGGACGTGCCGACGATGAACAGGGTGGCGAGCGGTGCCGGCCAGCGATCCTGGTCGAACGCGCGCTCCGCCTCGGCGGGGGCCGCCATCACCAAGCCGACAGACTGGGCCTGTTGCTGCATGGCACCGATCTCCCTCGGGTGGCACCGCATGCCGCTCCGGCATCCGGCTGACGGGCGGATCATGCGTCGGCAGCCCTTAAGGAAGTCCTAATGGCCGAACGATGGCACCGGCGCCGCGGCACGGCCTGCGAAAAGGGCACATGACGGCGTTCGTCGACATCGTCCTGCCGGTTTTCGCCCTGCTCGGGATCGGCTACGCCGCGGCGCGGCTGGGCTATTTCGACGAGGCCGCCACCCGTGCGCTCTCCCGCTTCGTCTTCCAGTTCGCCCTGCCGGTGATGCTGTTCGCCAGCCTCGCCGCCCAGGGCCGGCCGGCCGATTTCGTGCCCAGCTACCTGGTCGCCTTCTATGCCGGGGTGGTGGTCAGCGCTGCCGCCGCCGCGCTGCTCGCCCGGGCGCTGGGCCGTGAGGCGGCGGGCGATCGCGTCGTGGCCGGGTTCTCTGCCTGCTACGGCAACGTCATCCTGCTCGGCATCCCGCTCGTGCTCAGGGCGCTGGGCGAGGAGGCGAGCCTGCCGCTCTTCGCGCTCATCACCTTTCACGGCCCGATCCTGATGACGCTGGTCACGATCCTCCTGGAGCGGGGCAGTGCCCAGCAGCCGGCCGGCGGGCAGCTCCTGGCCACCGCCAAGGGGCTGGCGCAGAACCCGATCCTGGTGGGCCTGCTCGGCGGGATCGCCTTCGGGGCGACGGGCCTCGCGCTGCCGGGTCCGGTGGCGGCGAGTGCGGAGCTGCTCGGCCGGGCGGCCCTGCCGGCCGCCCTCTTCGCCATGGGCGCCTCGCTCGCCGGCTACCAGATCCGCGGTGCCATCGGCCTGACGCTCGGCATCGTGCTGCTCAAGACCGTGCTCCACCCGCTGGTCGTCTGGCTCTTCGCCGACCAAGTGTTCGGCATCGCCAAGCCCTGGTCCGACACCGTCATCATCCTGGCCGCCATGCCCACGGGCGTGAACGCCTATCTCTTCGCCGCCCGCTACCGCAGCGGCGAGGCCGAGGCGGCGACGGCGATCCTGCTCTCGACCGCCTTCTCGCTGGTCACCGTGTCGGTGATCCTGGCGCTCCGGCTGGGTTGACGGTCGCGGCTCGCTGGCCGTGCGGCCGCACCGGTGCTATCCCGATGCCGACGAGCGCGACCAGGAGGCGACGGATCGGGGATGGCCGAGATGACACCGCTGCGAGACGCCACGGCCGGCCTGGCGGCGGACTTCCCCACGGCACGGCTCGAGCGCCATCTGCGCCGGCGACTGCCCGAGCTCGAGGGAACGATGCGGCTCGAGCGGGTGGCCGGCGGGCAGTCCAACCCGACCTATTTCATGACCTTCCCCGGCCGCGCCCTGGTGCTGCGCAAGAAGCCGGCGGGCGAGGTGCTGCCGTCGGCGCACGCGGTGGACCGGGAGTTCCGGGTGCTGGAGGCCCTCGGGCGGACCGACGTGCCGGTGCCGCGCGCTCTGTTCTACGAGGACGATGCCGGCATCGTCGGGACACCCTTCTACGTCATGGAGCGGCTGCCCGGCCGGGTGGTCCATGACAACGCCCTGCCCGGCATGACCGCAGCCGAGCGGCGCGCCGTCTACCGCTCGATGGCCGAGACCCTGGCCCGGCTGCACGCGGTGGACTGGGCCGCGGTCGGGCTCGAGGGCTTCGGTCGGCCGGCGGGCTATTTCGCCCGGACCATCGCCCGCTGGACGAAGCAGTGGCAGCTGTCGAAAACGCGAGCGCTGCCGGATGTCGAGTGGCTGATCGACTGGCTGCCGGGCCATATCCCCGCGGACGACACGGCCACCATCGTCCACGGCGATTTTCGGCTCGGCAACCTGATGCTGCACCCGACCGAGCCCCGGGTCGTCGGCATCCTCGACTGGGAGCTCTCCACCCTCGGCCATCCGCTCGCCGATCTGGCGCATGTCTGCATGGCCTGGCACTCCAGGCCGGACGAGTTCGGCGGGCTGCTCGGCCTCGACCTTTCGGGCCTGGGCCTGCCCGACGAGGCGGCGTTCGTCGCCGACTACGACCGGCTCGCCGGGCACGGGCAGACGCTGCTGCCCTTCCACCACGCTTTCGCCCTGTTCCGCTTCGCGGTCATCTTCGAAGGCATCGCGGCCCGGGCGAAGGCCGGCAACGCCGCGGCCGAGAACGCGGCGGAGGTGGGCGAGCTCGCTGCCCGCTTCGCCGCCCGGGCGGTCGAGGTCGCCCACGGCCGGCCGCATCGCTGAGCACGGGAGGAGCGGCCATGGACTTCGCCTTCTCACCCGCGGTCGAGGCCCTGCGCCGGGACCTCCTGGCCTTCATGGACGACCACGTGCTGCCGGCCGATCCGGCGTTCCGCGCGGCGGCGCAGGCGGGCCGGCACGCGATGGAGGTCCTCGAGCCCCTGAAGGCGCTCGCCCGGGATAAGGGCCTCTGGAACCTCTTCCTGCCGGGCCTCAGGGACGACGAGCCGGGGACGCGGCTCTGCAATCTCGACTACGCGCCGCTCGCCGAGATCATGGGGCGGATCCCCTGGTCGGCCGAGGTCTTCAACTGCTCGGCCCCGGACACCGGCAACATGGAGCTCCTGCATCTCTGCGCCACGGCCGCGCAGCGGGAGCGCTGGCTCGGCCCGCTGCTGCGTGGCGAGATCCGCTCCTGTGTCGGGATCACCGAGCCGGATGTGGCGTCCTCCGATCCGACCAACCTGCAGACGACCATCCGCCGCGACGGCGACCACTACGTGATCGACGGGCGCAAATGGTTCACGACCGGGGCGCTGCATCCCAACTGCCGCTTCGTCATCCTCCTGGGCCGCTCCGACCAGCGGCCCGTGGCCGAGCGGCACGCCCGACACTCCATGGTGGTCGTGCCGCTCGACACGGCGGGTGTGACCATCGTGCGCAACCTGCCGATCATGGGGCATCTCGCACCCGAGGGGCATTGCGAGCTGACGTTCAGGGACGTCCGGGTGCCGGCGGATCATCTGCTGGGCGAGGAGGGCCAGGGCTTCGCGCTGGCCCAGGCGCGGCTCGGGCCCGGGCGGGTGCACCACTGCATGCGGTCGATCGGCCAGTGCGAGCTGGCGCTGGAGCTGATGGCGGCGCGCGCCATCGAGCGCGAGGCGTTCGGCCGGCATCTCGCGGACTTCGCCAATGTCCAGGACTGGATCGCGCTCTCGCGGATGCAGATCGACCAGGCCCGGCTCTACGTGCTCAGGACCGCCTGGCTCATGGACCGGGAGGGCAACAAGGCGGCCAGGGCCGAGGTCTCGGGCATCAAGCTCGTGGTCTCCCGCCTGCAGACCGAGGTGCTCGACCGGGCGATCCAGGTCTTCGGCGCCATGGGCCTTACCGACGACACGCCGCTCGCGTACTTGTGGACCTGGGGCCGGGCGCTCCGCTTCATCGACGGCCCGGACGAGGTGCATCTGCGCACCGTCGCCCGCAGCGAGCTCAAGGCGGCCAAGGGGCGGCTCGCCGAGACGGCCCGCTATCTCGTGAGGTAGTTGCGATGCCGGCGCTCGGGCCCGCCGCTCTCGACCCGCTCGCCATGCGCCGCGATGGCCGCCTCGAGCTCGTGCCGTTCCTCGCAGCCTTCGGGGCAAAGGAGGATCAGGCGGTCGAGCAGCCGGCCTGCCGCCGCGACGTCGTCCTCCATGAGATGCAGCTCACCCCAGTATTCGAGAGCGCCCCGATGCTCGGGCTCGAGCGTGAGCGCCCGCTCGTAGTGTCCGTGCGCCTCGCGGAGCCGGCCGAGCTTGCGGCTGGTGAAGCCGAGGAGGTTGTGGATGTCCGCGTCGTCGGGCTGCAGCGGCAAGGCGTCCTGGAGCAGATGGCGGGCATAGGCGTAGTCCTCGACGGTGATCCGGGCCCGCGCCTGGAGGAGCAGGATCGCCGCCCGGCCGGCCTCGTCCGGCTCGACATCGACCGCCGGGACCGCCACTGGCCAAAGTCCCAGAAAAGCGACGACCGCTGTTGCGAGGAGTCCCCGGACGTGCATGGGTTCAGCCGTTCCGTCGTTCGATCCTGTCCCCCGACCGATCTAGCGCGGCCATCGTGGCGGTTGCGTGACAGCCGGCGACGGTGCGGCTGAGCCATGCTGCCGGGCGATGATCTGGCCCCGCGGGCGGCCAATTTCGTGCCCCTCACACCGGTCGATTTCCTCCGCCGGTCGGTCGAGGTCTTTCCGGGAAAGCTTGCCGTCGTCCAAGGCGACCGCCGGCTGACCTATGGCGAGCTCGGCACGCTCACGGGAGCGCTCGCGGCTGGGCTGGTGCGGGCGGGCGTGGGCCGGGGCGACGTGGTCGCGGTGCTCGGCATGAACCGGGCAGCGATGCTGGCCCTGCACTTCGCCGTGCCCCTGGTCGGTGCCGTGCTCAACGCCATCAACACCCGGCTGGACGCGGCGACCATTGCCTACATCCTGGGGCATGGCGAGGCGAGGCTGGTGCTGGCCGAGCCGGAGCTCGTGCCGCTGGTCGAGGCGGCGGTGGCGGGGCTGGCGACGGCGATCACGGTCGTGGCGCTCGACGATGCGACCTTCACGGCGGACCTCGCCCCCCTTCCCCTGACGCTCAAGGCCGTTGCCGACGAGTGGCAGCCGATCGGCCTCAACTACACCTCGGGCACCACCGGCCGGCCCAAGGGGGTCGTCTACCACCATCGCGGTGCGTATCTGAACGCCATCGGCAACGCGCTGTCGCTCGGCTTCGACGAGCGGACGGTCTACTTGTGGACGCTGCCGATGTTCCACTGCAACGGCTGGTGCCATCCGTGGGCGGTGACGGCGATGGGCGGCACGCATGTCTGCCTCGACCGGCCGGACCCGGCGGCGATCCTGGAGGCCATGGCGACGGAAGGGGTGACGCATTTCGCCTGTGCGCCCGTGGTCCTCTACATGCTGCTCAACCATCCGGACCGGCCAGCCACGGCGCCCGCCCGGCGGGTCCGGGTGGCGACTGGCGGGGCGGCCCCCACGACGGCGCTGATCGAGGGGCTGGCCGCGATGGGGATCGAGCTCGTGCATCTCTACGGCCTGACCGAATCCTATGGCCCGGTGACCGGCTGTGCCGAGCGCGCCGACTGGGGGACGCCGGACGCGGCCGCGAAGGCGCGGCTGCTGGCCCGGCAGGGGGTGCGGCATCCGCTGGCGGCCGAGGTCGACGTGCTGGGTCTCGACGGCCGGCCGGTGCCGTGGGACGGGGCGACCCTGGGCGAGATCACCATCCGCTCCAACACGCTCATGGCCGGCTACCTGAAGGACCCGGAGGCGACCGGGGCCGCCTTTCGCGGCGACCGGCTGAACACAGGCGACCTCGCCGTGCGCCACCCCGACGGCTTCATCCAGATCAGGGACCGGGCCAAGGACGTGATCATCTCCGGGGGCGAGAACATCTCCTCGCTCGAGGTCGAGGGCGTCCTGCACCAGCACCCGGCGGTGCTGCTGGCGGCCGTGGTCGCGGTGGCCGACGAGAAGTGGGGCGAGATCCCGTGTGCCTGCATCGAGCTCAAGCCCGGCGCCGCGCCACCGCCGGAGGCCGAGCTCCAGGCCTTCTGCCGGGCGCGGCTGGCCTCGTTCAAGGTGCCCCGGCGCTTCGTCTTCCGCGAGCTGCCGAAGACCGCGACCGGCAAGATCCAGAAGTTCCAGCTCCGCCTCGCGCTGAATGACGCCTGATCGGCGGCGGCGCGTGCGACGCCGACGCCACGCCGCCGGCCGTGATCGCACGCCTGCTCGGCGTACCCACTTGCGGTCCGACGGCGGATCGCCGATCAACGAAGGCTGTCGGCGCAAGAAGCCGACAGCAACATCAGGGAAGGAAACGCGCATGCGACGCGTGCAACTGCAGCGATTCGTGGATTTCGCCAGGCCGGGCGGTGACGAGGAGGCCGGCGTGGCGCTGGACCGGCGGCGGGTGCTGGGGATCGGTGCCGGGCTGGCGGCGGCCGGTGCCCTGGCGCCGGCGGCCCTGGCGCGCGACTTCACCCCGGGCGCCCTCCCGGTGCGCTACCCCGAGCCCGACGTGGTCGTGCTCGACCCGCGCTTTCGCGCCAAGCTGGGCAATGCGCCGATCCAGCGGCTGCATCACGGCACGCTGTGGGCGGAAGGGCCGGCGTGGAGTGCCGTCGGTCGCTATCTCGTCTGGTCCGACATCCCGAACAACGAGCAGTTGCGCTGGCTGGAGGAGGACGGCCATGTCGCCCGGCGCTTCCGCTCGCCGTCGCGGCACAGCAACGGCAACACCTTCGATTTCCAGGGCCGGCAGATCGCCTTCTGCCACTATCCGCGCGAGGTGATCCGCTACGAGCGCGACGGCAGCGTCACCGTGCTCGCCAATGCCGACGAGGAGGGCCGCGGCCTCAATGCGCCCAATGACGGCATGGTTCACCCCGACGACGGCTCGATCTGGTTCACCGACCCCGGCTACGGGGCCCTGATGAACTACGAGGGCCAGCGGGTGCCGGAGGCGGCGACCAGCCCGCAGCCCTTCATCAAGGAGGCGATCTACCGGATCGACGCGCAGACGGGTGCCGTGCGCAAGGTGGCGGACGAGCCGTTCAAGCCGAACGGCATGTGCTTCAGCCACGACTACACCAAGGTCTACGTGGCAGACACCGGCCCGTCGCACTATCCCGAGGCCGAGGCCAAGATCTGGGTCTACGACCTCGACGGCGACCGGCTCGCCAACCCCAGGACCTTCGCCACCACCGAGCTCGACGGCAAGTCCGGCTTCGCCGACGGGCTGCGCTGCGACGAGGAGGGCAACGTCTGGGCCGGCATGGGCTGGGTCGGCGACGGCTATGACGGGGTGCACGTCTTCGCCCCGGACGGCGACCGCATCGGCCAGATCCGGCTGCCGGAGATCTGCGCCAATGTCTGCTTCGGCGGGACCAAGCGCAACCAGCTCTTCATGGCGGCGAGCCAGTCGCTCTATGCCGTCTTCGTCGAAACCCGCGGCGCGCACATCACCTGAGCCGCCGGCAGCCGGCCGCCCGTCGCGCGGCCGGCTGCCGTGGTCTCGACTACTCCGTGACCGCCACGCCGCCGGGCTGGACCAGGATGATCCGGTTGGTGCTGCTCTGGTGGATGAGCAGGTCGCCGCTCCGGGTCGGGCGCATGTGGCGGATGATGCCGGCGTGGATGTTGCCCGACGGGACCGCCCAGCTCTGGAAGGTCTCGGTCGCCGGATCGAAGCGGACCAGCATGTCCGGCCGCTGGCGGGATTCGTTGTACCAGACGATGTCGTCGATCACGGCGATCGCGTAGGGGTGCGAGCCGGAGCCGCTCGGGCCGTCCCATTCCTGGAAGTCGCCGGTGGCGGGGTCCAGCCGGCCGAGCCGGCCGAGGCCGGAATTGACGTACCAGATGCCGCCGTCGCTGGCGAAGTCGAGCCGGCGGATGGTGGTGCCCTCGTCGGAGACCGGAAACTCGGTCACCGCCATCGTGTCGGCGGCGATGCGGTAGAGCCGGTTGCTGCCGTTGGCCGCGACCCAGGGGGTGCCCTCGGCGTCGAGCTTGATGCCGTAGGGCCGGGAATTCGCGGTCGGCATGGTGACGAGGTCGATGGCGCCGCTGTCGGCATCGAGCCGGCCCACCATGTTGCTGCGCTGCAAGGTGAACCAGACGCGGCCGGCCGCGTCGACGATCGCGGAGTGCGGGTCCCGGGCCGCAGGGTCCGGCATCTCCCAGACGGTGATCTCGCCGCTCGCGGGGTCGAGCCGGCCCATCGTGGCGTTGCCGTTGCCGGTGAACCAGATCTTGCCGGCGGCATCGGCGGTGACGGTGTGCGGCCGGGTGCCCGGCGGCAGGTCGAAGACGGTGATCTCGCCGGTCGCGGGATCGACGCGGTTGGCCTTGTCGGCCCACATGCCGGCCCACCAGAACGAGCCGTCCGGGGCCTCGACCGGGTCGCGGCTGCGCTCGCCGAGCGTCGGCGCCACCCATTCGGTGAAGGTGACGGTGTGCGGGCCGTCGATGACGACGGGTGCCCTGCGGTCGCTGGGCGGATGGTGCTCGGCGAGATAGGCGGTGATGGCGTCGAGCTCGGCGGTGCCGTCGAGGTCGACCATGGTGAGGATCAGCTCGCGCCAACCCTCGCGGGTGTAGCCGGCGCTGCCCTCGATCTGGTCGAGCTGGTGGCAGCCGGTGCAGGTGCCCTGCACGAGCGCCGCACCGTCCGCGCTGGCGGCGGCACCACCGCTGGCCGCCGGAACCGCCAGGCCGAGGAGCAAGGCGACACCGATGATCGACCGTCGCGACGATCCGGCCATGGTCTGCCTCCCATTCCGTGATCGCTGTGCGACGACGATAGCGCCGCCTGCCGTCGGGTCAAGTTGCGGCCGGCGGCGGCCGCGAGCGGCGCTGCCGGCTCAGGCGTGCCGGCGCGGTCGCGGCCTGGAGCCGAGACAGGTCGTCCTGCCTTCCAGGGCGGTGGCGAGGGCCACGGTCTCCGCCGCCCGCGGCAGCCAGTCGGCCCGGCGGAAGGCGCAGCTCGGCGGCAAGTCGAGGACGTCGAATGCGATGCCGGCGAGGCGCCGCTCGAGCTCCTGGACGCCGTTGGCGATACCGGAGGCTGCGACGCTGGCTGCACGCTGTGCATCGCGGCCCGGCGGCCGCCGGGCCGCTGACACGCGGCTCAGCCGGCGGCGGCGATCGTGTCGGCGACGAGGGCCCTCAGGCCCGCCATGTGGCCGGCCTCGCGCGAGCGGACATTGGGATCGGAGGTGATCGCGATGGTGAGGCCCGCGGTCGGCACGACGTGCAGCATCTGCCCGCCGTAGCCCCAGCCGTAACGGTGCGGCCGGCCGGCCGTCTCGGTCATGAACCAGCCGTAGCCGTAGGCGTGGCCGGTCCAGCGCGACGCCGCCCTGGGCTGCCACGACGCGGCGATCCAGTCTGCCGAGACGACCCGCCGGCCGTCGAGCGCGCCGCCGTTGCGGATCATCTCGCCGAAGCGCAGGAGTGCCCGGGGCGACAGCAGCATGTTGTTGCCGCCGAGATAGATGCCTTGGGGGTCGCGGTCCCAGGGCGGTATCTGGATGTCGAGCGGCCGGCCGAGCCAGGCGTTGGCAAGCGCGTGGGTGGTCTGGCCGGTGGCCCGGGTGAGGATGGCCGAAAGGATGTGCGAGCTGCCGGTGGAATAGAGCATCGGTCCGCCGGGCTCGGCGACGAAGGGGCGGCTCAGGGCATTGGCGACCCAGTTCCGGCTCGACACCCAGCTGCCGTAGTTGGCGCCCGAGGTGCGCTCGAGCCCGGCCTGCATCGAGAGGAGGTGGCCGATGGTCACCTCCTCGAGTCGCGGGTCGGCAGCGGCGGGGACCAATGGCCCCAGGGCCGTGGTGATCGGCTGACCGGGGCCCTCGAGGATGCCGCGGTCGACCGCGCAGCCGACCAGGGTCGCCAGGATGGTCTTGGCCACCGACTTGATGTTGACCGGCCGGTCGGCCGGCGGGCCGCGGAAGGTGGCCTCGAGGACGGTCTCGCCGGCCCGTGCGACGATCAGCGTGTGCAGGCGGGGCAAGGCCGCGGCCTGGTCGCGGATGCGGCCGGGGTCGAGCGAGGCCCGCGCCGTTCGGCTGAGGGCCAGGGTCGGCAGGGTCAGGGTGGCGGCGAAGGCGAGGGCGTGGCGGCGGGTCGTGACCATGGCGGAGAGAATGGTCGTGGCGCCGCGCCGGTCAAGCCGCGCCGCGCGGCAAGGCCCGGGGGAGGATCATCCCGGCCGGATCCCGTTCCTCTTGCCGTCGCGCGAGAAAGAGACGGCTCCGGGGCGAACCCCGGAGCCGTAAGGAGGAGAATACAAGGAAAGAGACGCCCCGCTGCCCACGGGACGCCATGTGACCCCTACGAGCAGCCTGTCGTGCTGCCGCAGGTGTCACATTTCAGGCAGGTGCCGTTGCGCACCAGCGTGAAGTTGCCGCAGGCCGAGCAGGGATCGCCCTCGTAGCCCTGGAGCCTGGCGATCTCCGCCTGCTGGCGGCGGCTGTCTCGTGAAACGGTTCGTGCGTCGCGGGCGAGGGTGGCCACCCCCCCTGCCCCGCCGGCGGCCTTGGCGGAAAGCCCGGCCTCGATGCCCTGGCCCATGGCGGCGTTGGCGCCGCCGGACAGGAGCCGGAGGTTGCCGCGGATGAAGCCGGCCGAGGCGAGCTGGGCCACGTGGTCGCCCATGTCGCCCTCCTTGGTGCCCTCGCCGATGGCGTCGTGGCGGATCGAGGTGGGGTCGACATTGGCGAGGTCGGTGCGCTCGAGATAGGAGACGGCGAGCTCGCGGAAGATGTAGTCGAGCACCGAGGTCGCCATCTTGATGGTGTCGTTGCCCTGCACCACGCCGGAGGGCTCGAAGCGGGTGAAGGAGAAGGCCTCGACGAACTCCTCGAGCGGCACGCCGT
>CAYWSB010000165.1:0-11286 GCA_964460465.1 uncultured Geminicoccaceae bacterium | reverse complement strand
AGAGCTTGGCCCAGAAGAGGCCCTCGGGTGCCGAGAACGAGGCGATGAAGGCGGTCAAGGGGGCCGCCCTGGAGGTCGTCAGGTTGAGGCTCCAGAACGCCTCGTTCCAGCAGAGGATGATCGACAGAAGTGCCGTGGACGCGATGCCGGGGACGGCGAGCGGCAGCAGGATGTGGCGGATCTCGCCCCAGACGTCGGCGCCGTCGATGCGCCCGGCCTCGAGGATCGAGGGCGGCACCTCCTTGAAGAAGGTGAACAGCATCCAGACGATGATCGGCAGGTTCATCAGCGCATAGACGACGATGAGCCCGACGCGGGAATCGATCAGGCCGAGATCGCGGAAGATGAGGTAGATCGGCACGAGCACGCCCACCGGCGGCAGCATCTTGGTCGACAGCATCCAGAGCAGCGTGCCCCTCGTCCGCTTGCTCGGGAAGAAGGCCATGGCGTAGGCCGCCGGGATGGCGAGCAGAAGGCCCAGCGCGGTGGCGCCGAGCGAAATCACGACGCTGTTGGTGGCGAAGCGCACGTAGTTGGCCCGTGCCTGCACCGCCGCGTAGTTCTCGAGGGTCGGCTCGAAGATCAGCATGGGTGGGGTCTGGACGGCGTCGATCTCGGTCTTGAACGAGGTCAGGAAGGTCCAGAAGATCGGAAAGAAGATCAGGAGGGCGACGAGCCAGCCGAGCACGCCGACCCAGACGGGTGTGCGCTGGTCCATCGCCTAGACCTCCAGCGTCCGGGCGACGGTGCGGATGAGGAAGATGGCGACGATGTTGGCGAGGATGATGGCGATCACCCCGCCCGCCGAGGCGTAGCCGACGTCGAACTCCAAGAGTGCCTTGATGTAGATGAAGTAGGCCAGGTTAGTGGTGGCGAGCCCCGGCCCGCCCGAGGTGGTGACGTAGATCTCGGCGAAGATGGTGAGGAAGAAGATCGTCTCGATCATGATGACGACGCTGATCGCCCGGCGGAGATGCGGGACGATGACGTAGAAGAACATGGCGAGCGGCCCGGCACCGTCGATCCGGGCGGCCTCCTTCTGCTCGTCGTCGAGGGACTGGAGCGCGGTGAAGATGATGAGGAAGGCGAACGGGGTCCACTGCCAGGTGACGATCATGATGATCGAGGTCATCGGCAGGCTGGCGAACCAGTCGATGGGGGCGAGGCCGACGCTGCGGCTGAGGAAGGCCGAGATGCCGTTGACCGGGTGGAGCAGCATGTTCTTCCAGACCAGGGCGCTCACGGTCGGCATGACGAAGAAGGGCGCGATGACGAGCACCCGGCAGATGCCGTTCCCCCAGAAGGGCTGGTCGTAGAGGACGGCCAAGAGCGTGCCGAGGACGACGGTGAGGATGAGCACCGAACCGACCAGCACGAGCGTGTTCCACATCGCCGTGAAGAGCGACGGGTCGTTGAGCAGGAACTGGTAGTTCTCGAAGCCGGCGAAGCCGGTGAGGAAGGGGTTCAGCAGGTTGTAGCGCTGGAAGCTGAACCAGACGGTCATCACCAGCGGCACGATCATCCAGAGCAGCAGCACCCCCACGGCCGGGGCGATGAGCGGCAGCGTCCTGACGTTCGGCGAGGCACCAGCGGCCATCGACCCCTCCTCCCTCGGCGGCAATGGTCCGGCGTCGGGGCGGCTGGCGACAAGGTGCCGCCGGCCGCCCGCTCACGCGGGGTCGGCTATTTCAGGTAGCCAGCCTGGCGCATGGTGCGCTCGATCGCGCTCTGCGAGGTCTCGAGCGCCTGTTGCACCGTCATCTGGCCGGTCAGGGCCGCGGCGACGTTCTGCCCGACCAGCGTGCCGATGCCCTGGAACTCCGGGATCGCGACGTACTGGATGCCGGTGTAGGGCACGGGCTCGAGCGTCGCGTCCGAGGGATCGGCGGCGAGCATGGCGTCGCGCACGAACTCGGCGAACGGTGCGGCCTCCAGATACTCCTCGAGCTCGTAGGTGCTCTGCCGGGTGCCCGGAGGGGCGGCGACCCAGCCCTGGGTCTCGCCGACGAGGCGGACGTAGTCCTTCGAGGTCGACCACTCGATGAAGTCCTTGGCGATCTCGGCCTTCTGCGAGGAGGAGGGCACGGCCAGCGACCAGGCCCAGAACCAGCCGGTGCCCTTGTCGGTCACCTGCTTGGGGGCGAGGGTGAAGGCCGTCTGGTCGGCGACCCGGCTCTCGTTGGGGTTGTAGATGTAGCCGGCGGCCGAGGTGGCATCGACCCAGGTCGCACAGTTGCCCGACGCGAACAGCGCCCGGTTCTCGTTGTGGCCGTTGGTGCTGACCCCGGGCGGGCCGTAGTTGTTCATCAGCTCGACATAGTAGTTGACGGCGTTGACCCAGGGCTCGGAGGTGAGTTGGGGCTGCCAGTCCATGTCGAACCAGCGGCCGCCGAAGGCGTTCACCATCGGCCCGACGAACGCCATGTTCTCGCCCCAGCCGGGCTTGCCGCGCTGGCAGGTGCCGTACACCTGGTTGGCGGGGTCGTGGAGCTGGGCTGCGTATTCCATGAGCTGGTCGTAGGTCGGCTGCTCGGGCATCTCGATGCCGGCCGCCTCGAACAGGTCCTTGCGATAGAAGGTGAACGAGCTCTCGGCATAGAACGGCACGGCATAGAGCGTGCCGTCGTGGCTCAGCCCGGCGCGGACGCTCTCGAAGATGTCGTCGTAGTCGTAGTCGTCGCCGAAATCGTCGACCGGGACCAGCCAGCCCTGGGCACCCCAGATGGGCGCCTCGTAGGAGCCGATGGTGATGATGTCGAACTGGCCGCCACCCGTGGCGATGTCGGTGGTGACGCGCTGGCGGAGCACGTTCTCCTCGAGCACGACCCACTCGATCGAGTTGCCGGTGGCCTGCTCCCACTGCGAGGAGAGGCTCTGCATGATGATCATGTCGGAGTTGTTGACCGTGGCGATGGTGATCGTCTCGGCCGAGGCGAGCGAGGTGCCACCCAGGAGGGCAGCCGCCAAGCCGGCTGCGACGAGTGTCCGACGCATGGTGTTTCTCCCTGACTGAACGCCCGGGCATCGGCCCGAGTTGGCGAGGACGAATCAGCCACCGGCCACGCCGTGTCAAGGCCGGAGGGGTCGCAAGGCCGGCGCCGCCGCGGCGCTCAGGGGCCGGGGCGGCGCCGCAGGCGGAAGTGGTGGAGGATGTCGCGGCCCATCGGGATGGCCTCGCCGTCGAGCCGCAGCGCCTGGTCCATGGTGGCGATCTCGGGGCCGGTGATGCCCGGCCGGCCGGCGCCGATGACGGTGGGCGAGATGCAGATCTCGAGGATGTCGAGGCAGCCCGCATAGAGGAAGCGGGAGACGGTCCGGCCGCCGCCTTCGATGAACACCCGGTTCAAGCCGCGGCGCGCGAGCTCGTCCAGCACCGCGTCGGGCCAGCAGCCCTCGGCGTCGGCTGCGACCGGGACGATGTCGGCCCGGCCCAGGCGATCGCTGTCGCGGGCGTCCTCGGCGCACAGCACGAGGGTCGGCGGCCCCTCGCGGAAGAGGCCGTAGTCGGCCGACAGCCGGCGCCGGTTGTCGATCACCACGCGGACCGGGGACGGACCCTCGACCAGCCGCGTGGTCAGCCTGGGGTCGTCGTGGCGGACGGTGGCGGCGCCGACGAGCACGGCATCGGCGAGCGCGCGCAGGCGGTGCAGGTGGGTGATGTTCTCAGGTCCGGTGACGGCCTCGGCATGGCCGCTCGCGGTGGCGATCCGGCCGTCGAGGCTCTGCCCGAGATGCGCGAGCACGCAGCGCTCGGGGGTGGCGAAGTCGGCATAGGCCCGGGCCAGGGGATCGGCGGCGGCGCCAGGCGGCAGGCGGCGGGTGGTGCGCAGGGCCTGCCAGTAGTGCGCCGGGTCGAGGCTCAAGCGGGCGGGTCCAGCCGCCGGGCGTAGATGTCGCCGGAGAAGTCCTGGCCGGCGTGGGCATCGAGCCAGGCCTCCAGCGTCGGCCGGTCGACGAAGTCCAGCCATTCGAGCTCGAGGCTCTCGCCGCGCGAGAGGTTGAACGACCAGTCGGCCAGGGCCGCCAGCCGATCGAGGCAGGCGCGCGCCGTGTCGACGCGGCCGGCGAGGAACTCGAAGGAGACCAGGCGCGGCGCCCGGCTCAGGCCCTTGAGTGCTTCCTCCTCGAGGCCTTCGATGTCGAGCTTGAGGAAGTCGGGCAGGCCGTGGCGGTCGACGAGCTGATCCAGCGTCAGGGCCGGGACGCGGACGGACTCGGCCCATTCCACCGACTGGAAGGACGGAATGGCGGCCACGCCGTCGATGAAGCTCCTGGACGCGGTGGTGACGGTGGGCGTGGCGGCGCTGACGAACAGCTCGACCTCGCCGGGTGTGGCGGCGATCGCCACCTCCTCGAGCACGATGCCCGGGCGGTGCTTGAACAGGTGGCGCAGGAAACGGGCGAAATCGGGCTGCGGCTCGACCGCGACGACCCGGCAGCCGAGCCGCTGGAAGGTCAGGCTGCGGTTGCCGACATGCGCACCGATGTCGAAGCAGAGCCCGCCGGACGGGATCAGGCTGCCGTAGAACGCGCGCAGCCGCCGGCCGCTGCCGGGCGGCCAGTAGTACATCCAGAGCGAGCGGGCGAGGCCGCGGGCACGGGTGACGAGGCTGGCCATGGTCGCCCCCTCAATCCTGGCGGATGGCTTCGACCTCGAAGACGAGCGGGATCTCGTCGCCGACGATGCCGCCCTCGAGGGCATAGGTGCTGCCGAACTCGCTGCGCCGGATGGTGGTCTCGGCCGAGACCCCGAGGACGTAGGTCGAGCCCCAGGGATAGGGGCCGATCTTGTTGAGGCGAACGTCAAGGGTCACCGGCCGCGTGACGCCGCGGATGGTGAGGTCGCCGGTGATCGTCCCCGTGGTCTCGCTGGCCGGCTCGGCCCCGGTCATGACGAAGCGGATCAGCGGGTGGTTCTCGGCATCGAGAAAGTCGCCGCTCCTGACATGGCTGTCGCGGGCCTGATGGTTGGTGAAGACGCTCCTGGCGTCGATCTCGACCACGAGGTCGGCGAGCTCCCGGCTCGCCTCGTCGAAGCGGAAGCTGCCGCTGCCGTCGAGGAACAGGCCCAGTTGCTGCTGGTAGCCGATGTGGCTGGCGCTGAAGAGGATGGAGAAATGCTCGGGGTCGATCACCCAGCGCGCCATCTCGGCCGAGGCCGTGCGCGCGCCGGGGCCGGTCGCGGCGAGCCCGACGACGGCGACGACGGCGGTGGTGCGGAGGACGGTAGCGATGCGGGACATGGGCTCCTCGGACGGGCTCGCGCTGCGGCTCGCAAGAGTTATAGCGCGGATCGGCCGGCGGACCAGCTTCGGGCTTGGCGCGGCCTGAAGTTGACGAGACGGCGGCAGAGCTTAGCGTGGTTTCCACATTATCCACAGGTGGCGCGCCGCGCCCGGGAATCGGCTGCGGCGGCGACCCGGTCGGCGTCGCCCGGAGCCCCCTGCCGGTTTCTGTCGCAGATGCCCTTGCGCATCCCGGGCGCGCGAGGCTTACCCAGTTGAAGCAACGACTTACACCCTGCATGCAAGACTGCCTGCGATGGCCGCGCGGAGAAACCCTGCTATTCAACCCGGCGCCTGCCGCCGCGGCCGCACGCGCGGTTCCCGGAAAGGGGGCTTATCCACAAAAGCGGGGATAGGCTTGTTCACCGGGATGTGGATGCCCTGTCGACCAACTGTCATTCGCCTTTCACATCATGGACATGGCTTCGCGAGAATCGGGCGCCGCGCGATTTCGCCTATTGCGCGAACTCAAGAGTAGAATTTTCACCTCATTCGCCTCAACCCATCGGCGTGAGTGATCGTCGTCGTCGCCAGCCTCGCCGGCGCCTGCTAGGAGCCTGCTCGCATGCTGCCGCCACACTGAAAAAGAGCCGTCGAATTGCCGAGCGCGCCCACCGGGTCCCTCAGGGGGATCGCCCTGATCCTCGCCACCATGTTCACCTTCGCGAGCCAGGACGCGATCACCAAGACGCTCGCCCAGGACCTCGCCGTGGCGCAGATCGTGATGGTCCGCTACTGGATGTTCGCCGCGTTCGCCACCGTGCTCATCGCCAACCGGCCGGGCGGGCTGCCGCAGGCGCTGCGCGCCCGGCGGCCATGGCTGCAGATCGTCCGCTCGGTCATCTTCGTGGTGGAGGTGGGGGTCTTCGCCTGGGTGGTCGGGCAGATGCCGCTCAGCACCGCCCAGGCCATCTTCGCCGCCTGCCCGCTGATGGTCATGGCGCTTTCGCCGGTGCTGCTGGGCGAGCGGGTCAGTGCACGGCGCTGGATCGCGGTGGCCGCGGGCTTCGTCGGTGTCCTGATCATCCTCCGGCCGACCGACGGCTTCCTCGACCCGGTCGGCATCGTGGCGGTGGTCGGTGCGGCGATGTTCGCGATCTACACCATCCTGACCCGGCTCCTCGCACAGGAGGACCGCTTCGAGACGTCCTACGGCTACGTCGCCTGGATCGGCTGCCTGGTGGCGTCGCTGGTCGGCCCGTTTCTCTGGCAGAATCCTTCGCCGGAGCAGTGGCTGGGCCTCGTGGTGCTCGGCTGCACCGGCATCGTCGGCCACATGATGCTGATGAAGGCCTACGAGCTGGCGCAGGCGAGCGTGCTCCAACCGTTCACCTACACCCAGCTGCTGTGGGGCATCATCATCGGCATGCTGGTGTTCGCCGAGTTCCCCGACCCGCTGACGCTGCTGGGCGCCGCCACCATCGTGAGTGCAGGCCTGGTCGCCATGCGCGAGCGGTGACGCCGCCGGGCCGCTCGCCTCTCGCGCGATCTTGACAACGGCCCGGCCGTGGCGTTCCTCGTCGGCTGGGGCCTCTGCCGGTTCCGCAGACGCCTCGAAGCACGAGAAGCGACGAAAGGGCGGTGCATGGGCGGAGCGACGGTGCCGAGCCGAAGACCGGTCACGGTCGAGTGGCCGACCATTGGCCTCTCGGTCGCGATCCATGGGGGCTTTCTCGCCCTCACCTGGTGGCACGCAGCACTGCCATGGTACGTGCTGATGCCGCTCGGTGCCTATCTGGTCGCCTGGCACAGCTCGCTGCTGCACGAGCTGGTGCACGGCCATCCGACCCGCGACCGTCGGTTGAACGCGCTGGTCGGCGGGCTGCCGCTGTTGCTCTGGCTGCCGTTCGACGTCTATCGGGCACAGCATCTCCAGCATCACCAGGACGCCAACCTCACCGATCCCCTGGACGATCCCGAGAGCTACTACGTCACCAGCACCACCTGGGAGCGGCTGCCGGGCTGGCGCCGGCGGCTCCTCCTGCTGCGCAACACGCTTTTCGGCCGGCTGACCATCGGCACCGCGCTCGTGGTCGGCGGCTTCCTCGTCCAGCAGGCGAAGGCGCTGGTGGCGGGCGAGCCCGGCCTGCGCCGGGCCTGGGCGAAGCATCTTGCCGGTGTCGCCGTGCTGCTCGGCTGGCTCGTGCTCGCCTGCGGCATGCCGCTCTGGCAGTACGTGCTGCTCGTCGTCTGGCCCGCCACGTCGCTGATGCTGGTGCGCTCGTTCCTCGAGCACCAGGCGCGACCCGAGGTCGAGCATCGCACGGTGATCGTCGAGGCGGGGCCGCTGATGCGGCTGCTCTATCTCAACAACAACCTGCACATCGTCCATCATGCCCGCCCGGCCCTGCCCTGGTACGAGCTGCCCGCGGTCTACGCCGCGGATCGCGCCGGCTGGCGGCGGCGCAACGGCGGCTACGTGTTCGAGGGCGGCTACGCCGAGATCCTCCGCCGCTTCGCCTTTCGCGCCAAGGAGCCGCCGGTGCATCCGTTCGTCGTCGACCGGGGCGGCGACGGCCCGGGCAAAACCGCTCAAGCTGCGGCCTTGTGACGGCTTTGTTCTGTCTATCCGGAGGCTAAGCTTCGCAGGCGGGGAGTTGAAGCGAGACCGTCATGATCTACGAAAGCCAGTTCGCTGCCGCCGTCGCCAGGGTGCGGGCCGAGGGGCGCTATCGTGTCTTCGCCGACCTCGCGCGCAAGGTCGGGCAGTTCCCGGCGGCCGACCATCGGTGTCCGGAGGCTGGGCAGCGCGAGGTCACCATCTGGTGCTCCAACGACTATCTCGGCATGGGCCAGCATCCGGTCGTGCTCGAGGCGGCCGAGCGGGCACTCCGCGAGTACGGGGCGGGAGCGGGCGGCACCCGCAACATCTCGGGGACCACGCACCTGCACGTGCTCCTCGAGCGCGAGCTGGCGAGCCTGCACGGCAAGGAAACCGCGCTCGTCATGACCTCGGGCTACGTGGCGAACGAGGCCGCGATCTCGACCATCGCCAGGCTCCTGCCCGACTGCGTGATCTTCTCCGACAGCCTCAACCACGCCTCGATGATCGCGGGCGTCCGGGCGAGCGCCTGCGAGAAGCGGGTCTTCCGCCACAACGACCTCGACCATCTCGAGCGCCTGCTCGCGGCCGAGCCCGGGGAGCGGGCCAAGCTCGTCATCTTCGAGAGCGTCTACTCGATGGACGGCGACTTCGGCCCGATCCACGCGGTCTGCGATCTGGCCGAGCGCTACAACGCGATGACCTACATCGACGAGGTGCACGCGGTCGGCATGTACGGGGCGACGGGTGCCGGGGTCGCCGAGCGCGACGCGGCGCTGGCCAGGATCGACGTGGTCCAGGGCACGCTCGCCAAGGCCTATGGCTGCATGGGCGGCTACATCGCGGCGTCGCAGGCGGTGATCGACGCGGTGCGCAGCTTCGCCCCCGGCTTCATCTTCACCACTTCCCTGCCACCGGCCGTGGTCGGCGGCGCTCTCGCCTCGGTGCGCTATCTCAAGAGCTCGTGCAGGGAGCGGGAGGCCCAGCAGGAGCGTGCCGCGACCCTCAAGCTGCGGCTCGCCGCGGCCGGGCTGCCGGTGATGGCGAGCCCGTCGCACATCGTCCCGGTCCTCGTGGGTGACCCGGTGCGCTGCAAGGCCGCCACGGACGCGCTGATGGCACGGCACGCCATCTACATTCAGCCGATCAACTATCCCACCGTGCCCAAGGGCACGGAACGGCTGCGTCTGACCCCCGGGCCGCTGCACGACGACGCCAAGATGGACCGGCTCGTCGAGGCCCTGGACGATGTCTTCCAGCGGCTGGAGATCAGGCTCGCCGCCTGACCGCCGGTCAATCCGGCGACGCGAAGTGGATGACTCTCGCATCGCTCCGATCGAACACCTGCTCTCTGCCGCAGCCGTTGCAGCGCACGACGAACGTTTCGCTGAAGCGTGAATGCCACTGCGGCGTCAGGCTGCCGCACTCGCAGAAGTGGGGCACCAGAAAGGCCTGGAAGTGAGCGTCCAGGCGGTCGATCACCGTCTTCGCCGGCGTGTTCAGGCGGAAGTAGAGATCGCTGCGAATGTCGAACCAGTCCCGAAGCTCGGACGGTGCCTCATAGTCCGTTGCCACGACATCCACATCGTCGTTCGATCGGCAATGCATCAGCGGGCTGCCGGTATCCGGCATCCCGAGCCCGGAGGCATAGCTTGCCTTGCGGCCGGCGAACTGCGGCAGCATGCGGCCAAAGAGGTGCGCGAAGTGCGCAGCTACCTTCGGGTGCCACGTCCGCGTCCGATTCCGCTCCTGCAACGCGCCCAGCGCTTGCCGGCAGCGATCCAGACTGTCGCCGACCCGCACGTGATGGAGGTGCTGCAAGATCTCCTGTTCGTCGAGCACGTCCAGGACCTCGGCCATCGACGGCATGCCGACCGCGAGCTTGCCGCGAATGACCGCCCGCATCAGGCCATAGGCGCCCCAGAAGCGAAGCACCGGATTGGAACCGCGGGGATCGGTACCCTTGAACGGCGGCGGCGCATGAAGGGCGAACCAGGATAGGCCGGAAACACAGATGAGCACCGACCGCACGAGTTTCGCGTTGCCGCTCGCCAGCACCTGATCGAACGAGTCGGCGGCGTAGAGACGGGCTCCGAGGTCGAGGACGAAGCGGTAGTCGGGGTGGGCCGCGGCCGCCGGGCCGTAGATCTCCCGGTGCAACCGACGGCAAGCCGCGATCCCGCCCTCGCCCAGCAGATGAACGACATAAAGCAGGCTGTTGCTCACGGCCTTGGTCTCGAGGAAGGTCAGCGGCCGGATGTACCAGAACGGCCGATCCGGTGGTCGAAAGCTATGGAAGAAGCCGAGCACGGTGACCGGCTCGAGATCGAGGCCGACACCGAAGGGGTCACCCGACTGGTCGAGTCCCGGCCCCCAGCCCTTGACGATGTACTTGCCCAAGGGCGGAATCGCTTCGAGATCGCCCCAGGCATACGCGACCCTTACGAGCTCGACGAGCGACCGCCACTGGGCGTCCAGAGCCTGATGCTCCAGGTCCGCCCAATCGATGCGCTCGTCGAGACCTGCGAGAAAACGGATCTCGCGCACGGTTGCCGGATCGTCCAGCATTTGCGGCATCAGGGATTGCAGGAGCTGATACTCGCGCAGCAGATTTGCGTAGTACTGCAGTCCGAAGGGCGAGATCAGCAGATCGGTCTGATGCGCGGCCTCGTGCACGAACACGCTGAACAGCACCATGACCTCGAGCAGGTCGTCGCCCTCAAGTCGCTCGAACGCCCGCCGCGCCGCGGGATCGTCGCGCCAGTCGTCGCGCATCAGCAGTGCCGTCGAGATGCCCCGGCCGTCCGCCTCGGCGAGCGTCTGCATGAACCAGTTTGCGCGAGGCGAGAGGTTCGCGAAGAGGTCGGGGGAAAGCCGCTGCTCGAGCGTGCGGGGATTGAAGCGGGTCTCGCTCGCTGCACGAATAACCGCCGCGAGGGTCATGTCGGTGCCTCCTGCATCGCGCAGAAGGCTTCGAGGCCGGTATGCGCAATGACGACGGCGATCGGCACCAGGACGCCGAGGGCTATGGCGGGCACGCCGGTCGCAGCCACGATCAACGTCAAGATCGAGCCGACACTCGCTTGAATGCCATTCTTGATCAACGTGTTGAACTCGCCGCCCTCGGCACAGAGCTTGTCCTTGAGCAGCCGCGAATAGACCGCGAAGAAGCCCGCGCCATCCTTGCCGCGGAGTGCGAACCCCAGGCCCTGGTCGCTGCCCGTCGGGACGATCGACTCCAGCGGATAGCCGTTCGCCTCGAAGGCCACGACCTCGCGCTCGAGCGCATCGAACGCCACCTGAAGGCCACCGGTCGTGCTCTCCTCCGCCAGCTTTTCGGCGGCCTCGATGGCCGCCTGCAGATCCCCCTCGCCCATCGCGCGCACCCTCCCGGCGCTCGACTCAGAGCCCGTTTGAGAAGTTTTCGTGCTGTTTCATGAGCTTGGCAGTGAGCAGATG
>CAYWSB010000164.1:0-11577 GCA_964460465.1 uncultured Geminicoccaceae bacterium | reverse complement strand
CAACCCTCCAAGCGTTTCCAGCATCTTACCGCCTCTGCGCTTGGAGAGGGAATCCTCCCTTACATCAGTGGCTACGCTATATGGCGAACTGAGGTCGTCACCTACGACTCTGTCCACGAGCCAGATACCTGCGGAAGTGCGGTCCCAGCCCGACGCCTCAATGACCAAGCGGACGGCTTCCTCACCTTCGATGAGACCATCGGCAGTTTGGCCGTCCGGCGGAGCAACTTCTGCGACAAGCTCGTTCATGTTCTCGAGGCCCAATTGCGATGCCCACGAGCCCGAACGCTGCAGTGTCGCGCGCTCATCTCATTCTACCACCGGGCGGCCAGCTCGATCACCTCGACCCGGGGCCGGGGCGTCGTCACGAACCGAGCCCAGTCCTGCATCATCCGCCGCCGCTTCTCCAGCAACTCGCCACGCCGATAGGCGGCCTCGACCTTGTCGCTGATGGCATGCGCCAGGGCCATCTCAGCCACGTCGCGAGGATAGGCCGTCCGCTCGGCAGTCCAGTCGCGGAATGTCGAACGCATGCCGTGCGGCACCGCGTCGACGCACATGCGGCGCATGACGGCCAGGAGCGCCACGTCTGACAGCTCACCGCCTCCACGAGGGGCGGGGAAAAGCAGATCAGTGCCGGCGATGCGCGGCAGAGCCCCGAGAAGGGCCATCGCCTCGTCAGAGAGTGGAACACGATGCGGCTTGCCAGCCTTCATGCGCTCAGGCGGGATCGTCCAAAGCTTTGCCTTGACGTCGATCTCCGACCGGCGGGCGCCGCGGGCCTCGCCCGACCGGCAGGCGGTCAGGACCACGAACTCGAGGCACCTGGCCGCGACGCCGGCACGCTGTCGCAGCTCGGCGAGAAAGCTCGGCATATCATCTATCGGCAGGGCCCGGTGATGCTGCACCTTCCTCAACTTCGCCGGCTTGGGCAGCACCGCGTCAAGATTGCCCTTCCAACGGGCAGGGTTCGGGCCAGAGCGAAGCCCGTGCGCGGTCGCGAAGTCCAGAACCGCCTCGACGCGCTGGCGCAACCGGGTCGCCGTCTCGGTCTTCGTCGCCCAGATCGGCGATAGGATCTCGGTTACGTGGCCGAACTCGATCGCCTCGACCGGCAGCTTGCCGACAACAGGGCTGGCGTAAGTGGTCAGGGTGCTCGACCACTGCGCGGCATGCTTCGGATTTCTGAACTCCTGAACTTTCATGGCGACGACACGCCGTGCAGCCTCATCGAAAGTAACAGATTTCGCCGCCGCGGACCTCAGGGCGGCCTTGGCCGCGCGCTTCTCGGCAATGGGGTCGATGCCGCGCTCGATCTCCTCCCGCCGCTCCCTGGCCTTCTCTCGTGCCCTGGCAAGCGGCACGTCGACGAACGAGCCGAGCCCGATATCGCGACGCTTGTCGCCGATCTTGATTCGCAACACCCAGGAACGGGCGCCGCTCTCGCTCACCTGGAGATAGAGCCCAGTAGCCCCGCCAACGGCGTGAAAGCCGGGCAGGATCAGCCGCCGCACCTCGATAGGGGAAAGCTCGCGCGCAACCCGAGGCATGGCACCGTCCGCCTAATATCCTACTCCAACTACGCATCCATCATACGAGGTGTGATTGTGCGAAACAAGATGAAACAGCCAGCGACGGCGATTTCGTTTAACATGCTGAAGAACAGCGGCTTTTGGGCACACGATGCAATGCCCTGAAACAGGCCTTCGGCGGACGCTCCCTCCGCCAGCTGCCCGAACGAAAGATGTCTCGTGGTCTGGCAGCGATCGGATTTTTCCATTGTTTCCGAGGGGTATGCGGGGCGGCAATTCACGGACGCCGGCCCTGAAATGCCCTGGCGGGCTCTCTGGAGCCCGATTGAACCGCCCTGGGTTTCCCGGAGGCCGGTTTGCTTGAGTCCTATGCCGCCATCGGCGCGGCGCTCAGGACCGATCCCTCGCTCGGCGGCCTCGCCGCGAACCTGACCCCATCCGGGCCTGAAACCGATGCCGTCACCATGGAGGGCGCGGCGCCGATCCTCACGGCCCGGCTCGTCGTCTCCGTCGAGTACCGGGTGAGCGATCCGGTCACCGCCTGACCTCTTCCTCCCGGAGATCACGCCATGCCCAAGCTGCGCGCCTAGGGTGCCGACGCCACGCCGAAGGCTTGCCGCGAGGCGAGCAGGCAGCGGTGGCTCGCGTCGGCGGTCGCTCCCTTGGCGCGAAAACGCCGACGGCAAGACCGTCGGCGCATGGTCGCATGCCGAGCGCCTCAAGACATCGACATGTCCCGAGACGCCACCGGGTCACCACTCGCCGTCGTCGAACGCCGCAGCGTCGAGCTCGGGCTCTTCCTCCGCCGGCGCTTCCGCTGCCTCCGCCTCGCTCGCGAACATTCCTGCAACGGCATTCGCAAGCAGCATCCCACCGGCCACGCCCATGGCGGTCTGCGCCGCCCCCGCAAGGAAGCCGCCGCGGGCACCCTGCGGCATCGGCGGCGCCGCCGGTGCCGGTCGGCGCGGTGCCGCACCGCCGCCGAACAGGCCCGAAAGAAACCCGCTGCCCTGCGTGGCACCCTGCCGTGCCTCGGTCAGCTCGGCCTCGAGCTGCTCGATCCGCGCCTGGGCAGCATTCAGGGCATGCTCCTGCACCACCACGGTCTGCGCCATGTAGTAGGGCGCGCCCGGTTGCCGCGCGATGGCCTCGGCGATGAACCGCTCGGCCTCCGCGTCCCGCGCCGGCACCTGACGCTCGACCTGTGCGAGCTTGTCGAACAACCCGTTGATCGCCTGTCGGTCGTTGTTGTCCATGCGCGACCACTCCTCCTCTGTCGATGCGCCCACCGAATGCTGTCTGCCGGCGTCTCGTGCCGCAGGTGCAGTGCGCCCGCGATATATGGCGGATGCGCGGCGCAACGAGGGGCTGGACCTGGGCCCTTGCCAATCCTCACGACACTTTAATCTGCCGATCAGCTCGAGCATCGGGGTGGACCGATGCCTCGGCGCCGGGCCTGCCGGCGCGCCAGTCGGTCGTCAGTCCGGCGACCATGGGGTCCTGCCAACTCGGTTCGCCGGTCAGCGGGATCGGCAGGCTCGCGGTCACCGTCGACAACCTGGCGAGCGACCCGCTCGTCGGTTGACTTCTTTTTTCCGGAGAACCCGACATGCCTCCCCCGGTCGACGGTTCGTTGAGACACCGCAGTCGGCTTAATCGCGGGAAGCGACGCGGTGGAGATCACGGGCGAGACGGTCGACGGGCCGGCCCCGCGGCCGCGGATGTCGGCGAGGCGGAAGCAGGGTGCCGTGCTGCGGCTATTGAGGGGCGAGCCGATCGAGGTGGTCTCGCGCGAGCTGAGCGTGACGGCGGTGGAGCTGAGCGCTTCGCGTGACGCCTTCCTGGCGGCCGGCGAGGCGTCGTTGAAGACCCGGCCGGCCGCCGCCCGCCATGCCGACGCAGTGGTCAACTGGGATCAGGGGCTGAGCACGGCGCTCGGCGGTGTTTTCCGCAGCGCCGAGGATGCGGTCGCCAGCTTCGTCACCAGCGGCAGGCTCGACTTCCAGGGCTGGCCGACAGCATCATGGCCGACCTCAACCGGATCGGCATCCGCGCGGCGATCCTCGGGCCGAGCCCCGGGGCGCTCGGCGGTGTGGGCCAGTGGCGGGCTCTTCGGCGGCAGCATGCTCTCGGGCATCTTCCACGCCGGCGGGCTGGTCGGTGCGCCGGCCCCACGACGCGTGGTGCCGGCCGCTTGCTGCTCGCGGCCTGGCCCCTGGGCGGCCTCTGTCGGCAGCGACCGCAACCGCACCCAGACGGTCATCGCGACGGTGCGCGCGATCCACCAGATCAGCGATCCTCCTTGCGCCCATCGCTCGCGGCCGCCAGAGGGGCCTCGGCAGGCAGGCGATCTACCCGCCCGGAGAGTTGCCCTAGAAGCTTGAGGCGCAGACTTGCCAGGGCGAAGCGATCGAGGGCTTCTACGAGCGCGGGCCGCCGCCTGCGCTCGGCGCCCGAGTCGGGCGCGCGGGCGGTGCCGCGCGCACCGCCCGGAGGTGGTCGGCGAGCCGGATGGCGAGCGCCACGATGGTCAGTGTCGGGTTGGCGTAGCCGCCGGTCGGGAAAACCGAGCTGCCGGCCACGTAGAGGTTGGCGGTACCGTGCACCCGGCAGTCGGCGTCGACCACCCCCTGGGTCGGGGACTCGTGCATCCGCGTCGTGCCCATGTGGTGCTTGCCGCCGGCGCAGGCCGCCCGCCAGCAGTCGGCCGTGTCGGGAAAGTCGAGCTCGATCCGGCCCTGCCCGGCGCGCTCGAACGCCCGACCCAGAAGGGCGAAAGCCCGCTGCACGCTCCGCACGTCGCGCTCGCTCAGCCGCCAGTCGAGGCGTGGCAGCTGCCGGCCGAAGGCATCGCGGGCGTCGCCGAGGCGAACGGCGTTCCCGGGCAGCGACTCGCACTCGATGAACGAGCGCATGCGCCAGCGGGCGGTCCGGCCGCCGCGCACTCCCACCCGACGCCAGAGAGCGTGCACGAGCCGATGCGGCGCCCGTGCTGCGCGCGCCACGAGCCCGCCCATGTCACCCGGCACACCCCGGCCGCGCGCCTTGTCCCAGAGCTCGAGCATGGCCTTGACCGCCGGGTCGGTGAAGACGGCGTCGGCCTCGTAGGCGGGCAGGAAGAACATCGCAGCATTCAGCAGCCGCTCGCGCGCGAGAGTGGCGCTGGACAGGGCGAAGGTCGCCCGCACCCTGGCACCTGCCGGCATGTCCGCCGTCCGCTGCGGGAAGTAGAAGGAGAGATCAATGGCCGGGTCGGCCGGGACGAAGGTGCCGGGCTCGACGAACGCGTGCTCGGTGAAGTAGCGGCCGACGAGGCCCCGGCCGTTGCCGATCGCGGTCGCCGGCTGCTCGCCCGAGAGCAGCAGCAGCCGGGCGTTCTCGACGCCGCCCGTCGCCAGGACGAACTGTGCGGCGTGCACATCGAAACGGCGGCCGTCGAGCGTGGCCGCGGCGATCCGCTCGATCCGGTCGCTCGCCGGTGCCGCGTGGCATCGCAGCGCCACCGTCTCTAGCAGCACGCGGATGGTGGCCGAGGCCTCGAGGGCGCGGCGGTAGACCTTCCCGAATCGGTACGGGCTCACATGGAACATGCTGGTGGCGAGGCCCGCGTCCGCGACGGCGAGCCGGCGCCGGCCGCTCCGCGCCTCCCAGAACGCTGCGTCGTAGTCCGCCTGGGCCAAGCCGCAGGCCGCGTGCGCGCGCTGATAGAAGGGGTCGAGCGCAGCGCGGCCGAAGGGCCAGCCGCTCGACGGCACCCAGTCGCGCACCTCGAAGTCGATCGGGTCGAGCGGCCGGCACCAGCCCGCCCATAGCTCCGACGCTCCGCCGAGCCCGGCAAACCGCGTGTCGCGCAGCCGCGGGTAGGAATCGCCCTCGACCGTGCCGTCCAGCAGCGCCTGGGCGCGCCGCCGGTAGCGCCGGCCGCCGGCCTCGAGCAGCAGGATGCGAGCACCCGTGGCCTCGAGCTCGCGGGCGAGCGTGATGCCGGCCGGGCCGCAGCCCACGATGCAGACGTCGCAGTCGACCCGCCCGCCGTCGGCGATGTCCTGCGTTCCGTCGATCACGCGGTCGCCCCGCTACCCTCGAGATCCAACGGCCGGCCCTGCCAGGCCGGGTCGAGTGCGAGCCCGAGAGCCGCTGCCGCCGTGGGGACGAGATCGACGATGTCGCCGCCGGCTACAACCTCGCCCGGCACGACCCCGGGCCCGGCGGCGATGAACCAGCCGCGCCCCAGGTGATTGCCGGACCGGCCGGAGGGCAGGCGGCTGGGCACGGAATAGCGCCAGCCCGGCACGCGATCCGAGACCACCTCCCGCACCTCGGCCGCGCGCGGCCCGGCCCAGGTGACCAAAAGATCGGGCAGGAGGTGGCGCTCGGCGGCGTCCGGTAGCTCTTGCCACGGCCGCTCGACCGCCGCCGCCAGGGGGCGGCCGCTGGCGGCATCCCGGAGCGAGCGGACGAGATCCGCGAGCTCGCCCAGGAGTGCGTCATGGGCCGGCCCCGGCGGCACGATGCCGTCGCGCTCGCGGCCCCGCAGATTCACGCGCAGATAGCCGGCATGGTCCATCGGCAACGGAAAATGGCGGGTCGCGGACCAGTCGAGCATCCGGGCCGACCAGAGTGCTACCAGCCGATCGCTCGCCCCCTTCGGCAGCCGGGTCAGGAGTGGACGGACCCAGTGGAACGGCACCAGACTCTTGAGCGCGAACAGCAGGCCGCGCCGCGGCGCGGCGGCCCCCCGAGCGCGCCCGGCATCGGCCAGCATGTCGGCCATGAGATCGGCCCAGCCCGGGTTTGGGCCCATCCCGTGCACCGCAAAGGCCAAAACGAGAGTGTCCTGGTCGAGGCCGGCGCAGATCTCGCCCACGGCCCCATCCACGGCGGCGTATATCTCGGCCAGCGCCCCCTCGAGCCGCGCCCGCTCCTCGGGTCCGAGCGCTGCGGCATCGATCTGCGAGAGATCCCAGAGATAGTGCCCGGCGCGATGCGTGGCACCGAAGACGATGCAGGCCAGATCCCAAGGCTCGCGCGCCAGGAGGTCGATCGCGATCCGCCGCATCTGGCCGGTGGCCGCGAGCAGCCGCTCGCGCAGGGCCAGGAGGGCGGCGCCATCCTGGCGGCCGAAATTCTCGGCCGGCATCAGCGGCTTGCCGTGACAGGCCTCGATCTCGGCCCAGAGCGCCGGCGGCCAGGAGCCGCGGGCAATGAGATCGTGCGTTCCCCAGCCGCCGAGATAGACGCCGTTCAGGGGCCGGGGCCGGCCCAGCACCATCGGCACATCGAGGGCACAGACGCGAAGGCCCGTGGCGGCGGCCGTCTCCCAGAAGGGCCGCGCCTGCAGCCATTCGTCGGTCGGTACCTCGAGCCGCATGGCCGCCGCCCGCCACAGCTTGTTGTGGTAGATGCCGTGGTCGGCAACCGGGCGGGCGGCCCAGAAGCTCGGCCAGACGCCCCCGGCATAGCGATCGGCCGGCGAGGCCAGCGCACCGAAGCGGCCGCGCGCCGCGAGGGCTGCCAGCGCCGGCAGCCGACCTTCCGCCATCCAGCGGCGGACCAGGCCGAGATCGGCCGCGTCCAGGCCGAGCATCACCACGCGCCTGGCCGAGCCACCCCTGCCGGTCATTCGCTGCACCGGGCCGCCCCCTGCCATCGCCTGCTCACAGGAAGCGCCGCACGAGGCGCCAATTCGCATCCGTGCCGCCGGCCAGGACACCGACGGCGAGGCGCTTCAAGCGGCCGGCCCGCACCCAGCCGGTGAAGGGTAGCGGACCGCCCCTGATCAGGGCGCGGTCGGCGACCCGACGCGTGCGCTGGACCTCGCGCCGGCCGTCCAGCAGGCTCGGCCAGCGGCCTGCCAGCGACACGAGCGCCCGACACCAGGTGTGGCCCATCCCGTTCAGGGCCAGCATTCCCAGCTGCGCCAGCTCGAACAGCACGAGGGCCGGTGCCAGGAGCAGCAGCGTGCGGCCGGAGAACGACTTGCCGATGACGAGCCAGCGGTTGCGCACCAGATGGAAGACCCGATCCGCCGACGGTGCTGCGCCCGGACGGTAGGAGAGCCCCGCCGTGCCGTCGCCGTGGCGGACGCAGGCGCGCGGCTCGACCCGAAGCTCGTGGCCGCGAAGACGGGCGCGGACGCCGAAATCGTGATCCTCGAGATTGAAGCCGAACGTCTCGTCGAATAGCGGTCCGCCGGACCAGCGGCGCCGGTCGATCAGGAAGCAGGCCGTCACCAGCGAATCCGTGGCCGCGGGCTCGAGCCCCGTGGCACCCGCCGGCCGGTCGGCATGGCGCGGTATCATCAGTCCGAGAAAGTGGCAGTCCGCACTGTCATACTGGATGACATCTGGAGCGCACTCGTAGACCACGCGCGGGGCCACCAGGAGGGCCGCCGGGTGCGCCTCGAGGGCAGCGACCAGCCGCTCGACCGCCGTCTCGCCGAGGCGCACGTCGTTGTCGAGAAAGAGCACGCGGTCGTGCGTCGCAGCGACGAACCCGGCATTGCGCGCGGCGCCCGGCCCGCGAGAGCTGTCGAGCCGGACGATGCGACAGCGGAACGCCGCCTCGGCCACCCGCTCGAGGCTGCTGTCGGTCGAGGCATCGTCGACCACGACAATCTCGGCGAAGCGCCAATGCTGGCCGGCGACGGCGGCGAGCGTCGCCGGCAAATGCCGCGCCCCGTTGCGATTGACGATGCAGAGCGTCACGGGCGCCAATGCCGTCATGGTGCCGTCATCGCACCGCCGCGCCACTTCCAGAAGCTGCGGGCCTCAAGCGCGCCACCGACGAGCGCCGCCGCCACCGTCCCCGCGAAGATGACGAGCGACCACGCCACCGCCGCCGCCGGGGCGATGCCACACGTGGTGGTGAGGCCGACCAGCGTCAGCTCGCGCACGCCGAGGCCGGCGATCGACAAGGGCAGGATCAAGACCAGGTGCACCGCGACCCGCATCCACGCGATCGTGGCGAAGCCCAGGTCGAGCCCGAGCGCCTGGGCGAAAGCCCACATCACGCCGGTGCCCAAGAGCTCGTGCGCGATCGAAAACAGCACGACGAGCGCGACGCCACGAGGCGACATGGTGCCGAACTGCGCCAGCCGCGCGGCCAGCCCCCTCACCCGCATCTCGATGCCGCGACGGCGCAACCCCGGCAGGCGCGCAGCACCGAGCAGGAGTTGGGCCGAACGGTCGGGGCGGACGAAGACGGCCCAGCAGGCGAGCGCCACACCACCGACCGCGAGCCCGACCAAGGCAAGTGCCACGAGCCCGCCGATCAACCCGTCGACGACGACCGCAACGAGTCCGAGGGCGATCAGGACGGCGAGCGCCAGGCCGCGATTGGTCCCGATGACGAGCAATGCAGCACCCTTGGCGGCACCGCGGCGGACATACTTGATCCAGGTGGCGATCCCACCGGCGGCGCTGCCAGGCAGCAGCAGAGCGTAGAAATTGGCCGCGAGCGTAATGGCGAGCAGGCGGCCGGTCGACAAGCCCAGCGACTGGACGTCCGCGAGCAGCTTGAGCCGTCCGGCGGCCGCCAGCCGCATCACCCCCTGCAGCGCCATCCCGGCCAGGATCAGGCCGGGCAATGCACCTGAGAGCGCCTCGAGAATGGCCGCGAGCGGGATGCTCCACAACAAGAGGGCGAGCACGCCGGTCGTGACCGCGAGCTTGAAGGTGAGCCTCGCCCCGGGGCGCGGACTCCGCTCCGTCGAGTGCGCGGACGGCTCCGATGTGCCATCGGCTGCAGGCGTGCGTATGGCCAGAGAGGACAAGCCGTCGCTCAATTCCGATGGATGAAGGCACGCAATGAGGCCTCGCTAGCAGGCGGAGGCGACCGCGGCAATCCCGAGCAGCGCCCCCTGCACCGCCTCGGCCACCGAGGTCGCCGCCGCAGGCCCTGCCCTGCTGGCCCAACCCCGACCCTCGGGGCCGCGCATGGTTGCAAGCAGCCGGTTGAGATAACGCCGACGTCGACAGCGCGGCAACCGGCTCCGGCTTCCGCCAGAGCCAGGGGCAGTTCGCCGGTGATGCCGAACTGGCGATCGAGCAGGCACGGCGGAATCTCTGACGAGACCGAGACCGTCAGTGGTGCTGCGACGGCCTCGTCGGAGACGGTGGCGACGGCATGGCAGCGGTGGCGTCGGGCTCGAGCGAGCCGAGGATCCCGGCCGCGATCTCGAACGATCGCAGCCGGGCGCCGTGATCGTGGATCTGCCCGGTCAGGATCACCTCGTCGGGTTCGTATCGGCCGACAAGGCGCACGAGGTCCTGGCGCACGGTCTCTGGCGAGCCCGTCGCCGAGACGGCGAGCGCCTGCTCGGCCGAGGCCAGAGCCATCGGGTCGACATGGCGCTCGAGGTCGTCCACCGGCCGCGGCAGCGGGCCCGGACGGCCGCTCCGAAGGTTGGCGAAGGCCTGCAGCATCGAGCTGCGCAGGCGTCGTCCCTCGGCATCGCTGGCCGCGGCGAAGACGTTGATGGCCAGCATGAAGTGCGGCCGGTCCAGCCATGCCGAGGGCTTGAACATCTGGCGGTAGACGGCGACCGCCTGATCGAGCGCGGCCGGGGCGAAGTGGGACGCGAACGCATAGGGCAGGCCGAGATGCGCCGCCAGCTGCGCGCCGTAGAGGCTGGAGCCGAGGATCCAGACCGGCACCCGGGTCCCGGTCCCCGGAATGGCCCGCACCGTCTGCCCCGGTTGCGACTCGCCGAGATAGCCGATCAGCTCGAGCACGTCGTCGGGGAAGCTGTCGCCCGCATCGAGGTGGCGGCGGAGCGCCCGGGCCGTGTTCATGTCGGTACCCGGCGCTCGGCCGAGCCCGAGATCGATCCGCCCGGGAAAGAGCGTCGCCAGCGTCCCGAACTGCTCGGCGATCACGAGCGGCGCGTGGTTCGGCAGCATGATGCCGCCGGCGCCGACGCGAAGGCGCGACGTCTGCGCGGCCACATGGCCGATCAGGATGGCGGTGGCGGCACTCGCGATCCCGGGCATGTTGTGGTGCTCGGCGAGCCAGTAGCGATGATAGCCCCAGCGCTCCGCCTGCCGGGCGAGATCGGCCGTGTTCTGCAGCGCGTCGCGCGCCGACCCGCCTTCCGGGATCGGTGCGAGGTCGAGAACCGAGTAGGGGATCATGGGTGTCCTTGGCTAGCGTGTCCTGCCCGGCGAGGCGACGGCCGGCATGCGGTATGTGGGCGGACCCGGGCCGACCCCAAGTTCCCGATCGGCGCCGCCAGCATCGAGCTATCGCCCGTCCCTGTCGCAGCGCACCTGATACCCGCACGGCCCGAGATACCCGATGATCCTCTCGGCCGCCGCGTTGGCCGGATCGGTGTGCTCGTCGGCGTGCGTCTCGAGGACGATCCGACGCAGCAGCGGCCGGACTTGGCGCAGCGCGAAGGCCAGTGGGAAGCGCAGCTCGTCATCCTCGGTCCACGAGCGCATGGCCGAAAGCCCGACGAGAACAAAAAGAACAAGTGGCAGGCTGCCGCCCGAGCGCAGGCTCGGTGCAGGCTCATCCTCTCCAACCAGTGGAGGATCGGAGGACGGGCTGTCACGAGGTCCGGTTCCCGCCCGACATCTCCTGCGGTGCGTCGGGTGGACCCGGCTATTCCACCACCGTGGTGACGACGCTCTCCGGCCGCGAGCGGCGCGACGCCAACCGGGCGAGGCGCACGGGCGCTGGAACGTGGCGCACGGGCTGAAGAAGGACGAGCAGGTGGCCGAGTTGATCGCATTCTTCCGGGCTCGCCGCAGTCGTGCCTGAGGCCTCCGCTCCAGGGACTGGACCGCTGTCCAGGCGCTGGCACAGAGCCTCAGGATCGGCGACGGCAGCCGCAAGACCTTCCAGCCGGTCAAGCATTATGCCGGCAGCCGGGTCGTCGAGACCCGGACCATCGCCGAGCCGGTCGCCGGCACGGTCAAGGTCTGTCGCCAGGGCGTTGAGGCCACTTCCGGTTGGACGGTGTATACGACAAGCGGGGCCGTCACATTACTAATATCCCAATAATATACCTGACAATTTTCCTCGCCCGTGCTGTGCCTTC
>CAYWSB010000163.1:0-11602 GCA_964460465.1 uncultured Geminicoccaceae bacterium | reverse complement strand
CCAGAAGGTCACTAGCACCTGAAGCTAGCGCGTCTACCAGTTCCGCCACCTGGGCCCGGCGTCGCCACCGACGTCCAACGCCCGCAGCATCTATGGACGAACGGTCGCGGCGTCAAGCGCGGCGAGGCGCCGGGCGATGTGGCAGGGCCTGGTCGTGGCGGCTGCGCGCTTCCCGCATCTTGCGTAAACTGCCGGCCTTGCCGACAACGGGGGCGCCGGTCGCGAGCCGCAGGCGATGCCGGCCGCCGGTCTGCCCCCGGGAGGACCGGCCTGCCCTCAGGAGGAAAGGACGCCAGGATGCGCAACGAGGTCGTCACCGTCTTCGGCGGGACCGGGTTCATCGGGCGGCAGCTGGTCGAGCGTCTGGCGCACGCGGGGGCGGCGGTCCGGGTGGTGACCCGCGATCCGGATCGCGCCGGCTTCCTGCGGCCGATGGGCGACGTCGGCCAGATCGCGATCCTGCCCTACGGCGAGGACGCGGCGGATCTGCGCCGCCTGATCGGCGGCTCGATGGGCGTGGTCAATCTCCTGGGCATCCTGTTCGAGCGGCGCCCGGGCGATTTCTTCCACGTGCATCGCGACATGGCCGCGCGGATCGCCGCCACGGCGGCGGCGACCGGGGTGCGCCGCCTGGTCCACATGTCGGCGATCGGTGCGGACGCCCAGGGCGAGGCGCTCTACGCCCGGAGCAAGGGCGAGGGCGAGGCAACGGTGCAGGCGGCCTTCCCCAAGGTGTCGATCGTCCGCCCGTCGATCGTGTTCGGGCCGGGCGACGGGTTCTTCGCGCGCTTCGCCCGGATGAGCGTCCTGTCGCCGTTCCTGCCGCTGATCGACGGCGGCACCACCCGGTTCCAGCCGGTCTGGGTCGGCGACGTGGCCGAGGCGATGCTGCGCTGCCTCCAGTCCGACGCGCACCAGGGCAAGACCTTCGAGCTCGGCGGCCCCCGCACCGCCAGCTTCGCCGAGCTCCTGCGCTTCATCCTGAAGACGGTCGATCGCCGCCGGCTGCTGCTGCCGCTGCCGAGCTCGATCGCCAGGGTCCAGGCGCGCGTCCTCGAGCGCCTGCCGACGCCGCCGCTGACCCGCGACCAGCTCAAGATGCTGGGCAGGGACAACGTCGTGAGCGCCGGCGCGCTGACGCTGGCCGATCTCGGGATCGCGCCGACGCCGTTCGAGGTGATCGTGCCGGCGTATCTGCAGCCCTTCGCGCGGCCGCGCCGGCCCCGGCCGATCGCCTGAGCGGATGGTCACCAGTCGAGACTGACTATCCGGCCCGTGACCAAGGGGCGCCTGTCCCGGCGCCCGCATGTGCCGGCGTGATGGAAAAACGGTCACGTACCAGGACCATAGGCCATCGGCCCCCTGGACGCCGCGGGGCGATCCGGCTAGACATCGGAACCCCGATACGCCTCATGCCGCGTCACGAGCAAGCCGCGCCGGCCCGTCGAGCCCGGCGCGACCGGACCCGCGTCCGCTCGGCACCGGTCGGGCGGGAACAGCACCGGCGAGCGGCTGCGGGCCGCGACCGAGGAGGGTTCGCCATGGCGGCCAAGATGATGCAGTTCACCGACGTGGCCAAGGCGATGCCGGCCAAGCGCCCGGTGCCCGAGCGGGCGGCGGATTTCGACGAGATCTACGGCCGCTACGATCCGGCGAAGGCGGCCGAGCAGGCGTCGCGCTGCGAGCAGTGCGGCATCCCGTTCTGCCAGGTGCACTGCCCGCTGCACAACAACATCCCGGACTGGCTCAGGCTCACCGCCGAGGGGCGGATGGAGGAGGCCTTCGAGGTGGCCTCGGCCACCAACAACATGCCCGAGATCTGCGGCCGGATCTGCCCGCAGGACCGCTTGTGCGAGGGCAACTGCGTCATCGAGCAGGCCGGCCACGGCACGGTCACGATCGGTGCCGTCGAGAAGCACATCGTCGACACCGCCTTCGACAGGGGCTGGGTCAAGCCGGTCCGGCCGCTGCACGAGCGCCCGGAGAGTGTCGGCATCATCGGCGCCGGCCCGGCCGGTCTCGCCGCCGCCGAGGAGCTGCGCAAGAAGGGCTACCAGGTCCACGTCTACGACCGCTACGACCGGGTCGGCGGACTCCTGATCTACGGCATCCCGGGCTTCAAGCTGGAGAAGCCGATCGTCACCCGCCGGGCCGAGCTCCTGGCCGCGGGCGGCATCCACTTCCACCTGGACTGCGACATCGGGGCCGCCGGTGCGCCCACCTTCGCCGAGCTCCGCCAGCGCCACGCCGCGGTGCTGGTCGCCACCGGCGTCTACAAGGCGCGGGCGCTCATGGCCCCCGGGGTCGGGCTCGAGGGCGTCGTCGCCGCTCTCGACTACCTGACCGCGAGCAACCGCAAGGGCCTGGGCGACGCCGTGCCGGCTTTCGACGGCGGTGCCTTGAACGCCGCCGGCCGCGACGTCGTCGTCGTCGGCGGCGGCGACACCGCGATGGACTGCGTGCGCACCGCCGTGCGGCAGGGGGCGCGGTCGGTGAGCTGCCTCTACCGCCGCGACCGGGACAACATGCCGGGCTCGATGCGCGAGGTCGCCAATGCCGAGGAGGAGGGCGTCGACTTCGTCTGGCTCTCGGCGCCCGAGGCGTTCCTCGGCGACGACAAGGTCGAGGCGGTGCGGGTCCAGCGCATGCGGCTGGGTGCCCCCGACGCCTCCGGCCGCCGCTCGCCCGAGCCGGTGCCCGGCTCCGCCACCGAGCGGCCGGCGGATCTGGTGATCGCGGCGTTGGGCTTCGATCCCGAGGACCTCGTCACGCTGTTCGGCGAGCCGGCGCTGCCGGTGACGCGCTGGGGGACGCTGCGGATCGACTGGGACACGATGATGACCAGCCTGCCGGGCGTGTTCGCCGCCGGCGACATCGTCCGCGGCGCCTCGCTGGTCGTCTGGGGGGTGCGCGACGGCCGCGACGCCGCCACCGGCATCCATCGCTACATCCAGAGCGCTGCCGGCCGGTCGGCCGAGGCCCGGCCGCTCGCCCTCGCTTCCTGAAGGTCCGCGCCATGCACGACAGCACGCGACATCCCGGCCTCGCCCTCTACGAGCGCGAGCGCGCCAGGCTCGAGGCGCTGGGCTACGCGCCGCAGGACTTCGAGCGCGACGCCTGCGGGGTCGGCTGCGTCGTGGCGATCGACGGCCAGCCGCGGCGCGAGGTGGTCCTCGCCGGCATCGACGCGCTCAAGGCGGTCTGGCACCGCGGTGCGGTGGACGCCGACGGCAAGACCGGCGACGGCGCCGGCATCCACATCCAGATCCCGCAGGAGTTCTTCAAGAGCCAGATCAAGGGGCTCAAGGACGCCGACACCCACATCGCCGTCGGCATGGTGTTCCTGCCCCGGAACAACATCCAGCAGCAGGAGGCCTGCCGGACGCTGGTCGAGAGCGAGATCCTCCGCTTCGGCTACGCCATCCGCGGCTGGCGCCAGGTGCCGGTCAACACGAGCGTGATCGGCGAGAAGGCGGCGGCGACCCGCCCGGAGATCGAGCAGATCCTGATCGGCAACCCCAACGACCGCGACGACGAGCGCTTCGAGCGCGACCTCTACGTCATCCGCCGGCGGATCGAGCGCCAGGCCTTGGCCGAGCACATCACCGACTTCTACATCTGCTCGATGAGCTGCCGCTCGATCATCTACAAGGGTCTGTTCCTGGCCGAGCAGCTCGCCGTCTTCTACCCCGACCTCAAGGACGACCGGTTCGTCTCGTCCTTCGCCGTCTTCCACCAGCGCTACTCGACCAACACCTGGCCCGCCTGGAAGCTCGCCCAGCCGTTCCGCACCCTCGCGCATAACGGCGAGATCAACACGCTGCGCGGCAACATCAACTGGATGAAGAGCCACGAGACGCGGATGGTGGCCGACATCTTCGGCGAGTACAACGAGGACCTGAAGCCGCTGATCCAGGCCGGCAGCTCCGACAGCGCCTCGCTCGACGCCGTGGCCGAGGCGCTGGTCCGCGCCGGCCGCTCCCTGCCGCTGGCCAAGACCCTGCTGGTGCCGCCGGCCTGGTCGAACAAGATGAAGATGCCGGCGGCGCACCGCGACCTCTTCAGCTACTGCAACTGCGTGATGGAGCCCTGGGACGGGCCGGCGGCGCTGGTCGCCACCGACAGCCGCTGGGTGGTGGCCGGGATGGACCGGAACGGGCTGCGACCGCTGCGCTACAGCCGCACCGAGGACGGGCTGCTGGTCGTGGGCTCCGAGACCGGCATGGTGCCGCTCAAGGACGCCACCATCGTCGAGAAGGGGCGGGTCGGCCCCGGCGAGATGATCGGCGTCGACCTCCTGAGCGGCCGTTTCTACCGCGACGACGAGCTCAAGGACCACCTGGCGGGGCAGAAGCCGTACGGCAAGTGGGTCGAGAACATCCGCCACCTCGAGGACCTCGTGGCGGCCGCCACCCCGTCGCCGACCCGGCTCGAGCGGGCGGAGCTGCGGCGCCGCCAGGCGCTCTACGGCCTCACCGTCGAGGACATGGAGCTGATCCTCGCGCCCATGGTGCTCGACGCCAAGGAGGCGGTCGGCTCGATGGGCGACGACACGCCGCTCGCCGTCCTCTCCAAGCGCTATCGCGGCCTGCACCACTTCTTCCGCCAGCAGTTCAGCCAGGTCACCAACCCGCCGATCGACCCGTTGCGCGAGTGGCGGGTGATGAGCCTCAAGACGCGGTTCGGCAATCTCGGCAACATCTTCGACGAGGACCCGAGCCAGACGCGCATCCTCCAGCTCGAGACGCCGGTGCTGACCACCGACGACTTCCGGGCGCTCGAGGCCTATTTCGGCGAGAATGCCAAGACCATCGACTGCACCTTCCGGGCCAAGGGCGAGCGCCTGCGGGTGGCGCTCGAGCGCATCCGCCAGGAGGCCGAGGAGGCCGTCCGCGGCGGCTGCGAGCAGCTCATCCTGACCGACGAGGGCGTCGGTCCGGAACGGGCGCCGGTGCCGATGATCCTGGCGACCAGCGCCGTGCACAGCCACCTGACGCGGCAGGGCCTGCGGGCCTTCAGCTCGATCACGGTGCGCTCGGGCGAGTGCCTCGACGTGCACTACTTCGCCGTCCTGATCGGCGTCGGCGCCACCACCGTCAATCCCTACCTCGCCGAGGCGGCGATCGCCGACCGCCACGCCCGCGGCCTGTTCCCGGGCTTGACCCTCGCCGAGTGCCTCGGCCGCTACAAGGAGGCGGTCGACCAGGGCCTGCTCAAGATCATGTCCAAGATGGGCATCTCGATCATCAGCTCCTATCGCGGCGGGCTGAACTTCGAGGCGGTGGGGATCTCGCGCTCGGTCTGCCGGGAGTATTTCCCGGGCCTCGTCACCCGCATCTCCGGGATCGGGCTCACCGGCATCAAGAAGATGATCCGCGCGCGGCACGAGCGCGCCTACGACGAGGCCGAGCCGCCGCTCGCGATCGGCGGCTTCTACCGCTACCGCCGCGGCGGCGAGCAGCACGGCTACGAGGCGCGGATGGTCCACCAGCTGCAGCAGGCGGTGGCGACCGACTCTTATGCCGCCTACCAGCGCTTCGTCGAGATGGTCCAGATGCAGGACCCGGTGGCGATCCGCGACCTGCTCGACTTCCGCCGGGTGAACGAGCCGGTGCCGATCGACGAGGTCGAGAGCATCACCGAGATCAGGAAGCGCTTCGTCACCCCCGGCATGTCGCTCGGTGCGCTCGGCCCCGAGGCGCACGAGACGCTGACCATCGCCATGAACCGGATCGGGGCCAAGTCCGATTCCGGCGAGGGCGGCGAGGGGGTCGAGCGCTACACGCCCAGGCCCAACGGCGACAACGCCAACTCGCCGATCAAGCAGGTGGCCTCCGGCCGCTTCGGCGTCACGGCCGAGTACCTGAATGCCGCGCGCGAGCTCGAGATCAAGGTGGCGCAAGGGGCCAAGCCGGGCGAGGGCGGCCAACTCCCCGGCTTCAAGGTGACGGTCGAGATCGCCCGGCTCAGGCACGCGACGCCGGGGGTGACGCTGATCAGCCCGCCGCCGCACCACGACATCTACTCGATCGAGGACCTGGCGCAGCTCATCTACGACCTCAAGCAGATCAACCCGGACGCCAAGGTCTGCGTCAAGCTGGTCTCGGAATCGGGCATCGGCACCATCGCCGCCGGGGTCGCCAAGGCCAAGGCGGACGTCATCCTCATCTCCGGCCACGTGGGCGGCACCGGGGCCAGCCCGCAGACCTCGATCAAGTTCGCCGGCACGCCCTGGGAGATGGGCCTCTCCGAGACCAACCAACTCTTGACCCTCAACCGGCTCCGGCATCGGGTGACGCTCCGGACCGACGGCGGGCTCAAGACCGGGCGCGACATCGTCATCGCCGCCATGCTCGGGGCCGAGGAGTACGGCATCGGCACCCTCTCGCTGGTCGCCATGGGTTGCATCATGGTCCGCCAGTGCCACTCCAACACCTGCCCGGTCGGGGTCTGCACCCAGCGCGAGGACCTGCGGCAGAAGTTCACCGGCACGCCCGAGAAGGTCGTCAACCTGATGAGCTTCATCGCCGAGGACGTGCGCGAGATCCTGGCGTCGCTCGGCCTGCGCTCGCTCGAGGAGGCGATCGGCCGCTCCGACCTCTTGCGGCAGGTGAGCCGCGGCAGCGAGGATCTCGACGACCTCGACCTCAACCCGATCCTCGCCCAGGTCGACACGGGCGGGCTGCCGCGCTATTGCACGCTCGAAGGGCGCAACGAGGTGCCCGATTCGCTCGACGCGCGGATGCTGAAGGACGCCCGGGCCCTGCTTGAGGACGGCGAGAAGATGCAGCTGCAGTACAATGTCCGCAACGTGCAGCGCGCCGTCGGCACGCGGCTCTCCTCGGCCATCACCCGCCGCTATGGCATGAGCGGCCTGCAGCCCGGCCATCTGACCGTCCGGCTCAAGGGCTCGGCCGGCCAGTCGCTGGGTGCTTGGGCCGTCCAGGGCCTCAAGCTCGAGGTCTTCGGCGACGCCAACGACTATGTCGGCAAGGGGCTCTCGGGCGGCACCATCGTCGTCAGGCCGACCGTCTCGAGCCCGCTGGTCGCGTCCCAGAACGTGATCATCGGCAACACCTGCCTCTACGGCGCCACCGCCGGCAAGCTGTTCGCCGTCGGCCAGGCCGGCGAGCGCTTCGCCGTGCGCAACTCGGGCGCCCTGACCGTGGTCGAGGGCTGTGGCGACAACGGCTGCGAGTACATGACCGGCGGTGTGGCCGTCATACTCGGGTCCGTCGGCGACAACTTCGCCGCCGGGATGTCGGGCGGGATGGCGTATGTGTGGGACGACGAGGGGACGCTCGACGGCCATCTCAACCCCGACTTCGTGATCATGCAGCGGCTCGAGGTCGACCACTACGTGCAGGAGCTGAAGACCTTGATCGTCGAGCACATGTGGCAGACGCAGAGCGTGCTGGCCGAGCGCATCCTGCGCGACTTCGACCGCGAGCTGCCGCGGTTCTGGCAGGTCGTGCCGAAGGAGCTGCTCGACAAGCTGCCCGTGCCGGTGACGGCCGCGCCAGAAGCGAGCGCCTTGCACGCATGATCCCCGGTCGTCTTCCGCCGTGCCGCTCGCGGTTGCCGGTCCGGCTCGCCCTGCTGGCGCTCGTCCTGGTGCTCGGCCTGCCCCTCGCGGGCGCCGCGGCGCCGCCCGCCCCGCCCGGGCGCGCCGCGGTCGATGCCCTGGTCGAGCGGGTCCTGGGCCTGCCCCTGCCGAGCCCGGTCGAGGGCGAGATCCGGGTGGCGCCGGCGTCGGAGGAACGGCGCCTGAAGCGCAGCTTCCTCGACGTGCAGGCGGCGCAGCCGGCGTGGCGGGACGAGGGCATCGTCGTGGCGGCCGGCACGCATCGCCTCGAGAACGTGGCCGCGGCGATCGCCCGCCCGGATCTCCTGCGCTGCGACGGCCGGCTCTGCAGGCTCGCGGCACCGCTGGCGGTGGAGACCGGGGCGACGCTGGTGATCGACCAGCTCACCGTCGAGCTCGAGCAGTCGACGGGCACCGTCATCGTCGCCTTCGGCGACCTCTTCATCAGCGGGGCGGCGATCCAGGGCCGCGACGGCGAGCGGCTGGCGACCACCGACGGCACCGCCTTCCGGCCGTTCGTGGTGGCCTACGACGCGAGCCGCACCACGATCCGCGACAGCCGGCTCACGGCGCTCGGCTACGATTCGTTCGGCACGACCGGGCTCGCCTTGCTCACCGTCAGCCGTGACGAGCCGGCCGGGCACCCGGAGCTCGCGCTCGTCGCCAGCACCATCGAGGACACCATCGACGGCGTTTTCGTCCGGGGTGGCGGCAGGGTGGAGATCGCCCGCAACATCGTGACTGCGAGCCGGCGCCACGGCATCGTCCTGCGCGACGGGACCAGCGACGCGCTGGTCGCCGCCAACGCGGTCACCGCGAGCGGGGCAGCGGCCGACAACGGCAGCGGCATCCTCGTCTCGCGCGGCGTGCGCAACGCCGTGATCGCCGACAACACGGTCGACGGCAGCGCCGCGGCCGCCATCCAGGTCGCCAACGGCAGCTTCGACCTCGCCATCGCCGGCAACACGCTCTCGGGCAGCGGCCGCGACGCGCTCGTCGTCTATGAGAGCCACGGCATCGACGTCATGGGCAACACCATCGCCGGCAGCGGCCGCTCGGCCATCCGCGTGCGCGCCTCGGACGACATCCGGATCGAGGAGAACGCGCTCCGCCAGAACGCCCGGGCGGGCCTCGACCTGCACGACTGGAGCGCGGCGGCGCGCGAGCCGAACGAGGAGGAGGCGGCGCTGATCCGCCCGACCGTGGTCACGGCGCAGCGCAACGTCTTCGCGGAGAACGGGCGCGGCGACTGCGTCGTCGAGGGGACGGTGACCGTGCTGCCGGCCGGCGACCACGATTGCGGCTGAGGCCGGCCTTCTCCGCCGGCTGCCTGGCCGCCCTGCTCGTTGCCGCCGCACCACCCGTCGCCGCGGGCCCGCCACTGGTGCCGGATGCGGCGGCGATCGCCGCACTGGTGGCCGACCTCGTGGCCCGGCCGCTGCCGGCCGCCGCGCCGGGCGAGGTGCAGGTCAGGTCGGCGGCGGACGAGCGTGACCTCAGCCGCGGCTTTCTCGACCACCTCGAGGCGCTGCCGGACTGGCCCGACCTCGCCATCGTCGTGGCGAGCGGCACCTACCGCCTCGAGGACCTGGCCGCCGCCGCCGCGCGCCCCGACCTGCTCGCCTGCGCCGCCGACGCCTGCCGGCTCGCCGCACCGCTCCTGGTGGAGCCGGAGGGGACGCTCGTGATCGAGGGGCTGAGCGTCACGCTGGTCCAGTCGGCGGGGGCGCTCGTCTCGGTCCAGGGCGACCTGCTCGTCGCCGACGCCGAGCTTCTCGGCTGGGACGAGGACGCCGACGCGCCCGCCCGCACCGATGCCGCCGGCCGTACGTTTCGCCCGTGGATCGCCGGGCTCGAGGCCAGCCGGACGCTGATCCGCGGCAGCCGCCTCGCGCATCTGGGCTACGATTCCAACTCGACCCAGGGCCTCGCCTTCACCGACGCCGAGCGCGCCGATGCCGCCGGCCGGCCCGCGGCCGACATCGTCGAGAACCGCATCGAGGACCTCTGGTTCGGCTTCTTCACCTGGAACGCCGAGGGTGTCCGGGTGCTGCGCAACACCGTCGCCGGCAGCCACGTCTATGGCCTCGATCCCCACGACGACACCCGCGACATGCTGATCGCCGAGAACATCGTCGAGCGCACCCGCGACAGCCACGGCATCGTGCTGAGCCGCCGCATCCACGACACGGTGGTGACCAGGAACCGCAGCATCAACAACGGCGGCGCCGGCTTCTTCCTCGACAAGGGGAGCTGGAACGTCGTCTTCGCCGCCAACGAGAGCTTCGACAACGGCACCGACGGCATCACCGTCTACGAGAGCCGCGCCGTGCGGATCGCCGACAACCACGTCGCCGGCAACGGCCGCGCCGGCATCCGCATCCGTGCCGCGGCCGACATCGCCATCACCGGCAACATCGTCCACGACAATGACGGCCCCGGCATCTTCGTCTACGACTGGAGCCACGCCGCCCGGGAGCCCGACGCCGAGGACGAGCTGCACATGCAGCCGGTGAGCGTCCGGATCACCGGCAACCGCCTCGCCGACAACGCCAGCGGCGACTGCAGCCTCCAGGGCGAGGTCGAGCTGATCGCCAACAGCGACTGCTGACGAAGTTCAGCAGGGCAGGGGCGGCGGCGCCGCCCGGTCGATCCCGGCGTCATCCGGCCTTGTCGCCGGGCGCGAGCCGGTCGTCGCGGACCCTCGACCGGCCCCCGGGGGTTCATCCCTGGTCGCGTTCGTGTATCATCTGCGCTCACGACGGGCCGTGGCGTCGATGCGACCGGCCGGCCCGAGGCTTCGACCGGCGTGCGGGGGGACGATGCGCACGGACGAGATCGGCGCATCTTCGCTGACGCGTGCCGCGATGCGCCGCGACAACGCCAGGCTGGCCGCCGGCGTATTGCCGCTGCTGGCCGCCGTGGGCTCGCTCGTTGCCTGCTACGGCACGCTGCTGGCGGCCGGCGCCTTCGGGGTCGAGATGATCGGCTGGCGCGCGCATCTGCAGGCCGTGGTGATGTGGGGGCTCGGCGGCGTCACCCTCTGGGCGCTCTGGTCCGAGCGTCCCCAGCACGGCCGCAGCCTGCCGCTCGCGATCGGCGCGGTTGGCCTCGGCCTCATTCTCTTCGTGCTCTACGTGCAGTTCGAGCAGAGCCTGGAGATCCTGGCCTATGTCTGCCTCGTCGTCGCGGCCCTGCTCAACCAGAACCACCTCGTCACCGCCTACGCCCGGCAGCTGCGGGCGCAGACCCGCGACATCGCCGCGCTCAACGCCCGGCTCGAGGACAAGGTCGAGCGGCAGAGCGGCGAGATCGAGCGCCTCGACAGGCTCCGCGACTTCCTCTCGCCCAAGGTCGCCGAGCTCGTCGTGGAGGGCGGCGAGGCGCGGCTGCTCGACAGCCACCGCCGCTACATCGCCTGCCTGTTCTGCGACATCCGCAACTTCACGGCGTTCACCGAAGGGGCCGAGCCCGAGGACACGATCGCCCTCCTGCAGGCCTTCCACGACCGGATCGGCGAGCTCGCCGGCCGGCATAACGGCACCATCGGCTTTCGGGCCGGCGATGGTGTCATGGTGTTCTTCAACGACCCGATCCCGTGCGACCATCCGGTCCGGGACGCTGTCGACCTCGCCGTCGCCATCCGCACGGCCGTAGCCGACCTGCGCCACCGCTGGGAGCGGCTCGGCTTCTCCGTCGGCATCGGCATCGGCATCGCCGCCGGCTATGCGACGCTCGGGATGATCGGGACCAAGGGTGGTGCCGGCTATACCGCGATCGGCAACCCCGTCAACGTCGCCGCCCGCCTCTGCGACCGTGCCGGGGACAACGAGATCCTGCTCGACCAGCGGGCCTATCTCGACGTCGAAAGCACGGTCACCGCCGCGGCCACCGAGCCCTGCCAGCTCAAGGGCGTGAGCAAGCCGGTCCAGGCCTATCGTCTGGTGGCGCCAAGGGTCGACGGCTAGAGCATTTTCACGCTGACCGGAATCTTTTCCCGATTCTCATCTGCAACAG
>CAYWSB010000162.1:0-11664 GCA_964460465.1 uncultured Geminicoccaceae bacterium | reverse complement strand
CGGCGGCCCGCTTGGTCTTCAACTTGGTCATGCCGGGAATCTCCGAACGACAGCGCCGCCTGACCTCAAACGGCAAGACGGCCCCGTCGGCAACGAAAGCGACCGGCTCTATAGCCGAGCCCCGCCCGCGATGCAACCACCCCCGTGAGGTCGCGTCATCGCCGTCGCCTGCCGCCGGCGCCGCGCCGGGACGAGCCTCGAGTGGTGGGCCTCGTGGCCGCGCCGAGAGCGGCGGGGCCGAGGCGTCACCGCACTTCCGGCGACGCGGCCATCGGCTCCAGTTGCGACCCCAGAGGCTCGCCCCGCGCCGGCACGTCACCGGGGAGATGGGGCCGTGCCGGCTCCGTCGCCAGGCGTCGCAGCGCCTTCAGGGCCGAAGCGAGCAGCCGCGGCTCCAGATCCTCCGAGTCTAGCGGCTGCAGGGCGGCCAGGGTCTCGAGCTTGACGATCGCGTCGGCGAGACTTGCGGCCGGCTGTGCCGCGATCAGCTCGTCCAACAGCGCCAGCCGCGCGTCGATGGCGTCGAGGCGCTGCTCGAGGGCGAGCCTCGCAGCTGCGGCAGGGTCCTCGAGCTCGGCCGCGATGGCGCGCGCCACCGCCTCGACACTGTCGCCTGCCGGCCAGGGCCGCGGCCCGCCCAGAGCGCCACCGCGCTGCAGCTGCGTGCCGGTGGTTTCGCGCAGAGCCGCGAGCCGGCGCTGCTGGGCGGCGAGCTCGGCGAGCCCGCCGGCTGCCGGCTCGACCACCCGGCCGACAAGCGCGATCGCGTCAATGGCCAGCGGCCCCCGCCAGCGCGACGGCTCCCCGAGGCTGCTCAGCGTGCCGACCGCCCGGCCGGCCACCCGGCAGCCGAGCCCGGCGAAGCCGTCGAGGAACAGCCAGAGGCCGACCCGGTCGCCGTCCCGCACGGCATAGATGGCGCCGCCGACCAAGGTGTGATCGCGGCAGTCGACGACCACGGTGCTGCCGGCCTCGAGCACGGGCAGCAGCGCGTCGTCGGCGACGGTGACCCGCATCCGCGAGGGCCCGAGGCCCGATGACACGCGCCCGCGCACGTCTCCGTCAGAGCGTTCCATGCTCTCTTCCCTCCTAGCGCTGCGAACCCGGGTGTGGCCCCAACTCGACCCGCTGCGCCCGGCAGCTCTCCCGGGGCCGGACGCTGGTCCCGGTGGTGACCCGGAGCGCGGCACCGCGCACGACCTCGTCGCCGGCCTCGGCGAGGCCATTCAGGGCGGCCGGCGGTCGCGACACAGGGCAGGGTTGGCGGCCGGATCGCCGCATGCGTGGGGTTCCTGGGGCTGACGTGTCGATTTTCTTTACCATTCTTGCGCAGCACAGCGCCGTCAACCGGAAAAGCACGCTCCCGGCCGACTTTCAATTCGAGGTTATAGCTGACCTCATGATGTCGCCTTGGAAGTGCCCGAGCGCCCGGCGCCCCGGCTGCCCGGTCCGTCGTCCCCGGGGATCGCATCCGTCCGGCCGCGCGGCGCCGCGAGGTCGGGCGGCGCGCCGGGGCCGCCGCCCGTCGCGTTTCCTCGCCAGCCCTTCAGAGCCCGCCCAGGCCGCGGGGGCGCGGCCGGCAGAGCAGGGTGAGCAGGGCACCCGGCACGGCGAGGCTGATCCAGGCCGGCACGGTCAGAACGAACTGGATCGGCGCCCACACCATGCTGCCGAGGTTGCGCTCGATCAGTCCCTGAAAGCCGACCAGGCTGTTGCCGTCGAGCGCGTACCACATCGAGCCGACCGAGACCGGACGATAGCCGCTGCTGGCCCAGAGCGAGAAGAGCTGCGCCACCAGCGTCGCACCGGCGATCAGCAGCAGGCCCAAGCCGACCACATAGCCCAGTTGTCGCATCGTCGTCCTCTTCTGCTCCGTCGTCCGGACCGCCGCGCTCCCGCCCGGGCATGGCCTTCCGGGCGACGGTCGCGGGCAGGATCAGCCTTCATGCTCTAGCCGTGTCGATCGCGCGTGGGTAGAGAAAAGCCTGCGGGCGGCATCCCGTCGCGGTCGCCTGCGGCGCGGCCCGGTCCCGGCGAGAGGCATCAGGCGACGCGGAAGTGGCGGAGAAAGTCGGGATCGGGCTCGACGCCGATGCCGGGTGCGGTGGGTGCTGCCACGGTGCCGCCATGCGCCGCTACCTGGGCCTGGATCGCCAGCGGCTCGAGCGCCAGCTCGTCGCGGAACCGGTTGGGGGTGGTGTCGAACTCGAGCATCGGCTCGAACGGATGCAGCCCGCCCGGCATCGGCGGCAGCGCGGTCAGGAGGTGCATATTGGTGGCGACCGCCACGGCCGAGCCCCAGACGTGGTTGATCACCGGGACGAAGTGGCTCTGGGTCAGCGCCAGCACCTTCTGATACTCGCTGATGCCGCCGAGCCCGCAGACCTCGGGCTGGGCGATGTCCAGGCAGCCGGCGGCCAGAAGGTCGCGCCAGCCGTAGCGGCTGAACTCGGCCTCGCCGCCGGCGATGGCGATCTCGAGGCCGTCGCGCAGGCGCCGGTAGCCGTCCCGATCCTCGGGTGCCACGGGCTCCTCGAACCAGTAGATGTCGAGCGGCTCGATCGCCCGGCCGACCGCGAATGCCTCGGCCGTCGTGTAGCAGTGGTTGGCATCGACCATCAGCCGGGTCTCGGGGCGGATCGCCCCGCGAGTGGCTGCGACCAGGCCGATGTCGGCGCGGACCCCGTGGCCGACCTTCATCTTCATGGCGGTGAAGCCCATCGCCTCGATGGCGGCGGCCTCGGCGGCGAAGCGGGCCTCGAGGTCGGGCACCGGCTGCAGCATCATGCCGTAGCCGTAGACCGGGATGCGCTCGCGGCAGCGACCGCCGAGCAGGGCGTGGAGCGGCTGGCCGAGCGCCTTGCCGGCGATGTCCCAGAGCGCGATGTCGACACCGGAGAGGGCCTGCAACGGCATGCCCTTCTGGCCGTGGTCGCGCAGCATGTTGTAGACGTGGTGCCAGATCGCCTCGCGGTGGAACGGGTCGCGGCCGAGCACCATCGGCTGGATCACCGTCTCGACGATCGTCCGGTTGGCCAGGGCCACCGCCCCGGCGCCGAAGCACTCGCCCCAGCCGGTGATCCCCTGGTCGGTCGTCACCTCGACCAGATGCGCGGTGCGCTTGGTGAAGTACTGCTGCGAGTAGCCGAGCGGCTGGTCCAGATCGTACTGCAGCACGTGGCTTTTGATCGCGGTGATGCGCATCGGGCCCCCTCTGGTCGTTGGCAGCGGCACTATCGGCTGGCGGCCTCGGCCGTCAAGCCGGGGGCACCACCGCGGCGACCGGGCCGGCCCGGACGAGGACGCTCAAAGACGCTCGGCGTGCCAGGCGATGTGGTCGGCCATGAAGCTCTGCATGAAGTAGTAGGAGTGGTCGTAGTCGGGCTGCCGGCGCAGCACGAGCGGGACGCCGGCCGCGGTGCACGCGGCCTCGAGGAGCTCGGGCTTGAGCTGGCTTTCGAGGAAGCTGTCGCCGGTGCCCTGGTCGACCAGGATCCCGGCCACCCGCCTGCCGTCCTCGATCAGCGCGGTGGCATCGTGGGCGCGCCAGAGGGCGCGGTCCGGGCCGAGATAGCCCGCGAGCGCCTTCTCGCCCCAGGGGCAGCGCATCGGCGCGGTGATCGGGGCGAAGGCCGAGACCGAGCGGTAGAGCCCAGGGTGCTTCAGCGCCAGGGTGAGGGCACCGTGCCCGCCCATCGAGTGGCCGGCGATGCCCTGGCGGCCCGTGTCGACCGGGAAATTGGCGGCGACGAGCGTCTGCAGCTCGCTGGTGACGTAGGTCTCCATGCGGTAGTGCCGGCTCCAGGGCTCGACCCTGGCATCGAGGTAGAACCCGGCGCCCGAGCCGAAATCGTAGGCCGCGTGCTCGCCCGGCAGGTCGAGGCCGCGCGGGCTGGTGTCCGGGCAGACGACGATCACGCCGGCCGCTGCGGCCGGCCTCTGGAAGCCCGCCTTGGTGGTCGCGTTCTCCCAGGTGCAGGTGAGGCCCGACAGCCACCAGAGGACGGGGCAGCGCCGGCCGCTCTCGGCCGCCGGCGGCAGGAAGATCGAGAACTCCATGGTCGTGCCGGTGGCCGCCGACGGGTGCCGGTAGACCGCCTGCACGCCGCCGTGGCAGCGATGCCCGGCGACGACCTCGAGCCCTGCCGCCATCAATACACCACGACGCCGCGGATGCTCTTGCCCTCGTGCATCAGGTCGAAGCCCTTGTTGATGTCGGCAAGCGGCATGGTGTGGGTGATCAGGTCGTCGATGTTGATCTTCTTCTCCATGTACCAGTCGACGATCTTCGGCACGTCGGTGCGGCCCCTGGCCCCGCCGAAGGCGGTGCCGCGCCAGACCCGGCCGGTCACGAGCTGGAAGGGGCGGGTGCTGATCTCCTGTCCGGCTCCGGCCACGCCGATGATGATGCTCTCGCCCCAGCCCTTGTGGCAGCACTCGAGCGCCTGGCGCATGGTCTTGACGTTGCCGATGCACTCGAAGCTGTAGTCGGCGCCGCCCCTGGTCAGCTCGACGATGTGGGCGACGATGTCCTTGTCGCCGAGATCCTTGGGGTTGACGAAGTGGGTCATGCCGAACCGGCGCGCGATCTCCTCCCGGGCCGGGTTGAGGTCGACGCCGACGATCATGTCCGCACCGACGAGTCGCGCCCCCTGGATGACGTTGAGGCCGATCCCGCCGAGGCCGAAGACGACGACGTTGGCACCCGGCTCCACCTTGGCGGTGTTGATCACCGCTCCGATGCCGGTGGTCACGCCGCAGCCGATGTAGCAGATCTTGTCGAACGGCGCGTCCTTCCTGACCTTGGCGACGGCGATCTCGGGCAGCACGGTGAAGTTGGCGAAGGTCGAGCAGCCCATGTAGTGATGGATCGCGTCCTTGCCGATGCGGAACCGGGACGTCCCGTCAGGCATCAGGCCCTGGCCCTGGGTCGAGCGGATCGCCTGGCAGAGATTGGTCTTCTGGCTCAGGCAGTACTCGCACTCGCGGCATTCGGGGGTGTAGAGCGGGATGACGTGGTCGCCGGGCTTGACCGATTTCACGCCTGCGCCCACCTCGCGCACGATGCCGGCCCCCTCGTGGCCGAGGATCGCGGGGAAGATGCCCTCGGGATCACCGCCCGACCGGGTGAACTCGTCGGTGTGGCAGAGGCCCGTGGCCATGATCTCGACCAGCACCTCGCCGGCCTTCGGGCCCTCGAGCTCGACCGTCGTCACCTCGAGCGGCTTGCCCGCCGCGAACGCCACCGCCGCCTTCACCTGCATTCCTGCACTCCCTGGAGCTCGGCCCGAGCGATGGGGCCGCCTGCGACCGGACCCGCCGATGATCCGCCCGGCCATGGCATCCTGCCACCGCCCGCCGGACCTGCCACCGATCTCTGGGTGAAGGGTTAGCGCTGCCGCCAGCAAATGAAAACCCCGCCGGTGCAGATGACCGCGCGGGGTTTTCCGGCATCCTGTGCCGTGCTCCGACCTCTGTCGGACAAGGTACGAAACCGTGCCGTGCACGATTCGTCGTGGTAGCTCACGAATTGTCGGGCGGCTCGTTCACCGGGATCCCGCGAGGTGTCCGAGCCGTGACCCCATGGCCGCGGCGATGGGGTCGCTATGGCTTAGCGGGTGGATCGTCCATGCGTCGCTCGCACCCTCCCGGGTTGGTGGTTGCATCCCCTGTTGGTCGGGCCGCCGATGGATGGGCCTGGTCCCGTCGGTCGGGTCGCGCTGCTGCCGTCTGCTCCAGGTCGGCAACAGCTGGCGCGAGCCGGGGTCCTCCCGGCGAAGACGAGATCTCGTCCGCGCCCCCCGCAGCCAAAACCAACAGCGTGGTTTATACAGTAAAGCCCGCCTGCGCTCAAGTAGCGATGAAAAGGGTCGCGGCGAAATTCGCCCGCCGGCCACGGCCGGCGGGCGCTTCGCGGGCACGGGCAGCTGCTTACTCGGCGACGCGCGCCCAGCGGAACTGCGGGCTGTCCTGCGCCTCGATGGGCAGCTCGAGCGTGTCCTTCATCGCCCAGGTCAGCACCTGATGGTGCAGCGGCACGTAGACGATGTCGGCCTGCACGATGTCCCAGGCCTCGGCGATCATCGCGTCCCTCGCCTCGAGGTCGACCGTCGCCTCCATCTGTGTCGTCAGCTCGTTCACCCGCTCGTTGTCGTAGCCGGTGAAGTTCCAGCTGCCGTCGGACTTCAACAGGAAATTGAAGATGTAGTGGCTATCCAGCGTCGGCACGCCCCAGCCCAGCATGTAGAAGTCGTGCTCGCCGTTCTGCAGCTGCTGGAAGTGGATCGCGTTGGGCTGGGCCTGGAGGTTAACGGTGATGCCGATCTGCGCCAGCATTGCCACCATCGCCTGACAGATCGCCTCGTCGTTGATGTAGCGATCGTTCGGGCAGTTCAGCGTCGTCGTGAAGCCGTCGGCGTAGCCGGCCTCGGCGAGCAGCGCCTTGGCCGCCTCGACGTCGAACGCCAGCCGGGTGTCGAGCTCCTGGGTGTAGCCGTGCACCCCCGGAGGGGCGATCGTCCCGGCCGGCGCCGAGAGCCCGCGCATGATCCTGGCCTTGATCGCCTCGACATCGGTCGCCTGGTAGATCGCCTGGCGGACCCGGACGTCCTTGAAGGGGTTGCCGTCGGTGTAGCGCAGATCGTCGGAGGCCTGGTCCATGCCGAAGAAGATGCTGCGGATCTGCGGCGTGGAGACGGTCTTGAGCCCCGCCGTGCTCTCGATCCGGGCGAGATCCTGGAGCGGCGGGTCGAGGACGAAGTCGACCTCGCCGGAGAGCAGGGCGGCGATCCGGGTCGCGGCGTTCTGGATCGGCGTGTAGATGATCTCGTCGACATTGTGCGGGTCCTGCTCGAGGCCCCACCAGTCGTCGTTCCGGACCATCACGGTGCGCACGTCCGGCTCGCGCAAGGTGAGCTTGAAGGGCCCGGTGCCGTTGGCGTTCCTGACCGCATAGGTCTCCTCGCCGCCGGCATAGTCCTGCGGCAGGGTGACCCCGTTGGCCTCGGCCCAGCCCTTGTCGACCATCTTGAGCTCGGTCAGCTGGTTGGGGAGGATCGGGTTGGGGCCCTTGGTGTGGATCAGGACGGTATGGTCGTCCGTCGCCTCGACCCGGTCGACCGAGGTGATGTAGCCGCGGAAGTCCGAGGTCTCGGCCTGGGCGCGCTCAAAGGTGAAGACCACGTCCTCGGCGGTGAAGTCGGCGCCGTCGTGGAACTTGACCCCTTGCCGGAGCTTGAACTCCCAGACCGTGGGCTCGACCGGCTCCCAGGAGAGGGCGAGGCCGGGCTCCATCGACTGGTCCGCGGCCCGGCTGATCAGCGCCTCGTAGACCTGCTTGTTCTGGGTGTTGGTGGGCCCGTGGTTCTGGGCGTGCGGGTCGAAGGTCAGGGCGTCACCCTGGCTCGCCCAGCGCAGGGTGGCGGCGTCGGCGCCGGCGGCGATGCCGAGCGTCAAGGTCAGGATCGCGGCGCCCGAGAGCAATCGACGGTGCATATCGGTCTCCCCAAGAGGTTCGCGCCGGTGGCACCACCGGCCTGCGGTGCACTCACCGCTTGTCGTCGAAGCTCCGAGCCCTTGCCGCCGCTGTCAACCGGGAAGGTGCGCCGCCACGATCGGCCGGGTTACTACTCCGCTGCCGGCTCCGTCGTCTTGGGTGCTGCCTCGCCCTTGAGCTTCTCGCGGGCGGTCAGCGAGAGCTGCAGATGCAGCTCCTTGAGCTGCTTGTCGGCGACCGGGGCAGGGGCGCCCAGGAGCAGCTCCTGCGCCTGCTGGTTCATCGGAAAGGCGATGACCTCGCGCAGGTTCTCGGTGCCGGCCAGCAGCATGACGATCCGGTCGAGGCCGGGGGCGATGCCGCCGTGCGGTGGGGCGCCGTAGTGCAGGGCCCGCCACATCCCGCCGAAGCGCTCCTCGACCACCTTCCTGTCGTAGCCGGCGATGGCGAAGGCCTTCTCCATGATGTCCGGCCGGTGGTTCCGGATGGCACCGGAGGAGAGCTCCACGCCGTTGCAGACGATGTCGTACTGGAAGGCCAGGATGTCCAAGGGATCCTTGGTCTCGAGCGCCTCCATCCCGCCCTGCGGCATCGAGAAGGGATTGTGCGAGAAGGCGACGCTCTTCGTGTCCTCGTCCCACTCGAACATCGGGAAGTCGACGATCCAGCAGAAGCGGAAGCAGTCCCTGTCGACGAGGTCGAGATCGCGGCCGACCTTGTCCCTGGCGCTGCCGGCGAACTTGTAGAAGCTGCCGGGATCACCGGCGACGAAGAAGACGGCGTCGCCGTCGACGAGGCCGCAGTCGCCGCGGATCGCCGCCGTGCGCTCCGGCCCCAGGTTCTTGGCGAGCGGGCCCGAGCCCTCGCCATCCTTGAAGAAGATGTAGCCGAGCCCGGGCTGGCCCTCGCCCTGCGCCCAGGCGTTCATCCGGTCGCAGAACGCACGGCTGCCACCGCCCGGCGCCGGGATCGCCCAGACCGCGTGCTTGGGGTCCTTGGCCAGGATCGAGGCGAAGATCTTGAAGCCCGAGTCGCGGAACTGCTCGCTGACGTCGCGCATCTGGATGGGATTGCGGAGATCCGGCTTGTCGGTGCCGTAGAGCCGGAGCGCGTCCTTGTAGGCGATGTGCGGGAACGGCCTCGGCGTGACCGCCCAGTCCGAGAACTCCTCGAACAGGCCGTGCATCACGGGCTCCACCGCGGCGAAGACGTCCTCCTGGGTCGCGAAGGCCATCTCGAGGTCGAGCTGGTAGAACTCGCCGGGGCTGCGGTCGGCGCGCGCGTCCTCGTCGCGAAAGCAGGGGGCGATCTGGAAGTAGCGGTCGAAGCCCGAGATCATAAGCAGCTGCTTGTACTGCTGCGGCGCCTGGGGGAGGGCGTAGAAGCGGCCGGGATGCAGCCGCGACGGCACCAGGAAGTCGCGGGCACCCTCGGGCGACGAGGCGGTGAGGATCGGCGTCTGGATCTCGGTGAAGCCCTGCTCGGTCATTCGCCGGCGGATGCTGGCGGTGACCGCCGACCGGAGCCGGATCTGCCGCTGCATCTTCTCCCGGCGGAGATCGAGGAAGCGGTAGGTGAGGCGGGTCTCCTCGGGATAGTCGCGCTCGGCGTTGACCTGGAGCGGCAGCGTGTCGGCGATCGATTCCACCACCATCGTCTCGGCCACGACCTCGATCTCGCCGGTGGCGAGATCGCGATTGACGGTCTCCGGCGTGCGCGCCACCACCTTGCCGGTCACGGTGACGACACTCTCGAGCCGCAGCGCCTCGGCCTCGGCGAAGATCGATGTCTCGGGCTGAAAGACGATCTGCGTCAGGCCGGTGTGGTCGCGAAGGTCGATGAACAGCAACTGGCCGTGATCGCGCTTTCGGTGTACCCATCCGCTCAACCGGGCGGTGCGGGCGACGTCACCCTTGGTGAGCTCGCCGCAGCGATGCGTACGATAACGGTGCATGCCGTCACTCTTCAGTCTGAAGGAAAGGAAGATCGGGGTCGCAGCCGCGCGTAAAGGTCACAACGGTCCGCGGCCTGTCAAGCGGCCACGCCGCCACGATCCCGCGCCACCGACCCCGGGCCGAACATGACCCTCATCAGCACGACCAGCGAGCTTCGGGCGGTCGCCGAGCGCCTCGGGCGCGAGCCCTATGTCACCATCGACACCGAGTTCATGCGCGAGCGGACCTACTGGGCCCGCCTCTGCCTCGTGCAGCTCGCCGGCCGGGACGAGGCCGTCGCGGTCGACACCCTGGCCCCCGGCATCGACCTGGCGCCGCTGCTCGAGCTCATGGCGGACCCGGCCGTGCTCAAGGTCTTCCACGCCTGCCGCCAGGACCTCGAGATCTTCCTGAAGCTCATGGGTGGCCGCCTGCCCGAGCCCGTCTTCGACACCCAGATCGCCGCCATGGTCTGCGGCTTCGGCGAGGAGGTGGCCTACGAGACCCTGGTCAACCGGCTGGCCAAGGCCCGGCTCGACAAGAGCTCGCGCTTCACCGACTGGAGTCGCCGGCCGCTCTCCGAGGCGCAGCTCGCCTATGCGCTGGCCGACGTGACCCATCTCCGCGTCATCTACGAGAAGCTCCGGCAGCGGATCGAGGCGGCCGGCCGGATGCCCTGGGTCGAGGAGGAGACAGAGGGCCTGCTCGACCCGGAGCTCTACGTCACCCGGCCCGAGGACGCCTGGCAGCGGCTCAAGGTGCGCTCGCGCGAGCCCCGCTTCATCGCCCTGGTCCAGCATCTGGCTGCCTGGCGCGAGCGGAAGGCGCAGGCCCGCGACCTGCCGCGCAATCGCGTCGTCCGCGACGACCTGCTGCTCGAGCTCGCGGCGCAAAAGCCGCGCGACCAGGACGCGCTGCGCCGGCTCGACCGGATCAATCTCGACAAGGAGAGCATGCGCGAGGTGATCCAGGTGATCGAGCAGGTCTTCGCCCTGCCCGAGGCCGGGCTGCCCCGTCTGCCGGAGCCCAAGCCGCCGGTCAAGGGGCTGGGGCCGACGGTCGATCTCTTGCGGGTGCTGCTCAAGCAGTGCGCCGACGAGAGTGACGTCGCGCAGCGCCTCATCGCCAATGCCGCCGACCTAGAGGCGCTGGCCCAGGACGACGAGGCCGACATCCCGGCCCTGCACGGCTGGCGCCGCGAGCTCTTCGGCGCGCGCGCGCTCGAGCTCAAGGCCGGGCGCATCGCGCTCGCGCTGGAGAACCATCAGGTGGTGGTGCTCGAGCTCGAGGACGAGGACTGAACGGCCGATGCTCCACGCCGGCGCCTGATCCCGGTCACCCCATGATCCCCGTCATCCCATGATCCTGATCACCCCATGATCCTGATCACCCCATGATCCTGATCACCGGGGCCGGCGGCTTCATCGGCGGGGCGATCGTCCGGGCCCTGGGCGCCGATGCCCGGGCGGCGAGCCACCGCGCGTTCATGGAGCCGGCGGCCTTCGCGGACGTGACGGCGGTCGTCCACGCCGGCCGCGACCCGCGCCTCGGCCGCGCCGATCATCGCATCGACGACGACGCCGAGCTGGCGATCGCCCGGATCGCCGCGGCCCGCGGCCTGCCGTTCCTCTCGCTCGGCAGCCGCAAGGTCTACGCACCGTCCGCCCACCCGCTCGGCGAGGCCGACCCGATCGGTCCCATCGATCGCTACGGCGCACAGAAGCTGGCGCTGGAGGAGGCGCTCGGCACCATCCTGGGCGAGCGGCTCACCCGCTTGCGCCTCGCCAACATCTTCGGCTTCGAGCGCGACCGGACCGGCTTCATGGGCCTGATGCTGCGCGGCCTGGAGACCGAAGGCACCATCACCTTCGACATGAGCCCGTTCGTGCCGCGCGACTTCCTGCCGGTCGAGACGACGGCCCGGGCCGTCGCGGCGCTCGCCCGGAAGCCGCCCGGCGGCATCGTCAATATCGGCTCCGGCATCGGCCTCGAGGCCGGCCGCCTCGCCCTGGCGCTCATCGAGGGCTACGGGCGCGGCCGGCTCCTCGTCACCGCCCCCCGCCACCACGACCCCTTCACGCTCGACGTCACCCGGATGACCGCGCTCACCGGCATTGCCACCGACACCACTGCCATCCTGGAGCGCGCTCGCGCCATCGGCTGGGAGCTGCGGGTGGTCGGCGCTAGAGCATTTTCACGCTGACCGTACATATCCTGCATTGTCGATGTAGTTTT
>CAYWSB010000161.1:0-11689 GCA_964460465.1 uncultured Geminicoccaceae bacterium | reverse complement strand
TGCGGCGTCGTGGATGCTGCCGCCGGTCCCGGCGTGGGCTCGCCCAGCACCGCCACCGGCCGCTGCGCCGGCCGGTCGAGCTGGCGGCTCAGCGTCAATCCCGGCCCGCCGGGCAGGTCGCGCGGCGCCGCTGGGAGCGACTCGACCGACGGCGCCGTCGGCAGCTCGGCGACATGGCGATCGTGCCGGTAGTCGGGCGGCAGCGCCACCAGCCGGTAGACGATCTCGAGCGCCAGCACGGCGATGACGACCCCGAGCGCCGCCGAGCGAACCCGCCGCCACGACCATCGATCGCGCCGCCCTCTCAACGGCCCCGTCCCATGGGTGCTCCGTCCTCGTTCCCGCCCAGCCCGAGCCGGCGTCCACTATAGCCACTTCCGAGCCACAGTTGAACTACTGGAGCCGACAGGCAAACCTCGGTTGTCGCCGGGGCGCCAGGGCGCGCCGCCGCGGCGACGATCGGGCACGGGGCTTGACGGCTTCATCGGGCACGGGCTTTCTTCGCCCGAGCGACGGGCGCCAGCCGGCTCGCGGCAGAGACGCGTCGCTCGAGACGCAATCGCCGCGGCGTCCATCCACCCCTGCCGCCGCACCGATCGGGCAAGCCATGCTGCTCCTCCTCGACAACTACGACAGCTTCACGTACAACCTGTACCATTTCCTGGGCGAGCTGGGGGCGGAGCTCGAGGTCTTTCGCAACGATGCGCTGACCGTGGCCGAGGCGATGGCCATGCGGCCGTCCGGCATCGTCATCTCGCCCGGCCCGTGCGACCCGGACCTCGCCGGCATCAGCCTCGAGCTGATCCAGGCCGCCAAGGGCACCTGCCCGATCCTCGGCGTCTGCCTCGGCCATCAGGCGATCGCCCAGGCCTTCGGTGCGGTGATCGGCCGGGCGCGGACGGTGATGCACGGCAAGACCAGCGCCATCCTCCACGACGGCAGCGGTGTGTTCGCCGGCCTGCCCTCGCCGTTCCGGGCGACGCGCTACCACTCGCTGGTGGCCGAGCCCGAGACGGTGCCGAACGAGCTCCTGGTCAACGCCCGCACAGAGGACGGCACGATCATGGGGCTGCGCCATCGCCGCCTGCCGATCCATGGCGTGCAGTTCCACCCCGAGAGCATCGCCAGCGAGCACGGCCACGCGCTGCTCAGAAACTTCCTCGACCTCACCAGCGTGGAGGTTGCGGCTTGAGCACCGATCTCGCCCGCTTCAGGGAGTTGATCGGCATCGCCGCGTCGGGCCGGCCGCTGTCCCTGGCCGAGGCCGGCGACGCGTTCGGCATCATGATGTCCGGCGACGCGACACCGGCGCAGATGGCCGGCCTGCTCATGGCGCTCCGGGTGCGCGGCGAGCACGTCGACGAGATCACCGCCGGGGCCAGGACGCTGCGCGAGCGGATGCAACGGATCACCGCCCCCGAGGGGGCCGTCGACACCTGCGGCACCGGTGGCGACGGCAGCGGCACGTTCAACATCTCGACCGCGGCCGCCCTGGTCGTCGCCGGCGCCGGCGTGCCGGTCGCCAAGCACGGCAATCGCGGCCTGTCGTCGCGCTCGGGCAGCTCGGACGTGCTGACCGCGCTCGGCGTGAACATCGACGCCTCGTTTCCGGTGATCGAGCGGGCGATCCGCGAGGCCGGGATCGGCTTCATGATGGCGCCGCGGCATCACGGGGCGATGCGCCACGTGGCCGGCCCGCGGGTCGAGCTGGGCACCCGCACGATCTTCAACCTTCTCGGGCCCCTGGCCAATCCCGCCGGGGTGAAGCGCCAGGTCATGGGCGTGTACTCGCCCGACTGGCTCGAGCCCCTGGCCCTGGTGCTCGGCCGGCTCGGCGCCGAGCGGGCCTGGGTGGTGCACGGCGAGCCGGGGCTGGACGAGCTGAGCACGGTCGGCACCACGCATGTCGCCGAGTGGGACGGCGAGACGGTGCGGCGGTTCACCGTCGAGCCCGAGGACGTGGGCCTCGCCCGGGCCGACATGGCCGACCTCAAGGGCGGCGACGCCGCCGAGAACGCGGCCGCGATCCACGCCATGCTGGCCGGCATCAAGGGACCGCTCCGGGATGCGGTGCTGCTGGCGGCCGCCGCGGCCCTGGTGGTCGCCGGCCGGGCCCCCGACCTGCGCACCGGCATCCAGGTCGCCGCCGCCGCCATCGACAGCGGCCGGGCCCGGGCGGCACTCGAGCGGCTGGTCGCCATCACCCGGGAGGATGCCGCTTGAGCGACGTGCTGGCGCGCATCTGTGCCGACAAGCGGCGGCACGTGGCGGCGATGCGGGAGCGGCGCCCGCTGGCGGCGCTCGAGCGGCGCTGCGCCGATCTGGCCCCGCCGCGCGGCTTCAAGGCGGCGCTGGCCGGGACCCACGCCGCCGGGCGGCTCGCGCTGATCGCCGAGATCAAGAAGGCGTCGCCGAGCAAGGGCCTGATCCGGGCCGATTTCGACCCCGCGTCCCTGGCGCTCGCCTATGCGGCGGGCGGGGCGTCCTGCCTCTCGGTGCTGACCGACGTTCCCTATTTCCAGGGCGACGACGCCTATCTCGGGGCGGCGCGGGCGGCGGCGGCCCTGCCCTGCCTGCGCAAGGACTTCATGCTCGAGCCCTACCAGATCGTCGAGAGCCGGGCGCTCGGTGCCGACTGCATTCTCCTGATCATGGCCGCACTCGACGACCGGACGGCGGCGGAGCTCTGCCGGGCGGCGCACGGGCTCGGCATGGACGTGCTGGTCGAGGTGCACGACAGCGACGAGCTCGACCGGGCGCTGGCGCTCGATGCCGACCTCGTCGGCATCAACAACCGCAACCTGAAGACGCTGGCGGTCGACATCGCGACGACCGAGGCCCTGGCGCCGCGGGTGCCGGCGGACCGGCTGCTGGTGGCCGAGAGCGGCCTCTACGGCCATGCCGACCTCTTGCGCATGGCGCGGGCCGGCGCCAGGGCGTTCCTGGTGGGCGAGAGCCTGATGCGCGAGACCGACGTCGCCGCCGCGACGCGCCGGCTGCTCGGCCTCGAGCCCGTCACCGCGGGGGCCGGGGCGTGAGCGGGCTGACCCATATCGACGCCCAGGGCAACGCCGTGATGGTCGATGTCGGCGACAAGGCCCAGACCGCGCGGACGGCCACGGCCGAGGGGCGGATCCGGCTGGCGCCCGCGACCCTGGCCACCATCGCCGCGGGCAGGGTCAAGAAGGGCGACGTGCTGACCATCGCCCAGCTCGCCGGGATCATGGGGGCGAAGCGCACCGCCGACCTGATCCCGCTCTGCCATCCCCTGGCGCTGACCTCGGTCGAGGTGCTGCTGGAGCCCGAGCCTGACCCGCCCGCCATCAGGATCACCGCGACCTGCAAGCTCGCCGGCCGCACCGGGGTCGAGATGGAGGCGCTGACCGCGGTCAGCGTGGCGGCGCTGACGGTCTACGACATGGTCAAGGCGATCGACCGGGGCATGGTGATCGAGGGCATCCGCCTGGTCCACAAGGCGGGCGGGCGCTCCGGCGACTACCGTGCCGACTGAGCGCTGATGCTCGCCGTCGCCGAGGCGCAGGCGAGGATCCAGGCGGCGCTGGCGCCGCTGCCGGCGGAGGTCGTGCCGCTGCAGCAGGCCCGCGGCCGGGTGCTCGCCGCCGACGTCGTGGCACCGCGCGACCAGCCGCCGGCCGCCGTCTCGGCGATGGACGGCTATGCGGTCAGGGCCGCCGACGCGGTGCCCGACGCCTGGCTCGAGATCGTGGGATCCGTCGCCGCCGGCCGGCCGGGCGACCTGGTGCTGCGACCCGGCGAGGCGGCGCGCATCTTCACCGGCGGCGTCGTGCCCGGGGGCGCGGATGCGATCCTGATCCAGGAGGACGCCAGGGTCGAGAACGGCCGGGTCCAGGCCACCGACCGGGTGACACCCGGCCTCCATGTGCGCGAGCAGGGACTCGACTACCGGGCCGGCTGGATCGGCCTTCGCACCGGCACGCGGCTCGGGCCGCTGGCCGTCGGGCTCGCCGCCTCGCTCGGGGCCGCCTGGCTCGAGGTCCGCCGCCGGCCGCGGGTGGGGCTGCTCGCCACCGGCGACGAGCTGCGCCTGCCGGGCTCGAGCCCGGCCCGCCACGAGATCGTCAGCTCCAACACCTTCGTCCTGGCCGCCATGCTCGAGGCCTGGGGGGCCGTGCCGGTCGATCTCGGGATCGCCAGGGACACGCCGGCGGCCCTGGCCGAGCGGCTGGCGGGGGCGGCCGGCCTCGACCTCCTGGTGACCTCGGGCGGGGCCTCGGTCGGCGATCACGACCTGGTGCGGCGGGTGGCCGGGGCGCAGGGCCTCGCCCTCGACTTCTGGAAGATCCGGATGCGCCCCGGCAAGCCGCTGATCTTCGGCCGGCTCGGTGCGGTGCCGCTGCTCGGCCTGCCGGGCAACGCCGTCTCCGCCGCGGTCTGCGGCATCGTCTTCCTGCGCGGCGCGGTGCGGGTGATGCTCGGGCTCGACCCGGCGCTGCCGACGGGCACCGCGCGGCTGGCCGGCCCACTTCCGGCTGGCGGGGAGCGCGCCGAGTATCTGCGCGCCCGCTACGTCGGCCCAGGAATGGTGCAGCCGGCCGAGCGCCAGGACAGCTCGATGCTCGCCACCCTGGCGCATGCCGACGTGCTCCTGGTGCGGCCGCCGGCCGTCCCGGCGCTGCCGGCCGAGGCCGCCGTGGAGATCGTCGACCTGGCGACCGTGCTCGGCAGCTGAGGCGCCTGCCTGGTTGCGCGGCGTTGACCAATTCACCTTGACGAGAACGGGAACTTAACTAGAACGAAACGCAGCCGACCGGCCCCGGTGTCGTTCCGGCCGGCGGGCGAGCGAAGGGAGGGAGCGTCTTGTTGACCCAACGGCAACTGCAGCTGCTCACCTACATCCACACCTATGTCCGTGAGCACAAGGTGCCGCCGTCGTTCGAGGAGATGCGCAACGCGCTCAAGCTCAAGTCCAAGTCGGGCGTGCACCGGCTGATCTCCGGGCTCGAGGAGCGCGGCTACATCCGCAGGCTCGCCTATCGCGCCCGCGCCCTCGAGATCGTCCGCTCGCCGCACGACGACCCCTCGCCCGCCTTCGAGCTGCCGGCCGGCAGCGGCCAGGCGATGGGCCTCGCCGAGACCGCGGCCGAGCACAGCAACATCGTTCGCGGCCATTTCCGCTCCGGCCCCCGGGCCCTGGGCAATGACGTGCTGGGCAACCGCGCGGTGCCGCTGATCGGTCGCATCGCCGCCGGCTCGCCGATCGAGGCCCTGGCCGACCACGGCAGCGCCATCGAGGTGCCGAACCTGCTACTCGGCGAGGGCGAGCACTACGTGCTGCAGGTGAGCGGCGATTCGATGGTCGACGCCGGCATCGTCGACGGCGACTACGCCGTCATCCAGCGCTGCGACACGGCCGAGAGCGGCGCGATCGTCGTGGCCCTGATCGAGGATCGCGAGGTGACCCTGAAGCGGCTGCGGCGGCGCGGTGCCTCGATCGCGCTCGAGCCCGCCAACCCGGCCTACGAGACGCGCATCTTCGGGCCGCACCAGGTCCAGGTGCAGGGGCGGCTCGTCGGCCTGTTGCGCCGCTACTGAGGCGCGCCGGCCAACGCCGCGGCGATCGCCGCCGGCCGGTCGGTGATGATCGAGGCGACGCCGGCATCGGCGAGGCGGCGGGCCCGGATCGGATCGTTCACCGTGTAGCAGAGCAGTGGCCGGCCGCTGGCCTCGAGGCTGCGGACGAGGTCGCGTGACGCGCGCTTGGCGTCGCAGTGCAGGGTGACGCATGCGAGCCGGTCGAGCATGTCGAAGGCGCGCCGCGTCGGCCGGCCGATCAGGAGGCCGCGCGGGATCTCCGGGGCATGCAGCCGGGCCTCCTCGAGCGAGGCCGGGGCGAAGCTGGAGAGCAGCGGCCATGGACGGCCTGCCGGCCAGTGCCGCCGCAGCGTCTCGACCACGGCGATCGCGGTCTCGTGCTGGCGCCCTGGGCAGGGCTTGATCTCCAGGTTCATCCCGAGATCTAGGGCGCAGCAGAGGTCGATCGCCTCCTCCAGCGTGGGGATCGGCTCGCCGGCGAAGCGCTTGCCGAACCAGCTCCCGGCATCGAGCTGCTTGAGCTCGTCGAGATCGTACTGCGCCACCTCGCCGCGGCCGCTGGTGGTCCGTCGCAAGAGGTCGTCGTGCATCAGGATGCAGCGGCCGTCGCGGCTGAGCTTGACGTCCACCTCGACCCACGTGGCCCCCTCTTCCGCCGCGAGGCGAAGGGCCGCCAGCGTGTTCTCCGGTGCCGCGGCGGATGCGCCGCGATGTGCGATCACCCGGGGCAGGCGCGCTGCTATCGTCTCCATCCCTGTCATCCGTCCGAGCATGATGCGGACATCACCTAGCCGGCTGCGACCCTGCCGGCTAGTCTGATGGCGGTGGCCGGCGCTGGAGCCATCGCAGCCGAGGTGGAAGGGTGACCACGAGCCGGGTCCTGACGGGCACCATCGACCATGTCGTCTTCCAGCAGCCGGCGACCGGCTTCACCGTGCTCAGGGTCAAGGCGCCGGGCTCGGCCGAGCCGCTGACGGTGATCGGCCGGGCCCCGGACAGCCGCCCCGGCCTGGTCCTGCGCGCCGAGGGCCAGTGGCAGGACGATCCGAGCTGGGGCCGGCAGTTCCAGGCGACGGCGATCACCCTCCTGCCGCCGGCGAGCGACGACGGGATCAAGGCCTATCTCGCCTCGGGCGCCATCAAGGGGGTCGGCGAGGCGACGGCGGAGCGGCTGATCGAGCATTTCGGCAAGAATCTCCGCCAGGTGATCGAGGTGACGCCGGAGCGGCTCGCCGAGGTTCCGGGCATCGGGCTGAAGACCGCCCGCCGGATCGCCGAGGTGTGGAACAGCGAGACCCAGAGCCGCGACATCCTGCTCTTTCTCGAGAGCCAGGGCATCCGCCCGGCCCGGGCCAGGCGGATCCTCGAGGCCTATGGCGACAACGCTATCCAGCGCCTGCTGGTCGATCCCTACCTGCTCGCCCGCGACGTCCGCGGCATCGGCTTTCAGACCGCCGACCTCTTGGCGGCGAAGCTGCAGATCACCGGCGACGCCCCGATTCGCCGCCGGGCGGGCCTCTTCGAGGTGCTGCGCCGGGCGACCGAGGACGGCCACTCCGCCCTGCCGGTCGAGCAGGCCCTTGCCGAGGCGGCCGAGCTCCTGGCCCTGCCGCGGGAGGCGGTGGCCGAGGTGCTGGAGGATGCGGTGGCCGAGCGGCGGCTGGTGGCGCGCGCGGCGTCGGGCGGGCGCTGGCTGCTGCTGCCGGAGCTCGACCGCGCCGAGGCACGGATCACCCGGCGGCTCGCCCGGCTGGCGGCGGCCCCCCTGCCCTTCGATCCGGCGCTGGTCGGCGACTGGCCGGTGCGGGTCAGGACCCGCCTCGCCCTCGATCTCTCGGCGAGCCAGGCCGCCGCCATGGACGCCATGCTGACCGCCAAGCTCGCGATCCTCACGGGCGGGCCCGGCACCGGCAAGACCTCGCTGGTCCGGGCGGTGCTGGCCAGCCTCGAGCCGCTCGAGCTGCGGATCGCGCTCGCCGCCCCGACCGGCCGCGCGGCGCGGCGGCTGTTCGAGAGCACCGGCCACGACGCCACCACGATCCACCGACTGCTCGAGGCCGACGCCAATCGTGGCTTCTCCCGCAACGCCGAGCGGCCGCTCGAGGTCGACCTCCTGATCCTCGACGAGGCCTCGATGATCGATCTCCTGCTGATGGAGGCGGTGCTCGAGGCGTTGCCGGACGCGGCGGCGCTGCTGCTGGTCGGCGACCGGGACCAGCTGCCGCCGGTGGGACCCGGGCAGGTGCTGGGCGACCTGATCGCCAGCGGCCGGCTGCCGGTGCTGGCGCTGACCGAGATCTTCCGCCAGGCGGCGGTGAGCGGCATCGTCCAGGGTGCGCATCAGGTGATCAACGGCCGGATGCCGGGCTTCCGCCAGGCCGAGAGCGAGGCCGCCGACTGCTTCGGCATCCGGGTCCGGGACGCGGCCGATGCGACGGCCAAGCTCCTTGCCCTGGTGGAGCGGCGCATGCCCGAGCGGTTCGCGCTCGATCCCGTCGCCGACATCCAGGTGTTGACCCCGGTCAATCGCGGGCCGGTCGGCACCCAGGGGCTGAACCAGGTGCTGCAGGCCGCCCTCAACCCGAGCCCGGCCGTCGCCTTCGAGCGGGCGGGCATCCGCTTCGGCGTCGGCGACAAGGTGATGCAGACGGAGAACGACCACGCCCGCGAGGTCTACAACGGCGATCTCGGCATCATCCAGTCGATCGACACCGCCGCCCGTCTCCTCGAGGTGCGGTTCGAGGACCGCGGCGTGGTCTACGGCTTCGACCAGGCCGAGCAGCTGGCGCTGGCCTATGCGGTCACGGTGCACAAGAGCCAGGGCTCGGAGTACCCGGCGGTCGTGCTCTTGCTGATGCGCGAGCATGGTCGCATGTTGCGCCGGCAATTGCTCTACACGGCCATGACCCGCGCCCGCCGGCTGCTGGTCGTGCTCGCCGGCGGCGACGCCCTCGAGCGGGCCGTGGCCACGCCGGAGCCGGCCCGCCTGTCGCTGCTGGGCCACCGCCTCGCCAACGATTGGATGCATCCATGACCGACGCCGCCCTCGCCCACCGCTTCGACGCCGGCTGGAAGATCCTCCATGCCGCGGGCAAGCTCGCCCTCGACTTCTTCCAGAAGCGGCACGAGCTGACGATCGAGCGGAAGGGTCGGCAGGACCTCGTCAGCCTCGCCGACCAGGCGGTCGAGCGGGCGATCCGCGGCGAGCTCGCCCGGACGTTCCCGGCCGATGCGATCATCGGCGAGGAGGACGGGGCCAGCGACAACCATCTGGCCGCGCGCGGGGTGTGGGTGATCGACCCGATCGACGGGACCAGCAATTTCCTTCGCGGCATGCCCTACTGGTGCTGCGTGATGGCCTACTGGGTGGACGGGGTGACCGAGATCGGCCTCACCTACGACCCGGTCCACGACGAGCTCTTCGCCTGCCGGCGGGGCCAGGGGGCGACGCGCAACGGCCAGCCGATCCGGGTCAGCGGGCGGCCGGTCGAGGCGGCGTGCGTCGGCCTCAGCTTCAACTTCAAGCAGGACGCCCGCGCCTACGCGGCGATGATCGATCGGCTCAACGATGCGGGCCTCGACCATCGCCGCTCGGGCTCGACCGCGCTGCATCTGGCGCATGTCGCCGACGGCCGGCTCGATGCCTGCATCACCCGCGACTGCCAGAGCTGGGACGTGCTGGCGGGCCTGGCGTTGGTCGCGGCGGCGGGCGGCGTCGCCAGCTGCTACACCAAGGGCGCGACGCTGCTCGAGCGGCGCCCGGTCCTCGCCGCCGCACCGCAGCTCGAGGCCGCGGTGGTGGCGGCGGCCGGCTTCCCGGTGGATCCCTGATCCGCCGACCGCCGGCGGATTGCGCGGGCGCGGGCCGCCGCCTAAATCACCCTCGGCAGGAGCATGCCGATCTTGCACCAGGGAGGAGACCGACGATGCCTTATGTCGATTCCACGCTCATCAGCTGGGTGGACTACGACCCCGAGACGCGGCGCCTGGCGGTCCGCTTCCGCGCGGCCCCGGTGCTCTACACCCATCTCGACGTGCCGGCGGAGCTCTACACGGCCTTCATGGCGGCACCGTCCAAGAACAGCTTCTACCAGCAGCGGATCGCCCCGGCCTACCGGATCGACGCGCCGCCCTTGAGCCAGGCCGGCGACGGCAGCCTGAGCCAGGCGGCGGCCGGCGCCGCGGGCGCCTGATCCGCACGATCGGCGGCGCCGGGGTGGACGATCGCCGCCCCGGCCACCTCGGCGGCGTGCCTTTCGCCGGGCGAGCGGCGGCGGCCGGTCCCTGGCGGCCGGTGCGCTTGATCAACCGGCACAGGCTTGCCATGATCACGGGCGCGAGGGTGCTGCAGCCGGCGCGCGGTCGCGGCCAGGGATCAGGGAACGGCTCGGCGGGCGGGTAGGTCACCCGCGAGCCTCGGGCAGGGGCAGGCGACCATCAGTCGATGACGCGGAACGACCCGATCAAGCACGTGTTCATCTGGCCGGCCTTCCTGGTCGTGCTGGTGATCGCGATCTTTCCGCTGATCTACTCGCTGACCACGAGCTTCATGAGCTTCCGGCTGGTGCCGCCGACCCCGGTGCGCTTCGTCGGCCTCGACAACTACACGAGCCTGCTCGCCAATCCGCGCTTCTGGCAGGTGTTCCTCACCACCTCGATCATCGCCTTCACCGCGGTCGCCATCCAGTACGTGATCGGCTTCGGCCTGGCACTGGCGCTGCATGCCCGGGTGCCCGGCGAGCGGCTCTATCGGGTGGGCTTCCTTTTGCCGATGCTGATCGCCCCGGTGGCGGTGGCGCTCATCGCGCGGATGATCTTCAATCCCACCATGGGGCCGATGAACCAGCTCATGACGGCCTTGGGATTTCCCAACCTGCCGTTCCTGACCGACCCCGTCTGGGCGCTGGGGACCATCGTGATGGTCGAGATCTGGCAGTGGACGCCCTTCGTCGTGCTCCTGATGCTGGCCGGGCTGCAGACCCTGCCGGACGACGTCTACGAGGCGGCGGCGCTGGAGAACGCCTCGACCTGGCAGCAGTTCTGGACGATCACCTTCCCGATGCTGCTGCCGATCTCGGCGGCGGTGGTCTTCATCCGGCTGATCGAGAGCTACAAGATCATGGACACGGTCTTCGTCATGACCGGCGGCGGCCCCGGCACCTCGACGGAGACGCTCACCCTGTTCGCCTACCAGGAGGGCTTCAAGAAGTTCAATCTCGGCTACACGGCGGCCTTGAGCTTCCTCTTCCTGATCGCGATCGTGGTGATCGGCCTGCTCTACATCGCCGTGCTCAAGCCGCACATCGCGAAGCGCCAGTGATGCGGCAGACCCTCGACGCGCCGGCTGCCGTCACCGCCCCGCAGGCTGCTTCGCGCTCCTGGTGGGCGCCCGGGCGGCGCTCGCTCACCGGCATGGGCCCGCTCGGCCGGGCGGTGGTCACCGCCCTCTGCCTCTGCTGGGCGTTCTTCACGCTCTTTCCGCTCTACTGGGTGCTGATCACCGCCTTCAAGTCGCCGCCGGGCGTGGTGGCGGGGCCGACCTATCTGCCGTTCATCGACTTCCAGCCGACCTTGCGCGCCTGGACCGACATCCTGGCCGGCATCCGCGGCGAGTTCTACACCACCACCTTGAACTCGACGATCATCAGCCTCTCGGCCGCCACGATCGCCACGGCGCTGGGGGCGATGGCGGCCTATGCGCTGGTCCGCTTCACCTTCAAGGTCAAGCTCGCTGCTGGGCTCGTCTTCTTCGTTTTGGCACTCGGCGGCTACCTGGTCGGCCACGAGGTCATGGGCTACGGCCGGGCGCAGGCGCTGATGCTCTCCTTCGTCGTCGCCCTCACCGCGGCGGTGCTGGTCAACCGGCTGCCGCTGCCGGGGCCGATCCTGGGCAATCCGGACATCGTCTTTTGGTTCGTCAGCCAGCGCATGTTCCCGCCGATCGTCACGGCCTTCGCCCTCTACCTCATGTATACCGAGTTCGGCCGGATGGGTTTTCGCATGGTCGACACCTTTCTTGGCCTGACTCTCTGCTACGTGGCCTTCTCGCTGCCGATCGTGGTCTGGCTGATGCGCGACTTCTTCCAGGCCCTGCCGGTCGAGGTCGAGGAGGCGG
>CAYWSB010000160.1:0-11701 GCA_964460465.1 uncultured Geminicoccaceae bacterium | reverse complement strand
GTCCCTTTCAGAGATCGGATGAAGGGCCTCCTGGCCATTCATGGACGAAGCCGAGACCTCCAACCCGCCGCACTTCGATCGCCACGTGTCGAACGTCGCGTCGCTGATCCCGTGCCTGCGGCAGACCTCCCCCACCGCCAGGCCCGCCTGGGCCTCCTTCAGCACCGCGATGATCTGCGCCGCGCCGAACCTGCTCTTTCGCATCGTCCGTCTCCCGCAGCGACGGACCCCAACCACCAAACGCCGGCACTCCAGGCGGCAAGGTCAGACGCTTTGAGGTACCGTCTGGGCCTCCGCCACAGCTACACGACACGACATCGAGCTTGGCCGCACAGGTGCATTGTCCGGAGCCAAACCAGTCGATCCACGCCGAGCATCCAGTCCAGACCTTCGTAAAGGTCCTGGCCCGCAGACACGTGTCCCGCCACTTCGCAGGCGATGACCTTGTGCGCTGATGCAGGTGCCCCACGACCGCCCAGCTCGAACCGGGTCACCATCGCGTCGAGTCGGTCTCCTCGAGCCGTGGCCAGTCGAAGCTCACGCCAATGCCGGGGACACCCGGCGCCACGGCGAGGCCGTCCTCCAGAACCAGGGGCCGCGTCGTGTAGGCGTCGATCGGGAACGAGTGGACCTCGAGCCAGCTGCCGTTGGGCTGCGCCGCCACAAGACTGACATGCAGCTCCTGCATCCCGTGGCTGGCGACCGGCAGGCCGTATGCCTTGGCGAGGGCGGCGACCCTGAGCCAGCCGGTGATGCCGCCGCAGTTCGAGGCGTCGGGCTGGACAAATGCGAGCCCGCCGGCGGCTAGGGCGTGCTCGAACTCGTCGATGGTGTGGAGATTCTCGCCCATGGCGAGCGGCAGGCCCGTGGCGTCGGCGATCCGCCGATAGCCGGCGTAATCGTCCGGCACGATCGGCTCCTCGAACCAGACGAGATCGAAGGGGGCAAATGCATTTGCGGCCGTGATCGCCTGGTCGACAGTCAGCGAGAAATTGGCGTCGACCATCAACGCCTGTTCGGGTCCCAAAAGCTCGCGGACGGCGCGGACGCGCGCCTCGTCCTCGGCCAGGCGAGGCCGGCCGACCTTGATCTTCACGCCATTGAAGCCTCGGGCCAAGTGGTCGCGCACGCTGTCGAGCAGCTTCTCCAGCGGAAAGTTGAGATCGATGCCGCCACGATAGGCGCGGCAGCGGTCGGCCGTGCCGCCCGCCATCCGCCAAAGCGGCACCCCCTGCCGACGGCCGCGCAGGTCCCAGAGGGCGATGTCGACCGCCGAGACGGCGAAGGCGGCGATGCCGCCGCGGCCGACATAGTGGATGTGCCAGAGCATCGCGTCGTGCAGCACCTCGACGTCCGTCCCGTCCCGACCTGCCAGGAATGGCGCCAAGTCATGCCGGAGCATCGCCAGGATGGCATGGCCGCCCCGGCCGCCTGTATAGGTATAGCCCGTGCCCTCGCTGCCGTCGGCGAGCCGCACCGTCGCGGTGATCAGCTCGAAGTGGGTGTGGGCACCATGCTTGGCGTCCTCGAGCACCTCGGCCAGCGGCACGCGGTACAGCCGCGCCTCGACAGAACGGATGGCCGAGCTGTTCATCCTCCCTGCATCCGCCGCCCGCCGACCCGGGTCTGCAGCAGGATGACGGCGAGCAGCACGGCGCCGCGGATCACCATCTGCCAATAGGCGCTCAGGCTGATCGTGCCGCGGCCGTTCTCGAAATTGAGGATGTTGAAGACGAGGCCGAGGAGCAGCGCACCCGCGACCGTGGCCGGGACCGAGCCCATGCCGCCGGTGAGCAGCGTGCCGCCGACCACCACCGACGCGATCGCCGACAGCTCCCAGCCGATGCCCTCGAGCGGCTGACCGGCGCCGTAGCCGGAGGCCAGGAACACGCCGGCGAGCCCAGCGCAGCCACCGCTGAAAATATAGACGAAGGCCTTGGCCCGATCGACCTCGAGCCCCATCAGGCTCGACGCCTCCTCGCCGCCGCCGACGGCGAGCACGGTGCGGCCGAGCGAGGTGTGCTCGAGGACGATCCAGGCGGCCGCGACGACGACGAGCACGATGAGGATGGTCCACGGCACCACGCCGAAGGCGCTGCCCATGCCGAGCCGGGTGAAGTTGCTCGACCAGTCGACCGAGATGGTCTGGTTGCCGGCCAGCACGAGGGCGCCGCCCTTGGCGGCCAGCATGGTGGCCAGCGTGGCAATGAACGGCGGGACCCGCATGACGATGATGACGAAGGCGTTGAGCGCCCCGATCGCCATGCCGGCGAGCACGCCGCCGGGCAGGCCGACCTCGATGCCCCAGGGGCTCAGATAGGCGGCGCAGACGGAGGTGAAGGCGGCGACCGAGCCGACCGAGAGGTCGATGCCGCCGGTCATGATGACGAAGCACATGCCGACGGCGATGACGATGAACATCGAGTTGTAGGCGAGGAACGAGGTCAGGTTGTAGAGGCTGCCGAAGTTGTCGTAGCGGAGCAGGCCGAAGGCGACCAGGGTGGCGAGGGCCAGCCAGACGCCGGCGCTGGGGCCGGTGCCGCGCAGGTAGGGGCGAAGATCGAGACTGGCCCCGGTGGTCATGCCGCAGACCTGCGGATCGACTGCAGATAGACGGCCGCGACGATGATCATCGCCTTGACGATCAGCGCCACCTCGTCCTTCACGCCGTTGGCGAGCAGCGTGTACTTGACCAGCTGGATGACCAGCGCGCCGAGGACCGCCCCCATGATCGGCGCCCGGCCGCCCTGCAGCACGGCGCCGCCGACCACGGCAGCGGCGATGGCGTCGAGCTCCATGAGGTTGCCGTTGCGGGCGGCGTCCGAGGCGGAGTTGATGGCGACCACGATCAGCCCGGCGAGACCGGCGAGCGAGGCGCAGATGACGTAGGCGCCGATCTTGACGGCGTTGACGGGCACACCCGCGAGGTGGGCCGCGCGCTCGTTGCCGCCGAGGGCGAGGAGATAGCGGCCGTAGAGCGTTCGGGCGACGAGCCATGCAACGACCAGCGCGATGGCGAGGGCGAGCCAGCCCTGGAAGGGCAGGCCGAGCACCCGGCCGGTGCCGAGATAGCTGAAGGCCGGGTTCTTGAAGGTCTGCAGGTTGCCATTGGTCAGCACCAGGGCGATGCCGCGGCCGGAGATGAAGAGGATGAGGGTGGCGATGATCGGCTGCACGCCGACCAGGCTGACCAGCACGCCGTTGAACAGGCCGCAGGCCGCGGCCGCCAGCAGCGGCAGCAGGATCGCCAGGGCGAGGCCGAGCTCGGGATGGGCGACACCGAGCGCCGAGCCGAAGATCAGCGGGGCGAGCGCCCCGGCCAGCGCCATCACCGCCCCGACCGAGAGGTCGATGCCGCCGGTCGCGATGACCAGGGTCATGCCCACGGCGACGATGGCGATGGTCGCCACCTGGCTGATGTTGACGAAGAGCGTCTGCAGCTGGAGGAAGTTCGGCGTGAGCACGGCATTGAACAGCAGGAGGATGGCCAGCGCCACGAGGACGCCGTAGGCGCGCAGCCAGTCGCCCGTCGAGCGCGCCGGGATGCGCTCCCCGACACCGGTCGGGCGTGCCAAGTCCGCGCTCATGCCGCCGACTCGTGATGATGGGCGATCGCCTTGACCAGGGCGTTCTCGGTGATCCCCGGATTGGCGAGCTCGGCGACGGCGTAGCCGTCCTGCATGACGACGATCCGGTCCGCGCCCTCGATCAGCTCCTCGAACTCGGACGAGATGAGCAGCACGCCCACGCCACGGGCGACGGCATCGCGGATGATCGCCTGGATCTCCAGCTTGGCGCCGACGTCGACGCCGCGCGTCGGCTCGTCGAGGATGAGCAGATCGGGCTCGGTCGCGAGCCATCGCGCCAGCAGCACCTTCTGCTGGTTGCCGCCGGAGAGCTCGCGGATCGGCTGGTCCATGTGCGCCGTCTTGATGCCCAGTGCCCCGATCAGCCGGGCCGCCAGCGCGCGCTCGCGCTGCCGGTCGATGCGCCAGCCGCGGGCGAGCCGCGGCAGCACGGCGAGCGAGATGTTCTCGCGCACCGAGAGCTCGGGCACGATGCCCTCGGCCTTGCGGTCCTCGGTCAGGAAGCCGATCCCGGCCCGGATCGCCGCGGCCGGGCTACGCGGCGCGCCGGCAGCAGCTTTCACCCGGAGCGTGCCAGCGCGCAGCGGATCGACGCCGAACACGGCGCGGGCGGCCTCGGTTCGCCCGGCGCCCAGGAGTCCGGCGAGGCCGACGATCTCGCCGCGGCGCACGGCGAGATCGAGACGCCGCAGGCGTCGGTCGGTCGCCACGCCGGTGGCCTCGACCAGGACCTCGCCCTTGGTCGTGCCGACACCGCCGAGCTCGGTCATGCCTTCGGCCCTGATCGCGTCGGGATCGCGGCCGAGCATGTCGGCGATCAGCTCGAGCTTGCTGGTCTGGCCGATCGGCTTCACGGCCACGGTGCGGCCATCGCGCATGACGGTGACGCGATCACAGATGCGGAACAGCTCGTCGAGGAAGTGCGAGACGTAGAGGATGGCGACGCCGCTCTGCCGGAGGCCGCGAATGACGCCGAACAGCACCTCGACCTCGCGCTCGTCGAGCGACGAGGTCGGCTCGTCCATGATGACGAGGCGGGCGTCGAGCGACACCGCCCGGGCGATGGCGACGAGCTGCTGGATCGCCGTCGAGTAGTCGCCGAGCGGCGCCTCCACCGCGATGTCGATGCCGAAGCGGGCGAGGATCTCACGGGTCCGGCGATGCGCCCGCGGCCAGTCGATGAGGCCACCCCAGCGCCGCGGCTCGTAACCGAGGACAACGTTCTCGGTGACGCTCCGCAGCGGCACCAGGTTGAGCTCCTGGTAGATCGTCGCGATGCCGCCGTCCTGGGCGGCCCGCGGGCTCGCGGCGGCGAACGGCCGCCCGCCGAAAACGATCTCGCCGGCGTCGCCCCGGTGCACGCCGGTCAGGATCTTGATCAGGGTCGACTTGCCGGCGCCGTTCTGGCCGATGAGGCCGTGCACCTCGCCGGCGCCGATCTCGAGCGAGGCCGCCGAGAGGGCCACGGTGCCGGCGAACGACTTGTCGATGCCGGTCATCGAGAGAAGGGGGGCGGCCATCGCAACTGCCCGCTGCCGGCGCGCCGGGGTCGCACGCGGCGGCCCCGGCGGCACGTTGTCAGTACGCCTCGTCGAGATGGTCGGCGGCGTTGTCGGCGGTGAAGATGCGGTCGTCGACCTTCACCCAGGGGTCGATCGCCTCGCCGGCGGCATATCGCTTCATCACCTCGCAGGCGAGCGGCCCGAAGAACGGCGACGATTCGACGGTGACGCCCATCTTGCCGTCGATGATCGCCTGCAGCGCGTCGCGGGTGCCGTCGATCGAGACGACGAGAATGTCCTCGCCCGGCTTGCGGCCGGCGAGCTCGAGCGCCTGGATGGCGCCGATCGCCATCTCGTCGTTGTGCGCATAGACGATGTTCACGTCGGGATGGGCCTGCAGCAGGGTCTCCATGACCTGGCGGCCGAGGTCGCGGGCGAAGTCGCCAGACTGCGAGGCGACGATGGTCATGTGGTCGTGCTGGGCCATCACCTCGTCGAACCCGCGCTTGCGGTCATTGGCCGGCGACGAGCCGGTCGTACCTTCGAGCTGGACGATGATGCCCTGCTCGCCCGTGAAGTTCTCGAGCGTCCACTCGGCGACGCGTCGCCCCTGGTCGACGAAGTCCGAGCCGAGGAAGGCCACGTAGTCGCGACCGGCGACCGCGACATTCGGATCGACGGAGCGATCGACGAGGAAGGTCGGGATGCCGGCCGCCTTCGCCTTCATCACCGCCGGGATCAGCGGCTTCTCCTCGCGCGGCGGCAGGAACAGGACGTCGATGCCCTGGGCGATCATCGAATCGACGTCGGCGACCTGCTTGGCGGCCGACCCGGCCGCGTCGGTGATGATGATGTCCCAGTTGCAGGCCTCCGCGGTCTCCTGGAAGGAGCGCGTCTCGGCGATCCGCCAGGGATTGTTGCTCTCCATCTGCGAGAAGCCGACCTTGTAGCGGTCCTTCTGGGCCAGCGGCGGCAGGCCCTGCGCCGATGCGAGCGAGGCGCCGAGCGCCACCGTCAGTCCGATGGCGGCACTCGCCGCCAGCAACGCCCTCTTTCTCATCGAAGCCTCCTCCGCTGGTTTGGCGCCGCGCGTCGGCGAGCGCCTCTTGGTTGCTCTTCGCCGGGCGCCCCGTCCGTCGGCGACGGACGTGGCGGCAGATCGTGCGCGCTGATCGACCTTCCATCGACGTGCCAGCGCCGACCCAGGAACAGGGGCACTTTTTGGCACGACCAGATGCGACGGCTCTGCCACCCCTTCCATGCTGATAATCACACGGCCGGCTCCGCAGTCAAGACAGTACTTGGCGATTTTTGGTCGTGCGTCCGGCACAACCGCACACGAATCGGGTCGACGGCGTGCAGTTTGATCAGTCCAAACTCTGCGTATGGCCTGATGACAAGGGGCCGACCCTACGCTACTGATCGAGGCCGGTTTGGAGAAGTCGGCCGGGAACCATCGAGATGCCGGTGCCCACGAAGGCTGTCGACCCGCAGGGCGCCCCGCCGGGCGACCAGCGCGTGGCCGACTCGATCGTTCGCGACCTCGAGCAGCAGATCGCCTCGGGCGAACTCGCCGACGGCTCGCCCTTGCCGCCGGAGCGGGACCTCATGGCCCGCTTCGGGGCGAGCCGCACGGCGGTGCGCGAGGCGATCACCGCCCTCTCCAACCGCGGCCTGCTCGACCACCGTCCGCGGTTCCGGCCGATCGTCCGCAAGCTCGGCTACCACACCGTCGTCGACGTGCTCGGCCGGCTGGTCCCGGCGCTGCTCGCCGAGAGCGACGGCGTGAAGAACCTCTACGACAGTCGGGTCTTCTTGGAGCGAGCCCTGGTGCGCGAAGCTGCGCTGCACGCCCGACGCGAGGACATCCACGCGCTCCGGAGCGCCCTCGCTGCAAACGAGCGGGCGGTCGCCGACTCGGACACGTTTTATGCCACCGACATGGCATTCCACGGTGTCCTTTACGGCATCCCGCGTAATCCGATCTTTCCTGCCGTGCACCTCGCCTACACGTCGTGGCTGGCGCCGCACTGGAAGCGGATGCAGCGCCTGCCGGAGCGCAATCTGGTGAACTATCGCAGCCACCTCGCGATCTTCGAGGCGATCGTCGACCGCGACCCGGACGCCGCCGAGGCGGCGCTGGTCGGCCACCTGAGCGCAGCCTGGGAGTATGTCCGCGTGACCTTCGACGAGGAGCAGCGATGACCGAGCGCTTCGATCACATCGTCGTCGGTGGCGGGGCTGCAGGCTGCGTCGCCGCCGCCCGCCTGGCACGTGACCGCAAGGTGCGCGTGCTGCTGCTGGAGGCCGGTCATTCGCACCGGCATCCGCTGCTCGACATGCCGCCCGGCATCTTCAAGATGATCAACGGCTCGAAGTTCATGCGCTACCACGAGACGACGCCGCAGGCGCATCTCGACGGCCGGCGGCACCAGATCCCGCAGGGCCACGTGCTCGGCGGCGGCTCTTCGGTCAACGCCCAGGTCTACATGCGCGGCCGGCCGGCCGACTACGACGCCTGGGACGAGCTGCTGCGCGGCAACAACGACCGGGTCGGCTGGGGCTGGGCGGACGTCCTGCCGCATTTCCGGCGGATGGAGGGCAACAACCGGCTCAACGACGAGCGGCACGGCACCGACGGACCGCTCCTGGTGTCGGACCCCGGCCACATCGACCAGGCGTCGCGCTGGTTCGTCCAGGCCGTGCAGGGCCTGGGCGAGCCGTTCAACCCCGACTTCAACGGCCCTGGGCAACGCGGTGTCGGCTTTTACCAGTTCATGAACCGGAGCGGCCGCCGCTGCTCCGCCGCCTATGCCTACCTCGCACCCGAGGCGACGAACCCGAACCTGGTCGTTCGCCTGCAGTCTCCGGTGCGGCGTCTCATCGTCGAGCACGGGCGGGCGGTCGGCGTGGTGCATGCCGACGCGGGCGGCGGCGAGCGCATCGTCCACGCCGACGGCGAGATCGTCGTCGCCGCCGGGTCGCTCGTCACCCCGCAGCTGCTCATGCTCTCCGGCATCGGCCCGGCCGACCACCTGGCCGCGCACGGCATCGACTGCCTGGTCGACCTGCCCGGCGTCGGCAGCAACCTGATCGACCATCCCGAGGTGCCGATGGTGGCCTACTTCAACGGCCCCTACGGCTACCACAAAGAGGGCGTCGGCTGGCGCATGCTGATGAACGGCCTGCAGCTCAAGCTCTTCGGCACGGGCCCGGTGACATCGGCGGGGGTCGAGGCCGGCGCCTTCGTCAACCCGCTCGAGCCGGACGCGCCGCCGACCATTCAGGCGTTCTGCGTGCCGATCGTCTATCTCGACCGGGACACGCTGGGCCTCGTCGAGGACAACTACGGGCTGACCATCACCACGGTGGTGGTCAAGCCGCGCTCGCGCGGCGAGGTGCGCCTCGCCAGCGCCGATCCGCAGGCGATGCCGCTCGTGTCGCCCAACCTGCTCGCCGATCCCGAGGACATGCGGGTCATGGTCGAGGGCCAGCGCTTCTTCATGCGGGCGTTCCAGTCCCGGCCGCTCGCCGACCGCATCGAGCGGCTGGTCATCCCCGACCCTAGAGCCAGCGACGACGACGCCCTGGCCCGCCATTGCCGCCGCTTCGTCAAGACCAACTACCATCCCGCCGGCACCGCGCGGATGGGTGCCGACGGCGACCGCATGGCGGTGCTCGACGCGCGGCTCAGGGTGCGGGGCGTCGACGGGCTCCGCGTCTGCGACCTCTCGGCGGTGCCGGACATCGTCGCCGGCAACACCAATGCGCCGGCCATGATGCTCGGCGATCGCTGCGCCGATCTGATGATCGGGTAATCTCGACCCGAATTACCGAGAACTCTCTCACCGAGGATCTCGATCACCTTCAGCGAACCGCTGGATGTCGCGCATTGAGCTCATGCGCCGGCCTTTCATGCCACCACCCGTCATCACCTGCCCAGCCAAGTGGTGACCCGAAAAACTGCGGCAAATCATGTGTGTCACCGAAGTCACCACTGTCACCACTCGGTTGTCGACCGCGTATAAGGCGTTGGTGACTTGCCGGATCGTGGATGTCTCTCCCGTAAGAAGTGCTCGGCACGAGGTGGTGACAGGTGACAACCGTAGAGGGTCAGGCCAAGTAATCGAATGTCATACTGAAATCCTGTCACCATCCGACGTTGAAGCTGGTGACAGCACCTGGAAGCGGTGACAGGCCGTCTACGCCTTGACCCTTTTCGAGGGCTCGGTCTCTCGCTATAGTTGCTGTGACCAAAGCCGAAGGCCCACTTCGCGTGAGCCTTCCCGATGCCCTCCAGCCTCGACCTGCCGGCGCCGCCGGCGTCCATTGCCACCGACCGGCCGGCATCAACCGGTGCCGCCGTCATGCTCGCCCTCGATCTGGGCACCACCACCGGCTGGGCCCTGCGCTCGGCCGACCGGACGGTGGTCTCTGGGACCGTGTCGTTCAGGCCCAGCCGCTATAATGGTGGCGGAATGCGCTTCGTGCGGTTCCGTGGTTGGCTCGATCAGCTGGGCGAGGACGCCGGGGCGCTGACCGAGATCTACTTCGAGGAGGTCCGTCGCCACGTCGGCACCGACGCGGCGCATCTCTATGGCGGCTTCCTCGCCACCCTGACCGCCTGGGCCGAGCAGCGGGGCATCGCCTATCGGGGCGTGCCGGCGAGCACCATCAAGCGCCACGTCACCGGCAAGGGCAATGCCGACAAGGCCGCGGTGATCGCCACGGTTCGCGCCAAGGGCTTCGGGCCCGCGGACGACAACGAGGCCGATGCCCTGGCCCTCCTGCTCTGGGCGATCGAGACCAGGGGTGGTGTGCGATGACCGGCGAGGAGCTCCTGGCCCGGGCCGCTGCCGTGGTCGACCAGCGGCGGCAGAGCTACGGCGAGCCCAGGCTGCTGTTCGAGCGGGTCGCCATCCGCTGGTCGCAGCTGCTGGGCTGCGAGGTCACCGCGGCGCAGGTGGGCTTGTGCCTCGCTGACCTCAAGCTCGCGCGGCTCAGCGTCGATCCCGGCCATCTCGACAGCCTGGTCGATGTCGCCGGCTACGTCGCTTGCGTCCGCGAGGTGCAGCGATGAAGTGGTGCCCACAGGGCTATGGCGGCGAGCGCCGCGCACCCGAGCAGGTCAAGCGGGAGGGCTGGCAGGAGCTCGGTCTGTTGGTCGTCAGCCTCGAGGACGAGCGGCTCAGTTGGCCCGAGCGCGAGCTGGTCCGGCAGCTCGGCGAGAAGCTCTACGGGCCACGGCGGGAGGCAGCGCGATGAGCCGCAGGATCCGGCGTAGCAAGGCCAAGGCCGCTGCCCCGGCGCCCGGCGGCTGGCGGAGCCCGCTCCAGCTCGAGGCGGTGCGCGAGAAGGATCCGGACGGCCGGATCGTCGTGCACCACCGGGTGGTCGACACGCTGGAGCGGATGCACAAGGCCGGGACCATCACCGAGCCGATGCTCGCGGCCGGGCGGGCCTTCCAGCGGCAGTTCATCCTGGCCCAGCTTGACCCGCTCCGGGCGCCGGACATCGCCCGGATTCCGGGCAGTGGCCGCGCGCCGGATCCGAGCGACACCACCCTGGGGGCACGCTGCCGGGTGCACGGCGCGCTCATCACCCTGGGCGGTCATGACGGGACCTTGGGCTCGGTCGCCTGGCACGTGCTGGGTTGTGGCATCTCGGTGCGCGACTGGACGCTGCGCCAGGGCGGGGGCGCGCGTCGGGTCGGGCAGGAGCAGGCCCAGGACATGTTGATCGCCGCCCTCGATCTGTTGGCCGGGCACTACGGGATGAAGAGGCGAGCGGCGGCGTGATTGTTCAACTCATGATTGACAGGGGTGGCCGCGACAAGTCGGGAATTCTGGCGTCATCGCGAGAGTTGTCGGAAAGCCCAGCCTCACCAGCGGGCTTTCCTGCGCTCAGGGCAGCATATGCAGCGTGTGATCGGGCGGTTGATGACGAGCCTCGGCGAAGTGTTCGGCTGGCAGCGGGCGCTGCGCGTGGTCCAGGACGAGAACAGTGCGGTCGCCTGGCGGATGGTGCCGGCCGACGAGCCGCTGTCGGTTCGGTTCAACACCGACGACAGCCTGAGCGTGAAGCTCGGCCACCGCGACCCGGGCGATGCGTTCCTGGCGGAGTTGGAGACGCTCTTGGAGAGCCGGTCTGCGAACCAGGGTGCGAACGGTGCGCGAACCGGTGCGCAGGTGCCGGAGGCGGTGGCCGGCAGTGCAGCGGCGTCGACGAGTTGAACGGTCCGACCGGTGACCGAGCGGACCTCCCAACCTTCTCCGAGTGGCCCATCGATCAGCTAACTTATTGAAATTCACCGGGTCCTTCCTGCGCGAAGTGTATGCCGGGGGGCTGCGCCCGGGATTTCGCCACGGACAGCCAGCGAATCCGCGTTCGCAGTTCACACCGCCGGCCAGTAGTACCCGTCTGAAAGCCGCCAGTTTGGCGGCTTTTGTCGTTTCAGGCCCTGCGCACCCCGGGTGCGCACCCAGGGCTCAGGTTCGCACCCAGGTTCGCAGTTCGCAGGTTCGCACGCATGGCAGAGACGACGTCCCTCACCGCCCTGGCCGAGCGGCTGGAGCTCTGGCCGATCGATCGGCTCAGGCCCTACGAGCGCAA
>CAYWSB010000159.1:0-11913 GCA_964460465.1 uncultured Geminicoccaceae bacterium | reverse complement strand
GCCGGGCGGCAGGGTGGTGCGCGGCGCGGCGCGGTCGGCGTCGGGGTCGCTGCCGGCGACCGAGGTCACCGCGGCGAGGCCGTGCCCGCTGCGGACGACGAGCGGGTAGTCGCGCAAGAGCGTGCGCAGGGCCGGCGACGGGCGGGCCCAGTCGATCAGCAGCTCGCGGTGCGACTGGGCGTAGTCGACCAGCTCGACCCCGAAGCTGAGCTTGAACTGCAGCAGGCCGTCGCGCAGGACGGGCGCCACCGCGCCGAAGCTCAACATCCCGCAGCCGAGCTGCCGGGCGAGGTCGGTGGCGAACAGCGGCAGCGCCTCCTGCGTGGTCGGGATCGTCGCCGGCGGGTCGCCGACCACGCCGGTGACCATGAGCCAGAGCAGGTCGCCCTTGCGGCTGAACAGGTCGCCGGCGATCTCGCGCCCGTCGTGCAGCAGCCAGAGCACGCCACCGCGACGCCCCAGCCGCTCGAGGATCGGCCGCTCCTGCAGGACGCTGTCCGCACCGAACCGGCTCGTGACGAACGGGCGGTGGTGCTGCTCGATGAAGCGCCGGATCTCCGCGCCGGTGTCGCCGACCCGCCAGGTCAGACCGGCGCGCTCGGCGCGCCGCAGGCGGTTGCGGCGCTTGCCACCGACGCGGCGGAGCTGCGCCTCGCGGTCGACGGCGACCGGCAGGCGGGCCTCGACCAGGCCCGGCATGTGCAGCCGGTGGGCGGGGCGAAGAAAGCGGGGCAGGGCCCGTGGGACGGTCGCGAGCACGAGGTCGACGCGCTCGCGCTCCGCCGCGATGAAGCGTCGCAGACCGGTGAGCGCGACCTCGCCCGACCAGAGCGTCTCGGGCTCGGTCGCGAGCACGAGGCGAACGAGCCGCCACGCCGTCAGCCGCGGATCGACGACGAGGATGCGGCAGCGCTCGCCGGCAGCGGTTCGCCCGGCGAGCACGGCCGCCGGGAGCTTCGGCCGCAGCGCCGGCATGACGTAGCGCCGGCCGAGGTCGAGCAGCGGGTCGAGCTGCCGCGGGGCGTGCACGATGGCGGTGGCCAGCAGCGGGTGCATGGGGCTTGGCTCTCCTGGCGTGGCGCCGGGTCACGGCCGCCTTCTAGCCGTCCGGGCGGGCGTCCGATACCGCGGCGTGGCCGGCCGGCGCCGCCGCGGGTCGACAGGCGGGTGCGTCCGTGGACCCCGACGTGGGGATGTTCTAGGCTCTTCTGCTGTCAGTAGGACGTGCAGGAAAGCCTGCCGACGCGGGAACCAGTGGCGCGTACCGGCTCTTTGGAGACCTGGCGCCGACCCGAACCAGCGAACCAGCCCGAGCAGGACCGATCCCCGTGACCGCCCGTCGACGCCGCCGTCCGTCCGGATTCACGCCATGAGCGCCGCCGAGCGCGCCGGCCCCCTGCCGGCAGCCGACCAGCCGGGCGCCGGCGCGCCGCTGGTCACGCCAAAGGACGGCCTCCTGGCCGGCAAGTGGCTGCTGGCGTGGCTGCTGGCGCTGGTCGTGCCGGCGCGCGCCTGGGACCCGCTGGCGGCGCGCGCGGTCGGCGTGGCGGGGCGGCTGCTGGGCCAGGGCGGCATCGAGGCGGTGCTCGGCCGCTTTCTCGCCGGGCGCTGCGGCAGTGCCGAGCGCGCCGCCCTGGCCGGAAGGTGGGCCGCCCAGCACCGCGTCGATCAGCTCGGGGTGATGCGCTGCTACACCCCCTGGCCGTGGCGGCCGGTGCTCGAGGTGGCGGGGCTCGAGCATGTCGCCGCCGCGCGCGCGGCGGGTCGCGGCTGCCTGCTCTGGGTGGTGCCGACGGCCTTCGCCTCGGTGGTCGGCAAGCGGGCGCTGGCCGAGCGCGGCCTCGCCGTCCATCATCTCAGCCGCGAGGGGCACGGCGCCGTCAGCCGCTCGCGGCTCGGGCGGCGCTACCTGACCCTGCCGCGACGGCGGCTCGAGGACCGCTACCTGGCCGAGCGCATCCGGATACCCGGTCGCGGCGTGACCCGGGCCGCGATGCGGCGGCTGCTCGAGCTGCTGCGCCGGGGCGAGATCGTGTCGATCACGCTCGGTGCCAATGCGGAGCGCACGCATCGCACCCGCTTCCTCGACGGCGCGATCGTCGTGTCGCTGGGGGTGCCGGAGCTGGCGCGCCAGAGCGGTGCCATGCTGCTGCCGTTGGTCACGCTGCGCCGCCGCCACGACCGGTTCAGCACCATCATCGAGCCGCCCCTCGACCTGCGCGAGGGCGGCGATCGAGACGGCGCCGGACGGGCCGCCGTGGACGAGCTCGCCCGCCGCCTCGAGCCCTACGCGCTCGCCGCGCCGGAGCAGATCAACTGGGACTACGATCTCTTCGAAGCCGGCCGGCGGTCGCCGTGACGGGGGACGCCGCCGTGCCGTCGCCGCGCGTGCTCATGCTCAACTACGAGTACCCGCCCTATGGCGGCGGCACGGGGCTCGCCTGTGCCGCACTCCTCGAGCATCTCGCCCGGGCGGGGGGGCTGGAGATCGACCTCGTCACCAGCGGGCCCCGGGCGGTGGTCGAGCGGCCCGCGCAGCGCCCGGGGATCGCCATCCATCGGGTGGCCGTCGCCAAGCGCTCGCTCGATCTCTGGACGACCGGGGAGCTGGCGGCCTGGTCGTGGCGCGCCTGGCTCATGGCGCGGCGGCTGGTGCGGACCCGGCGCTACGATCTGCTGCATTGCTGGGGCGGCTGGCCCGCCGGTGCGATCGGCGCCGCCCTGCCGGGCCGGCTGCCGATGCTGGTGTCGATGCGCGGCTCGGACGTGCCCGGCTACAACGAGCGCCTCGCCCGGCTCGATCCCGTCATCTTTCGCCCGCTCGTGCGCCGCGTCTGGCAGCGCTCGGCCAAGCTGCTCGCCGTCAGCGGCGATCTGCGCGCGTTGGCACTGCGCACCTGGCCGGCGGCCGAGATCGAGGTGGTGCCCAACGCCATCGACACGGCCGGCTTCGCGCCGCCGCCCGACACACCGGGGCAGCGGCTGGTCTTCGTCGGCCGGCTGATCCCGCGCAAGTCGGTGGCGACCCTGATCGACGGCGTCCATCTGCTGGCCGCGAGGTTCCCCCGGCTGGAGGTCACGATCGTCGGCGACGGCCCGCTGCGGGCGGCGCTGGAGGCGCGGGCGGCGGCGGGCCCGGCGGCCGGCCGGATCCGCTTCACCGGGCGGGTCGAGCGTGCCGCGGTCGACGCCATCCTGGCCGAGGCCGACGTCTTCGTCCTGCCGTCGCTGCGCGAGGCCATGTCCAACGCCGCGCTCGAGGCGCTCGGCGCCGGGCTCGCCGTCGTCACCACGCCCACCGGCGTCGCCGAGCTGGTCGACGGCAACGGTGCCGTCGTGCCGGCCGGCGACCCGGCGGCGCTGGCCGGCGTGCTCGCCGGCTACTGCAGCGATCCCGAGCGGCTGCTCGCCCATCGCCGCCGCTCGCGGCAGCTCGCCGGGCGCTTCTCGCTCGAGGCGCTGACCGACCGCTACCGGGCGATCTACGCCGAGCTGGCGTCGCGGCGCAGTGCCGCGGGCGCGCTCAGGCGGGAGGCCGCAGCTCGCTGCGCACCACGCGATACTTTCCCGAGCGCTCCGGAGCCAGGCGATCGACGCGCTCGACGCTGACGTCCACGCCGGGCAGGACCGGGGCCAGCCGGGCACGGACCGCCGTCGCCGCCGGCTCGTCGAAGTCGGCGGCGGGCACCACGCGAACGACGACGCGGTCTTGCGCGGTCTGGGCGATCTGGTATTGGCGCATGCCGGCGATCATCTCGATGGCGCAGGTCATGCTGTAGGGGGCGACGCGGCGGCCATCGGCGAGCACGAAGTAGTCGACCAGCCGGCCGCTGGTCGGCCGGATCAGCGGCAGGCCCCGGCCGCACGGGCAGGGCTCCCCGAGGATCTCGCCGGTATCGCCCATCGCGTAGCGGACGAGCGGCATGCCGACGTTGTAGAGGCTCGTCACCAGCAGGGTGCCCGGCGCCGCCCCGGACGGGTCGCCCGGCGGCACCGCCTCGAGGAGGAGCCAGTCGGCGTTGAGGTGATAGCCGCCCATCGGACACTGAAAGGCGATCTCCTTGACCTCGGTGCAGCCGTAGACGTCGAGCACGGGTGCGGCGTAGGCCTGCTCGAGGTGCTGGCGGAGACGGCCGTCGAGCAGCTCGCCCGAGGTGAAGACCAGGCGCGGGCGCAGCCGGCCGGCGGCCGCCTCGCCGAGCAGCGCCAGATGGCCGGGAAAGCCGTAGAGCACATCGGGGGCGAAGGGCTCCACCAGGGGCAGCAGCGCCTCGACCGGCTGGTGGATGGAGAAGCTGCGGACCCGGCCGCGGTCGGCCGACCGGCCGGCATAGGGCTCCTCCTGGAAGAGGGCGAGGCGGTGCCACGGACGCACGCCGCAGGTGAGCCGGGCGCGCGCCTTGAGCAGCGTCTTGGCGAGGAAATGCCCGTCATGGTCGAAATAGACCGTGGTCCGCCGCCCGGTCGAGCCGCTGGTGCTGGCGCGGGCGAGGGCCTCGGGATCGAGCCGCCGGTCGATCAGCCGCCGGGGGTCGCGCAGGTCCTCGCGCGCGAGGATCGGCAGGCGGCGCAGCTCGGCGGGTGAGCGGAGCGCATGGGGATCGAGCCCGGCCTCGTCGAGCCGCTGCCGGTAGAAGTCGGTGGTGGCATGGGCGTGGGCGAGCAGCCGGCGCAGCCGCCGCGCCTGCAGCGCCGCGATGCGCTCGCGCGGCCACCACTGGCAGCGCATGAGGGCGGCGAGCCGGGCGGGAGCGGTCGCGAGCCTCGTCAGATGAGCGATGTCCATGCGCCTCCAGGAGCCGGGTCGGCGCCGCCGGTCTACAAGCCGGGCGACCGGGTCGTCCAGCCCGGCGGCCGCGACGCCGGCATAGCCGCGGCATGAGCGGACCGCCCCCGGGCACCGCGCCCGTGGCCCGCGGCTGGTCGTCGCGGCTGCTCGGCTATGGTGCCGTGCGGGTCACGGTCGAGGCGCTCCTGTCGCTGCGCGGCGTGGTGCTGGCGCAGCTCGTCGGCGCCGAGGCCTTCGGTGCCTGGGCGCTGTTCCGGCTGCTGCTCGGCTACTCGGTCCTGGCCGGGCTCGGCGTGCTGCGCGGGCTGGAGCGCATGGTCGCCGCGGCCGGTGCGGCGGGCGACGAGCGCCAGCGCGCCGGTCGCACCGCGGTCGGCTTCTCGCTCGCCATGTTCGGGGCGGTCTCGGTGCTCGCGGCGGTCCTCGCCGGCCTGGCCCCCGACGCCGGCACCCGGCTGGCGCTCGCCGGGGTCGCCGGCTGCCTGATCCTCGAGCGCTTCTGGTTCTACGGCATCACCTATCTGCGCGCCTGCGGCGACCTGCGCCGCTTCGCCGCGATCGAGCTCGGGACCGCGATCGTCAATCTGACGCTGGTGCTGGGCTTCGCCTGGCTGCTCGGCCTGCCCGGCGCGCTGCTCGGTTTCGGGCTCGCCTGCCTCGCCGGCTTCATCGCCGCGGCGCCCGCCCTGCCGCTGCGCCCCGAGCTCGATCGCCCGCGCCTGCGCTCGATGCTCTCGGTCGGCCTGCCGCTGACGCTCGGCACCTTCTTGAGCATGCTGATGACCAGCGCCGACCGGGTGGTGCTGCTCGCCTTCACCGATCTCGCCACCCTCGGTCTCTACGCCTTCGGCGTCGCCGTCGGCGGGCTCGGTGCCGCCTGCGGGGTGGTGGTGCGCACGCTGGTCTTCCCGCGGGTCTATCGCCAGGCGGCGGAGTCGGGTGCCGCGGCCGGCACCGCGGATCTCGTCCGGACCACGCTCCTGCCGTTCGCCTGGCTGATGCCGCCGGCGCTGGCGGGCGTCGCCATCCTGCTGCCCGGCGCCGTCACGCTCCTCGCCCCGGCCTTCGTCGCCGCCTTGCCGGCGGCGACCGTGCTGCTCTTCGCCGGCGTCGCCGCGGGCCAGGCCCAGCTGCTGACGCTGGCGGTCGTCACCGCCGGCCGGCAGGCGGCCATCCCGGCAATCACCGGGCTCGGCCTCGGCGCCAGCGTCGCCGGTGCCGTCCTGGTCCTCCGTGCCGGCGGCGGGCTCGGGCTCCTGGCCGCCCTCTCGGTCGGCGTGCAGATCCTCCATGTCGCGGGCCTCGTGATGCTGCTCGATCTCCGCCCCGGCCGACGGCGCAGGCTCTTGCTGCTGGTGCAGCTCACGGCGCCGATGATCTGGTGCTGCGGGCTGGCGGCGATGGTCGCGGCGACGATGCCGGGGCTGGACCTGGCGAGCCTGCTCGCCGCCGCGGGCCTCACCCTCCTGGGGCTGCTGCCGCTCGCCCTCGGGATGGTGCCGGTGCTGCGCCGTGCGCTGCGGCCGCGCCCGGACGATGCTGGCTGAGCCGTCCCGCGCGGGGCGCGGCAGTGCTCAGCCCGAGCCCAGCCTGCGCGCGAGCATGCGCCAGGCCGTCTGCAGCACCGGGAGCGGATCGTCGAGCCTCGGGATCGAGCCCTGCCAGCGGGGATCGAGGGCACGCAGCATCACGGCCGGGTCGCGGCTGCCGAGCAGGCTGAACGGGTCGCGCTTGGCGCGCACCCCGTCGGCGAAGTGGAGCCGCTCGGGCGGTGTCCGGCCGAGCGCCACGAGGCAGGCGTCGTGCACCAGGTTGACGCCCTGGCCGAGCGACAGCGCCTGGGTGCCGCCGGTGCGGGCGTTGATCTCGAAGATGTAGGGCTGGCCGTCCCGCTCGTCATAGGCGCCCTCGATGAAGCCGAGGCCCCGCCAGCCGAGCGCCGCCATGACCCGCCGCCCGCGCTCGAGCAGTTCCTCGTCGAGCCAGCTCGACCAGAGCAGCGCCACCCCGCCGGGGATGCGCCGCTCGCTGGCGCCGAGCGTCATCGAGCGCCGCTCGGCGAGATGCCGCTGGCCGTACCACGAGCGCAGCCGGCCCTCGGCGTCGAAGAGATAGTAGAGGTGGAACTTGCGCTCGATCTGGAACTGCACGGCCATCTGGACGAGGGGACGGTCGTACCGGCCGGCCACCAGCGCATAGGCGGCACGGAGCTCGTCGGCATCCCGGGCGAGGCGGATGCCCTCGGTGCCGGTTCCGGTCCGCGGCTTGACCACCACGGGGTAGGGGCCCGGCCAGGCGGCGGCCGCCTCGGCCGATTCCGGGACCACGGTGGGCGGCGGCAGGAGGCCGCCCTCGACCGTGCCGGCGACGGCCAGGGTCCGCGCCTTGTCGAGCGCCACGGCCGTGGCCTCGACCGGCGGTGCCGCGACCGGCATCAGGGCGTCGAGCCCTGGCCGGATCGGCTGCAGCGCCAGCAGCGCGGCATCGGACCCCGGCAGGAGCACGGTGTCGCCATCGGCCGCGGCATGGGCAAGCATGAAGTCGGTGAAGGCGCTGCCGCTGTCGAGCGGCGGGTGGCGCAGGAACCCGGCATAGTGGCGCGAGCGCAGCGGCCGCTCGTCGGCGCCGTGCCCGCGGATCACCGTCGCCCCCTCGCGCCGGAGCGCCCTGGCGACAACGGGTGCCAGCAGCGTCTCGGCGGCACCGATCATCAGCACGCGCATGGCCTTGTCCCAGGAAGCGGCCGAGACGGCCTAGCCCGCGCCGCCGGGCGTGTCGAGGGTGCGGCCGACAAGCGTCGCCTGCCCCGTCGACCGGTGGGGCCAGGGGAGGCGAGCCTCCCCTGATCTTTCTCTTCCTCGTGCCGGTCTGCTATCGGGGGGCTCTGGCATGGCGGGGAGGGTGGGGTGGTGCTGGCGGCGGTTTGTCGGGCGTTCGGGGCGCCTCTGGTGGTGGAGGAGGTCGGGTTGCGGGGGCCGGAGCCGGGGGAGGTGCTGGTGGACCTTCGGGCCTGCGCGATCTGCCACAGCGACCTCGCGTTCATGGACGGGGCGTGGGGCGGGATGCTGCCGGCGGTCTACGGGCACGAGGCCGCGGGGGTGGTGCGCGCTTGCGGGGAGGGGGTGGGGGACCTCGTCCCCGGCGATCGCGTGGTGGTCACGCTGGTGCGCTCCTGCGGGCATTGCTTCTATTGCGCGCGGGGCGAGGAGACGGCCTGCGACGAGGCCTGGCCGCCGGCGGAGCGCACGCCGCTCGTGGACGCGGCCGGCCGGGCGGTGGGGCAGGGGATGGGGACCGCGGCGTTCGCCGAGGCCGTGGTGGTGGACCGCTCGCAGCTGGTGCGGGTCGAGCCGGACGTGCCGTTCGCCGCGGCGGCGCTCCTGGCCTGCGGGGTGCTCACCGGGGTCGGGGCGGTGCTGAACACGGCGGCGGTGCCGGCCGGGGCGTCGGTGGTGGTGGTCGGGGTCGGCGGGGTCGGGCTCAATGCCGTGCAGGGCGCGCGGCTGGCCGGGGCGGCGCCGATCGTTGCGCTGGACATCGTGGCCGCCAAGCGGGCGGCGGCCTTGGCCTTCGGCGCCACGGCCGTGGTCGATCCGCTGGCCGGCGACGCGGCGGACGCGGTGCGCGCCCTGACCGGCGGGCGGGGAGCGGACTACGTTTTCGTCACGGTGGGCAGCAAGGCCGCGATCGAGGCGGGCATGGCGCTGCTGCGCCGGGGCGGCAGCCTCGTGATCGTCGGGATGCCGGCCACCGGGGTCACGGTCGATCTCGATCCGACCAGCCTCGCCGCGTACGGCCAGCGGGTGCTGGGCTCGCGGATGGGTGCCGCGCGGCTCGCCCGGGACATCCCGATGCTGGTCGAGCACTACCGGGCGGGGCGGCTGAGGCTCGACGAGCTGATCTCGGGCCGCTACCCCTTGTCCGCCATCAACGAGGCGATCCTGGATGCGCGGGCGGGCAGTGCGCTGCGCAACGTGATCGTTCTCTGACCGAGCGGAGGTGCCCACGTGGCCGCGATCAAGGGGGCCGTCGTGCCCGTGACCCCGCTGCAGCAGAACTGCAGCGTGTTCTGGGACGACGCGACGAAGACGACGACGGTGATCGACCCGGGCGGCGACGCGGCGCGGATCGTCGAGCTCCTGGACGCCGAGGGGCTGACGGTCGAGCAGATCCTCCTGACGCACGGCCATTTCGACCATGCGGGCGGGGTGGTGGCGCTGAACCGGCTGCTGGCGGCGCGGCAGGGTGCGGCGGTGCCGGTGCGCGGCCCGCACCGGGCGGACGCCTTCCTGCTCGACGCCCTGGCCGATGACGGGGCGGCCTACGGCATCCCGGAGGCGGCGGCGGTGACCCCGGACGAGTGGCTGGAGGAGGGCCGGACGATCCGCATCGCCGGGCAGGACTTCCGCATCTTCCACTGCCCGGGGCACAGCCCCGGCAGCCTCGTCTACGTCAACGAGGACGCGCGCTTCGCCATCGTGGGCGACGTGCTGTTCCAGGGCTCGATCGGGCGCACGGATTTTCCGTATGGCGACCACGCCGCGCTGATCGCGGCGATCCGGACCAAGCTCTTCCCTCTGGGCGACGACATCGCGTTCATCTGCGGCCACGGTCCGGGATCGACCTTCGGGCAGGAGCGGATGAGCAATCCGTTCGTCGGTATAGGAGCCTAGCGGCGGAAGTTGGTGGGGGAAATGACTTCCCCCACGCCCCCTCGAGCTTTGGGTGGGGCGCGGGGAGGATCATCCTCCCCGCATCACTTTACTTCTAGAAGATCCCGCCGATGGAGCGGGTCAGGCCGTCGACCATTTGCGGGGCGGCGTCCTCCCATTCGACGTTGACCTGGTTGGCGGTGGCGACGATCCGGGTCTGGTAGTGCTTCCAGTCGGTGATGGTGCTGGATGCCTGGGTGACGCTGCCGCCGGAGCCCTGGCCCAGGGTCTGCTGCTCGGACTGGCTGACGACGATGCCGTCGCGGGCGCGCTCGGAGACGCGGAGGTCGGTGATCACCGTGTAGGTGACGTCCTGGACGTAGGCGTCGGCGACGGTGCCGATGGCCGCGCCGATCAGCGCGCCGGCGATGGTGAGGCCGACGTCGCTGCCGCCGGCCTGGCCGAGCAGGTAGCCGGAGCCGGCACCGACGGCAGCCCCGGAGACCGCGCTGCCGAAGCCGCCGGAGGCCGCGGCCTCGGCGGCGGTCTCGCTGTTGCGGCCGGCCTGCAGCACGTTGGCCTGCAGCATGAACTGGGCCTGGTCGGGGTCGTCGACGACGCGGTAGCCGTTGGCCTCGAGCTGCATCCGGATGGCCGGCTCGATGGTGAAGTCCGGCTTGTCGGAGGTGTTGCGCACGCTGACGTAGACGGTGCGCTGGTCGGCGCGCACGGGCTCGATGAAGATGGTGTCGGTCATCTTCGTCTGCACGTCGAGATTGCGCTTGGCGACCGCGGTCGAGGTCGCGGCGCAGCCGCCGAGCAGGCCCAAGAGGGCAAGGGCCGCGAGGCCGCGGCGCAGGGGCGACAAGGTGGGCATCATCCAGCTCTCCTGCGGGAGCCGGGGCCGCGCGGCCGAAGCGCGGGCGGGCCCCGGGGTCGAAGCCGAGCGGCCCGCGGCTCAGCCGAGGGCGGCGTGCAGCTCCTTCTCGACCTCCTCCCAGTTGACGAGGTTGTTGAGGAAGGCCGCCACGTACTCGGGCCGGCGGTTCTGGTAGTCGAGGTAGTAGGCGTGCTCCCAGACGTCGATGCCGAGGATGGGGATCATCCCGTGCACCAGCGGGTTCTCGCCGTTGGGGGTCTTCACCACCTTGAGCGTGTCGCCGGAGACGGCGAGCCAGGCCCAGCCGGAGCCGAACTGGGTGGCCGCCGCGGTCTTGAACTGCTCGGCGAAGGTGTCGTAGTTGCCGAAGGCGTCGTCGATGCGCCGGGCCAGCTCGCCGCCGGGCTTGCCGCCGCCGCCCTTCTTCATGATCCGCCAGAACAGCTCGTGGTTCCAGTGCTGGCCGGCATTGTTGAAGATGCCCTGCTTGGCCGGATCGCCGAAGCTCGCCTTGACGACCTCCTCGAGGCTCTTGCCCTCGAGGTCGGTGCCCTCGACGAGGTTGTTGAGGTTGGTGACGTAGGTCTGGTGGTGCTTGTCGTGGTGGAGATGCAGGGTCTGCGACGACATGTAGGGGGCCAGGGCCTCGTAGTCGTACGGCAGGTCGGAGAGCTTGAAGGTCATGGTGTCCTCGCCTTGTTGCGGTCGTTCTGGTCTGCCACCACCGTCGGCAGCCGGCGTCGCGCCCGCGGCGGGCCGGCCGGACAGGATCGTTCTAGGCGCTACATAAGGCCTGCGGCTCGGCAAAGGAAGGGCCGGGGTGGCAAACGGGCCCGGGCGGCGCCCCCGGCCGGGCGAGGCCGAGGCAGAGGCGGTGGCGGAGTCGGGGGCGGGGCCACGGCGGCAGAGGCAGGCATGGAGATCATCGACGCGGCGCGCCGGCTCGATCCCGATCGGACCCTGGCGCTGGCCTTCGCGGCGCCCGGGGACCGGCCGCTCCTGGCGGCGCTCGTGCTCTTCAATGCCGAGCTCGCGCGGATCCCCGAGGTGGTGCGCGAGCCGATGGCGGGGCTGATCCGCTACCAGTGGTGGCGGGACGCGATCGGCCGGGCGGCCCTGGGCCGGGACACGGGGCAGCATCCGGTGCTGGGGCCGCTGGCCGCGGGCCTGGCCGACGGGCGGCTCGACCGGGCGGCGCTCGAGGCGCTGATCGAGGCCAGGGAAGGCGAGCTCGACCGCCTGCCGCCGGCCGACCTCGACGCCCTCGAGGCCTATGCGGAGGCCACGTCGGGGGCGCTGCACGGGCTCCTGGCCCGGGCGGTGGCGGGCGATGCCCGGACGGTGGCGGCGGCGCGCCGGGCCGGGACCGGCTTCGCGCTCGTCGGCATCGTGCGGGCGATCGGCTTTCACCAGCGGCAGGGTCGCGTGCTGCTGCCGGCCGACCTGGTCGAGCGCCACGGGGTCGATGCGGCCGACATCCTGGCGGCGCGCAATGCGGAGGCGTTGGCCGGCGTGACGGCGGCGATCCTCGCCCGGGCGAGGGCGCAGCTCGCCGCGGCGGCGGCGGCCGGGCCGTTCGCGCGGCGGGCGAT
>CAYWSB010000158.1:0-11913 GCA_964460465.1 uncultured Geminicoccaceae bacterium | reverse complement strand
CTCCCGGGGCGGTCGTGGCTGCCGCCGACGGACCCGGCGGCATGTCGGCCACGGCCGCAGCGCCGCTCGGCATCCCTCCCGGGGCGGTCGTGGCTGCCGCCGACGGACCCGGCGGCATGTCGGCCACGGCTCGGCCGGCGCGCGGCTCCGGCGCCTGGCCGGCGGGGTCCGTGGCCGCGGTCTCGCCGCCGGTCGGACGATCCGCCCCGGTCGAGTGATCCGTCATTGCATCCGGCTCGGTCGCCGCTTCCGGCGCGTGGGCGATCCCGGGCGGCAGCGGCGACCGTCCCGGGTTGCCACCGTCCGGTGAGCCCTTCGTCTCGCCACCCTCGTGCGGCAGGTCCCGCGTCGCCGCAGCGGCGAGCGGCTCGACGCGCGCGGCCTCGGCCGCGGGCGGCGTCGGCAACGGCACGGGGAAGAGGCCTGCGAGCAAGGTCGCAAAGCCGTCCGCGGCATCGATCCGCTCGACCGGCGGCTCGTCACCGGGAGCCGGCGCGCGGGGCAGGGAGGGCGTGGCACTGATGGTCTGCGACATGGCAGACCGGCTTGAGCAACCACCGTGCCAAGTCAGGAGAGTCGGCGATCGCGGGCCTCGCTGCCGCCGCCGGGCAGGCGCCCGGCCGGCCCGACCCGGCAAATCCTGCCGCCGGCGGACGATCTTGCCGGGTGCCGCGCGGCCGCGACCTCGATCCGGGGCGCGCGGGCGGCGCTCCCGGGCCCGGCCTCGAGCCTAGTCGTCGCGGTAGCTGCGCTCGCGCCGCTCGTGCCGCTCCTGCGCCTCGATGCTCAGCGTCGCGATCGGTCGCGCGTCGAGCCGCTTGAGGCCGATCGGCTCCTGCGTCTCCTCGCGGTAGCCATAGGAGCCGTCCTCGATCCGCCGGAGCGCCGCCTCGATCTTGGCGAGCAGCTTGCGCTCGCGATCACGGGTTCGAAGCTCGAACGCCCGCTGCACCTCGGAGCTCGCCCAGTCGCTGGCATCCGCCGGCCGTGCATCGTCCTCCTGCAGCTGCTTGAGGGTCAGGCCGGAGCCTCGGACCAGCTCGTCGCGCCAGGCCAGGAGCTTGCGGCGGAAGTACTCAACCTGCCGCGGGTTCATGTAGGGCTCGTCCTCGGTCGGCCGGTAGTCGGTGTCGAGCGAGTTCGGCATGCGAGCCTCCAAATGGCGTCATGAACCCTGCCGCAGATCGAAGGCCGTGCCCCGGGGCGCGACCGCCCCGGACCGCAATTTCCCGCAGGCGCGCTCCCCTTACCCCAAGCACGCGCGCCGGTGCAACATAAAGCGGCGCCCCGGTGCCGTGTCGTAACCCTCTCGCAATCAATCGCTTTTTTGACGGCCGTGTGGCGGCTACCAGGCGGCGTCGCGCACACATCGCCGGGCACAGGCGGCGGGCCTGGCAAAGTGCAGGCGATCGATGGCCGGGGCGAGCGCATCGACGTGGAGCAGCGTGCCCGAAAGGCCACTCTCCAGCCCGGCCAGCAGCTTGACCACCTCGATCGCCATGAGGCTGCCGAGCAGACCCGCCGCCGGGCCCAGCACCCCGGCCTGCCCGCAGCTCGGCAGGCCCGTGGCGTCGGCGGCCTCGCCGAACAGGCAGTGGAGGCAGGGATGCGGCGGCCCGGCGAAGGCACGGTAGACGGTGAGCTGGCCGTCGACGCCCTGCACGGAGCCCGCCACCAGCGGGCGTCGGCAGCGCATCGCGGCATCGTGCACCAGGCGCCGGGTGGCGATGTTGTCGGTCCCGTCGGCGACGACGTCGTAGGCGTCGACCAGGGCCTCGGCGTTGCCGGCGTCGAGGCGGACCGCATGCGGCTCGAGCCGCACGGCGGATGCCAGGGCGCGCAGGCGGTCGGCTGCGGCCTCGACCTTGGACCGGCCGATATCGGCCTCGGTGAAGATCACCTGGCGCTGCAGGTTGCCCGAGTCGACGCGGTCGTCGTCGACGAGGCCGAGCCGGCCGACGCCGGCGGCCGCCAGGTAGAGCGCGAGCGGGGCGCCGAGGCCGCCCATCCCGAGAATGAGGACCGAGCCCGCGAGCAGCCGCGCCTGCCCGATGCCGCCGATCTCCGGCAGCACGATGTGCCGCGCATAGCGCCGCAGCGTCTCGTCATCCAGCGTCACCACCGTCTCCTCCGCGGGCCGGCCGCCCTTAACCCTGCGTTAACCCTGCTTGTCTAGCATCCCCGGCAGAGCAGCGGCACTGCACGGGAGCCTGGCCATGATCGATCGGAACGAAGCGGCGTGGCGGCGCCGGCCGGCGGGCGCGCCGTTCAACCGGGCCGGCACCGGCGCAGGCTGCCGGACGCGGTCGCGATGAGCGAGGTGGCCGGGCCGGGCTCGCGCGGCCACGCCCGCGATTGCGGCGAACTGGCGACCGCCATCGCGATTGCCCGCGACGCCATCGGGCGCGGTGGCACCGCCGATCTCGAGGCGCTGGTCGAGCGGCTGGGCGAGCTGCTCGACGGCATCGCCCGGGCGCCGGGGGGCGAGGCAGCGGCGCATCGCCGCCAGCTGCTCGGCCTCGCCGAGGAGCTGGAGGCCCTGGCAAGCCTGGTCGGGCTCGAGCGGCAGCGCTGCAGCGAGGCGCTCGCCAGGGGTGGCGCCAGCGCCAGGGCCGTCGCCGCCTACGCCAAGGCGACGCGGTTCTGAGGCCGGAGGCGACATGCTCGAGTTCGCCGATCTGAGCCGGGCGATCATGGGCCTCGGCGTCGTCCTGCTGCTCATGGCCGTGGTCTTCTGGCTGCTGCGCCGGTTCGGGGCACCCATGGCAGGACTGCGCGGCGGTGCCGGCCGCAGGCTGGTCCTGGTCGAGAGCCTGCCCCTCGACCCGCGCACGCGGCTGGTTTTGGTCCGCCGCGACGAGCGCGAGCATCTGATCCTGATCGGTGCCGCCGGCCAGCCGGCGGTGCTGGAGACGGCGGGCCGCGGTGCGGCCGGGCCGGGAGAGACGGCATGAGCGGGCGGGTCGGGCGGTTGCGCCACGCGGTCCCGGCGCTCGCCGGCCTCGCGCTCGCCCTCGGCCTCTGGCTGCTGCCGGGCAGTGGGCACGCGCAGGCGATCAGCATCGATCTCGGCGACGGCGGCGGCACGGCGACCGGGCAGATCATCCGCCTCGTGCTCCTGATCACCGTTCTCTCGCTCGCCCCCTCGATCCTCTTGATGGTGACCTCCTTCACCCGGATCGTCATCGTCCTCTCGTTCCTCCGCACCGCGCTCGGGCTGCAGCAGAGCCCGCCCAACTCGGTGCTGGTCAGCCTCGCCCTGTTCCTCACCCTCTTCATCATGATGCCGGTCTTCGAGCGGGCCTGGGAGGAGGGGATCGCACCGCTGATCGCCGAGGAGATCGACGAGATGACGGCGGTGGAGCGTGCGGCGGCCCCCTTCCACGCCTTCATGCGCAGCCAGGTGCGGGACAAGGACTTGGCGCTCTTCTACGACATCGCCGAGCTCGAGCCGACCCTGGACCCGATCGACGCGCCGTTCCGCGTGCTGGTCCCGGCGTTCATGATCAGCGAGCTGCGCCGGGCCTTCGAGATCGGCTTTCTCATCTTCATCCCGTTCCTGATCATCGACATGGTGGTGGCCTCGATCCTCATGTCGATGGGCATGATGATGCTGCCGCCGGTGGTCATCTCGCTGCCGTTCAAGGTGATCTTCTTCGTCCTGGTCGACGGCTGGTTGCTGGTCGTGGGCTCGCTGGTCGAGAGCTTCGGCACGATGCCCCTGTAGGCGGGCCGTTGCAGCCGGGCCTCGGCGTGGCGCGGCAAAGCTGCTAGAGTCCAGGGCGAACCAGGCGAGGACGGCGATGGCGGCGGTGGCGGCGACGGCATGGCGACGGCTGGAGAGCGGCCGGGCGGGGGTGGTGCTCGACGAGCTCAGGGGCTGGCTCGGCCCACGGCTGGTCACCAACCGGGTGGTCTGCGAGCAGCACGGCCGGGGCGAGGGCCCGCACGACGGCGTCGCCCCCGAGGCGGTGGCGCTGCCGCACACGACCGAGGAGGTGGCGCGCATCCTGGCCGCCTGCAACGAAGCGGGCATGCCGGTGGTGCCGTTCGGCGTCGGCACCTCGCTCGAGGGCCACGTGGCCGCGGTCGCGGGCGGCATCTGCCTCGACCTCGCCGAGATGAACCGCATCCTCGAGGTCTCGGTCGAGGATCTCGACTGCCTGGTCGAGGCCGGCGTGCGCCGCCGCCAGCTCAACGAGGCGCTACGCCATTCCGGCGTCTTCTTCCCGGTCGACCCCGGGGCCGATGCGACGCTCGGCGGGATGGCCGCGACCCGGGCCTCGGGCACCAACGCCGTTCGCTACGGCACCATGCGCGAGGTGGTCCTGGGCCTGACCGCGGTCATGGCCGACGGGCGGATCGTCAAGACCGGCGGCCGCGCCCGCAAGAGCGCCGCCGGCTACGACCTCACCCGGCTCTTGGTCGGCTCGGAGGGCACGCTCGGCGTCATCACCGAGCTCCGGCTGCGGCTGTTCGGCATCCCCGAGGCGATCTCGGCCGCGGTCGCCACCTTCCCCTCCGTCGAGGCGGCCGTCGAGACGGTGATGCTGACCATCCAGAGCGGCATCCCGATCGCCCGGATCGAGCTCCTGGACGAGGTCCAGATGCGCGCCTGCATCGCCTATTCCAGGCTCGACGCGCTGGCCGCCGCCCCGACCCTGTTCTTCGAGTTCCACGGCAGCGCTGCCGGGGTCGCGGAGCAGGCGGCGGCGGTCGAGGCGATCGCCAGGGAGCTCGGCGGCACCGATTTCCAGTGGTCGGCCACGACCGAGGAGCGCAACCGCCTGTGGCGGGCACGGCACGACGCCTACTACGCGGCCCTTGCGCTCAGGCCCGGCTGCCGCGGCTGGGCCACCGACGTCTGCGTGCCGATCTCGCAGCTGGCCGCGTGCATCACCGCGACCCAGGCGGACATCGCCGCGGCGGGGCTGCTGGCCCCGATCGTGGGCCATGTCGGCGACGGCAATTTCCACCTGCTCTTCCTGCTCGATCCGAACGATCCGGACGAGCTCGCCCGGGCCGAGGCCGCCAATGCCCGGCTGATCGACCGCGCCATCGCCATGGGCGGCACCTGCACGGGCGAGCACGGCATCGGCATGGGCAAGATCACGAGCCTCGAGCGCGAGCACGCGAGCGGCATCGACGTCATGCGCACCATCAAGCGCGCCCTCGACCCCAACGACATCCTCAACCCGGGCAAGGTGATCAGGCTCGCCGACTGAGCCGCGTCACCAGGGCGGCAGGTCGGCCGCCACCTCGTGCAGCAGGGCGTGCCGGGCGGCGACCACCGCGACATCGGCCGCATAGCCGCCGCCGACCACCACGGCGAGCGGGATGCCGCGCCGGCGACAGGCTTCGAGCACCAGGGCCTCGCGCTCGGCCAGGCCCTGGTCGCCGAGCGCCAGGCGGCCCAGGCGGTCGTCCTTGTGCGGGTCGACCCCGGCATTGTAGAAGACGAGATCCGGGGCCGCGCGGTCGAGCGCGCCCTCGACCAGCGGGCGGACCACCGCGAGATAGTCGCGGTCGCCGAGATCGGGATCGAGCGCGACGTCGAGCGCGCTCTGCTGCTTCCTGACCGGGAAGTTGGTGCGGCAATGCACGGAGAGCGTCGTCACGCGCGGCTCGTCCGCGAAGATCGCGGCCGTGCCGTCGCCCTGGTGCACGTCGAGATCGATCACCAGCACCCGCTGCAACGCCCCCTCGGCGAGCAGGGCCGCGGCCGCCACCGCGACGTCGTTGAACACGCAGAACCCGGCGCCCTGCCCGGCGCAGGCATGATGGCTGCCGCCGGCGGTGTTGCAGGCGAGGCCGTGCGCCAGCGCCAGTCGCGCGGTGAGCAGCGTGCCGGCGACCGCCGCCCGGGCGCGCGCCACGACCTCGGCCGAGAGCGGCAGGCCCAGCCGGCGCACCGCCTCCGGCGGCAGCCGGCGCGCCAGCACGGCGGCGACATAGCCCGGCGCATGGGCGGCGGCGAGCAGTCCGGCCGTGGCCGGTGACGGCTGGTGCACGGCGGAGGCCGGCGCCAGGCCCTTCTCTCCCAGCAGGCGAAAGAGGGCGCCGAACTTGGGCATCGGGAAGCGATGCCCGGCCGGCAGCGGCGCCACATAGGCGGGGTGGTGGACGATCAGCGGCTGCATCGCCAGCCATATGCTCCCGGCGCAGCGTCGGAAAAGGCCTCGAGCAAAAGGTTGCAATCATTTGAGTTAAATCGTAGGTTGAAATCGCCGCGCTGGGACGGCCGCGCAGCGGAGTCGGGCAACGTGCTGAAAAACAACGACCTGATCGACAGTGATCCGACGTTCTGGCTCAACCGCCGAGTTCTGGTGACCGGACATACCGGGCTGCTCGGCAGCTGGATCGCCTCATGGTTGAGCGATCGCGGGGCCGACGTCACGGGCTTCGCCCGCCGGCCGCCGGGCCAAGCCAGCGTTCTCGCCCTGGCCGGGCTCACGGTCCGCGTCGCCAACATCACCGGCGACGTCCGGGATCGCGCCCGGGTCGAGCAGACGATGCGGGCCGCCGCACCCGAGATCGTCCTCCACCTCGCCGGCAGGCGCTGCCTCGCAGCCGCCCGCAAGCGGCCGCTCGACAGCTTCGACAGCAACGCCACCGGCACCCTCAACATCCTCCACGCCGCCGGCAATGCCCCTGGCCTGCGCGCCGTGCTCGTCGTCGCCACCGATCTGCCGTCGGCGACCTCGACATGCGCTTTCCCGGCCGCGTCGGCCGGGTCGTGGACGGCCGTCGCGGCCGAGCCCCTGACCGCGAGCCTCGCCTGTGCCGAGATCATCGCCGAAACCTTCCGCCAGTGCTACCTGCAGCCGGCCGACGGCGTCGGGCTCGCCGTGCTGCGCCTGCCCGAGCTGGTCGGCGGCGGCGATTTCGCCACGGGCCGGCTGGTCCCCGATCTCGTCCGGAGTCGCGCCGCCGGGCGGGAGCCGAGCCTCGCCGCGGCGGTGCGAGCCCATCCCATCCTGCACGTGCTCGACGCCGTCGCCTGCTGCGAGGCCCTGGCGCGTGGCCTCGTGCAGCGGCCGACCGCCTGCGCCCGCTCCTGGTCCCGGGGTTTCGGGCCGCCCGAGCCTGGGAGTCCGGAGCCCTGGACGCGAGCGGCGATCGCCGACCACGTGGCGCGCTGCCTGGACGGTCGCCGGACGGCGATCGCTTCCGCCGTCGCCGCAACGCCGCCGGCCGCCGCCGCTGCCAGGGGTCCCGACTCCTTCGACTGGCGCCCCCGGCTCGGCGTGGCCACCGCCCTGGACTGGGCGCTCGACGGCTACCGCCGGCTCGAGGCCCATGGCGATGCCGGCTTTCTCGCCGACCAGTGCCGCCGCTACGCCGCCCTGAAGGGCCCCGGCCCCGCGGCCGAAGACCTTCTCCTCCCGCAGCCGACGCCGCCAGCGAAAGCGAGCCATGTCCCTCTCCACGCCTGACAACGTCCCGATCTTCATTCTCTGCGGCGGGCTCGGCACGCGGCTGGGTGCTGCCGCCGGCAACCGGCCCAAGCCGCTGGTCGAGATCGACGACCAGCCGATCGTCACCCACATCATGCGCTCGTACCGGCGCTTCGGCTTTCGCCGCTTCATCCTCTGCACCGGTCACCGCCACGACGCGGTGAGCAGCTACTTCCTCGACTATCCGGGCATCGCCAACGACTTCACCGTCGATCTCGCCACCCGGGAAATCTGGTACCACCAGTCCTCGGGCGCGCCCGACTGGCAGGTGACCGTGGCGCATACCGGCCGCCACACGATGACCGGGGCCCGGATTGCCAGGGCGGCGGCCCGCCACCTCGGCCCGGAGCGCCATTTCGGCGTCACCTACGGCGACGGCCTGACCGACGCCGATCTCGGCCGCGAGTTCGACTTCCACCTCGCCCACAACCGGCTCGGCACGGCGCTGGCCGTCAACCCGCCGTCGCAGTTCGGCTGCTTCGACATCGAGGCCGGCGACGTCCGCGGCTTCCTCGAGAAGCCGCGCAGCGACCTGGCCTGGATCAACGGCGGCTTCTTCTTCTTCCGCCGCGACTTTCTGGCCTATCTGAGCAGCGACGAGGACTGCGTCCTGGAGCGCGAGCCGCTGCAGCGGCTGGCCCGCGAGGGTGGGCTCAAGCTCTTCAATCACCAGGGCTTCTGGTCCTGCATCGATACCATCGCCGATCGCGATCGGGTGGCCGCCCTCTGCGAATCCGGGGCCACGCCCTGGCTCGGCTCGCCGGGCGGTGCCGCGGCCGGCGTGGGTTCGTCCGACCGGCCCGCTCGGGGGGGCGACGATGCGGCTGGTTGAGCGTCCCCTCGGCGCCGGCCTCCTGCTCGAGCCCACCCGCCACGAGGACGCGCGCGGCAGCTTCGCCCGGGTGTTCTGCCGGCGGGTCCTGGCCGAGGCCGGCATGGCGGTCGACGTCGCCCAGGCCAACCTGTCGCACAGCCGGGCCCGGCACACGCTGCGCGGCCTGCACCTGCAGATCGGGGCCAGCGCCGAGATCAAGGTCGTCCAGTGCCTGCAGGGCCGGCTCTACGACGTGATCGTCGACCTGCGGCCGCATAGCCCGACCTTCTGCCGCTGGCAGGGCTTCGAGCTCTCGGCCGAGAACGGCCGGGTGTTGGTGGTGCCCGAAGGCTTCGCGCACGGCTTCCTCTCGCTCACCGCCGACGTCGTGATGGCCTATCTGGTGTCGGCCCCCTACGACCCCATGGCCGAGCGCGGCTTTCGCTTCGACGACCCGGCCTTCGCGATCGCCTGGCCGGCAGCGCCCGCCATCGTCTCGGAGAAGGATCTGGGCCACCCTCCCTTCTCGGCCAGCCGCCTGCGGCCGGCCGCTCGCCGGGCCGTCGCATCCCGGCAGACGGCGCTCGAAAGCGTCGCCTGATGCGCGTTCTCCTGACCGGTGCCAGCAGCTTCACCGGGCTCTGGATCGCCAAGGCGCTGGCGGCGGCGGGAGCCGAGGTGACCGCCGTCTGCCGCGGCCGGCCGGACGGCTACGACGCCGCCCGGCGGGCGCGGATCGAGGCGGTGGGCCGGCGGGCGGCGGTGGTCTTCGACCGGCCCTTCGGCAGCGACGGCTTTCGCCGACTGGTCGAGGACGCCCTGCCGTTCGACGTGCTCTGCCTCCACCACGCCGAGGTCGGCGACTTCCGCAGCCCCGCCTTCCAGCCGCTCGAGGCGGCCCGTTCGACCACCGAGGGCCTGGCGCCGGTGCTGGAGTCCATGGCCCGGCGCGGCCTCGCGCGGATCGTCTACACCGGCACCGTGTTCGAGGCCGACGAGGGCGACGGCGACCGGCCGCTCGCCGCGATCGGCGGCTATGGCCTGGCCAAGACGCTGACCGCCGCCATCGTCCGCCATGCCGCGGCCGAGGCCGGCGTGCCGGCGCTCAAGGTGACCATCCCGAGCCCGTTCGGCCCCGGCCAGACCGCCGGGGTGATGGGCTATCTGGCCCGCTGCTGGTGCCGGGGCCAGGTCGCGGTCATCGACCACCCGGACCGGGTCAGGGACTTCGTGCCGGTCGACCTCCTGGCCGCCCACTACGCGGCCCTGGCCCTCGGCCGGGTCGCGGCACCGCCGGGCGGCCGGTCGAACCCGAGCGGCCACGTCGAGACGATCGAGCGCTTCGCCGAGCGCGTGGCCCGGGAGCTGCGGCCGCGGCTCGGCCTCGCCTGCCGGATCGAGGCCACCCAGCCGCCCAAGGCGAGCCCGGAGCCGCGCCGCCGGTTCAACACCGAGCCGCTCGCGACCCTCTTCGATGCCGAGGCGCGGGCCCGGCACTTCGACCAGGTCGCGACGGTGTGGGCCGGCCACAGCCATGCCGCGACGATGAAGGCGGCCTGACAGTAATTCAATTTATGGTTGATTTTGTCCGTCCGCCGATCCAGGATCGTGCGGTTCTTCGACGTGGCCCTGCCGACCTGGCAAGCGGCAGGAGCCCTGGTCCGGCCGGGGCCATCGGCCGGCGCTGCCGAGCGGCGCGCAGGGGAGCGACGACATGGAGCATCAGGGGATCGGCGTCGTCATCGTGACCCATCGGGCACGCGCCCTGCTCGACGGCTGCATCGCCCCGTTGCGTGCCTCGCCCCTGGCGCCGCGCATCCTGGTCGTCAACTCGAGCTCCGACGACGGCACGGTCGAGCGGGCCCGGGAGCTGGGGGCGGAGACCTGGATCATCCCGCGCCAGAGCTTCAACCACGGCCGCACACGCGAGCTCGCCCGGCACCGGCTCGGCACTCCCGTCGTGGTGATGCTCACCCCCGATGCGCACGCCCTGGACCCCGATTTCCTGGAGCGGCTGACGGCGCCGATCCGGCAGGGCGAGGCCGCCATCGCCTATGGCCGGCAGCTGCCCCGTGACGGGGCGGATGCGATCGAGGCGTTCGACCGCGGCTTCAACTATCCGGCGACGAGCCACTGCCGCTCGCTCGCCGACTGGCGCCGCTGGGGCGCCTACACGCATTTCTGCTCCAACAGTTGTGCGGCCTGGAGCTCGGCGGCGCTCGACGAGATCGGCGGCTTTCCCGACACCCTGGTGAGCGAGGAGACCATCGCCACGGCAGCGCTCCTGCGCCGCGGCCATCGCATCGCCTATGTGGCCGAGGCGCGCGTCCGCCACAGCCACGGCTCCGGGCTGGTTGCCGACTTCCGCCGGCAGTTCGACACGGGCTACACGCGCCGCGCCCACGCCGAGCTGCTCCTGGCGCGCGAGCCGGACGAGGCGCGCGGGCTCGCCTACGCCCGCACGCTGCTCGCGCATCTGGCCGGCGCCGCCCCGCAGGGCCTGCCCTACGCCGTCCTCCACATCGCCGCCCGCTATGCCGGCTACCGGCTGGGCATGGCCGGCGCCCGCCTGCCACGGCGCCTGCAGGCGCTGTGCAGCGGCCAGGACTACTACTGGCAGGTTGCCGCGGACGAGGCCACGCTGCCGGCCGCGGCCGGGTGACCGCGATGCGCGTGGCGCTCGTCACCAACAACCGCCTGCCGCCGCGCGAGGGCATCGGCCGGCACGTCATCGAGCTGGCCCGGCGCCTGCCGGCCCACGGCATCGAGCCCGTCGTCGTGGCCAAGGGCAGGAACCGCCACTTCTGGCAGCGCCTCTCGGTCGAGGGCGTGAACGTCGCCCTCTTTCCCGACGCCGCCGTGCGGCCGTTCCAGCAGGAGGCGATCCGCGCCCTGCTCCAGCCCTGGCTCGACGCCGGGGCCGAGGGCGCTGCGCTCCTGCACCTGCACCTGCCGCTCCTGCCGCGGCTCAGGACCCGGCTGCCGCGCCTCGTCACCTTCCACAGCCCGCTCCTCGCCGATGCCGCGGCGATCCGCGAGCCGGGCCTCATGCCCGCCATGCTCAAGGTCAACGCGCGGCTTCTCGGCCAAGTCTACGAGCGCCTGCAGATCCGGGCCGCCGCCGCCATCGTCGCCGTCTCCGGCAATGTCGCGGTCGAGCTCGAGCAACAGTACGGGCTCGGCGGCCGCCGGCCCCTGGTGATCCCGAACGGCGTCGACACCGCCTTCTTCGCCCCGCCCGCCGAGCCGCCGCCGGCCGACCGCCAGACCATCCTCTATGTCGGCCGGCTCGGCTACCGCAAGGGCCTCGCCCGCCTGCTCGACGCCGCGGCCCGGCTCGCCAGCCGGCCGGGCTGGCGCCTCGCGCTCGCCGGCGAAGGCCCGCTCGCGGCGGAGCTGACGGCGCGGGCCGAGGCGCTGGGCATCGCCGACCGGGTCGCCTTCACGGGCTTCCTCGATCGGCACGCCCTGCGCGACGCGCTCCATGCGGCGGCGGTGCTGGTCAACCCCGCCGACTACGAGAGCGGCCCCCTGACACTGCTCGAGGCGATGGCGGCCGGAACCCCCGTCGTCACCACGCCGACCGGCCTCGTCCTTGAACAGCTCGCGCAGGGGCTCGACGAGACCCAGCTTCATGTGTTC
>CAYWSB010000157.1:0-11952 GCA_964460465.1 uncultured Geminicoccaceae bacterium | reverse complement strand
CTCTTTCCACGCCGATGCTATCCCAAACAGGCAGATTCCACCTATGAGTGGCCCTCTTTCAGGGGGCTGAGTCACGGCCGTTGCACGCAAAAACCCGCGGCGGCTGACGTCGGGGGTGAAGAGCTTGGCCAATGCTGTATTCCCTGAATGTTGACGCCTACGCCATATGCGCAGCAAGGAGCGTGCCATAGAGAATCGACGAGCTAGATCCGAGCCATGGCCATCGAAGCGGGCAAATGTGGCCACTCGTCAGGCCGCACTTGCCCACAAATCAGCCAATAGCCAACTAGTCCGGCATGCCGCGCAAGGAAGCTTGCCAGTTGCCATGACGGACGCCCGTCGGTCCTTGGTGGTGTCACCAAGCTGCAGCCGCGAGACCGCCGGCGGCGGCGAGTGACCTAGGCGGTCGACCCTCTGGCGCTGACTTGTTCCTGTGTCGGCTGATAGCCCTGTTCGGCTCGGCCGTGGCCGCCGCCACCGGGTGTCATGACGACGAGGCGCTCATGGCCCTCGAGCGTCTGGAAGCCCTTGCCCTGGAGGCGACGCCCGGCCCTGGTCTCGACCACGCCGGGCGCACCATTCGCACCGCCCACCGCGCCGCGTGGCGGGAAATCGATGCGATCAAAGGCAGCGAGGAGCTCGAACGGCAGTCCCTCCGTGTTCTCGACCTCGATGATCTGCCCGTCGCCGCCGCGAAAGCGGCCGGTGCCGCCCGAGCCCGGCCGCAGCTCCTTGCGCCAGAAGAGCAGCGGCGTCATGGCTTCCACGATCTCGATCGGCGTGCCCTTGACCCCCGAGGGATAGGCTGTGGCATTCAGGCCGTCGCTGGTTGGCCGGGCACCGGTGCCCCCATTGGTGGTGACGGTGATCGCGAAGCCATAGCGGTTGTTGCTATTGTCGGCGCGCGGGCCGCGAAAGGTCATGTTCCAGAGGCAGCTCGTGCCCTCGGCCGGGCAGCGGTCGGGCAGCGCCTGACGGAGGCAGCCGAAGACGACGTCGGGCAGCATCTGTCCAACGATGTGGCGCGAAGAGACGGGTGCCGGATAGGCGGCGTTGAGGATCGAGCCCTCGGGTGCGGTGACCCGGTAGCAGCCGAGCGAGCCCGCGTTGTTCGGAACCCTGGGGCTGAGCGCGCACATCAGGCCGAAGCAGGTGTAGGCCGTGGTGTAGGCCAGGGGCACGTTGATGCCGCGCCTTTGCTGCGGCGAGGTGCCGGCGAAGTCGACAACGACGCCGTCCGCGCCGATCGTCACCTCGGCGACGAGGTCGATGGGCTGGTCGTAGCCATCGATGGTCATGGCGTAGCGGTAGCTGCCCCTGGGCAGGTCGGCCAGCGCCTGCAGCACCGCCGCCCTCGATGTCTCGACGATGTGGGTGCCGATCTCCCCGAGATCGGCGAGCCCGTACTCGCGCATCGTCTCTTGAAGCCTGATGACGCCCACGTCGTTGCAGGCGATCAGCGAATAGATGTCGCCTTCCATCTCCACCGGGAGCCGCGAGTTGGCCTTGCAGATCTCGATCAGGGTGCGGTTGACCTCTCCCCGATCGACCACCTTGAGGAAAGGCAGCGCGATCCCCTCCATGAGCACGTCCGTCGCATCCGGGCCGAAGCCGATGCCGCCAATGTCGGTGAGGTGCGAGGTGCAGGAGAAGAGGCCGACCATGCGGCCCTGATGGAACGCCGGCGTCGTCACGACGAAATCGTTCAAATGACCAGTGCCGCGCCACGGGTCATTGGTGATGTAGACGTCGCCCGGCTGCATGGTCTCGGGCGGGAAGGCGGCCAGGAAGTGCTTGACGCTCTCGGCCATCGAGTTGACGTGGCCGGGGGTGCCGGTGACCGCCTGTGCGAGCATCCTGCCGTCGACGTCGAAGATGCCGGCCGAAAGATCGCCGCATTCGCGCACGATGGTGCTGAAGGCAGTGCGCAGCAGGGCCTGCGCCTGCTCCTCGACCACGGCATGCAGCCGATCCCAGATGATCTGTCGATCGATGACGCTCAACTGTGCCATGTCCGGCCCCTGTTCTCGCCGTGTGCCCGCTCGAGCACGAGATGCCGGCCACCGTCCAGGCGCGCCGTCCAGCCCTGTCCCACGACGGTCGTCGTGGTCGCCTCCTCGATCAGGCACGGGCCCTCGACCTGGCCGCCCGGCTCCACGTCCTCCCGCCGGTAGACCGGCACACTGGCGCTGTCGCCGCCGAGGCCGAGGCTGCGCCGGGCACGGGGCTGCGGTCCTGCTCGCCGGGGCAGTTCCGCCGTCAACGGGACAGGCGCCAACTCGGTCGACACGGTCACGGCCCAGGTCAGGATCTCGATCGCGCCATGCGGAATGATGCGCTGGAACTGCCTGGCATAGGCCGTCTCGAACCCCGCCCGAAGCGTGGTCGGCGCGCTTTCGGCGAGCCGCTCCTCCGGCAGGGCGACGGCCACCTCGTGGCCCTGCCCGACGTAGCGCATGTAGCCCAGCGCCTCGGTCCGCAATGCGGCATCGGTGGCGCCGGCGCGGACGACCTCGATGGCCTCGGCAGTCATCGAGGCGAGCAGGGCATTCGCCGCGTCGGTATCGAAGCGATCGAGACGCATGTAGGCCGAGCGGACCACCTCGTAGGCCACGGGCGCCAGCAGAAAGCCCACGGCCGAGCCCACACCGGCATCCGCGGGCACGACGATCCGGGTGATGCCCAGCTTCTCGGCCACCCGGCAGGCATGGACCGGGGCGGCCCCACCGAACGCGACCATGGTGTAGCGGCCGACATCACGGCCGCTCTCCACGGCGTGGACCCGGCTGGCATTGGCCATGCTCTCGTCGACGATCTCGGCGATCGCCCGGGCCGCACCGGTCGCGTCGAGCCCGAGCCGGCTGCCGACCTGCCGGGCCAGCGCCGCCTCGGCCGCCGCCCGGTCGAGCTGCATCCGGCCATCGGCGAAGCGCTCGGCATCGAAGCGGCCGAGCAAAAGATCGGCATCGGTGACGGTCGGCTCGGCACCCCCCTGGCCATAGCTGACGGGCCCCGGCACGGCGCCGGCGCTGTCGGGGCCGACGGTGATCCGCCCGAGCGAATCGACCCGGGCGATCGAGCCGCCGCCGGCGCCGATCTCGACCATCTCGATCACGGGGATGCGCAGCGGCAGCCCGGAGCCCTTCATGAAGCGCGCCGAGCGATCGACCTCGAAGGCGCGCGCGGCCTGGGGTGCGAAGTCGTTGATGAGGCAGAGCTTGGCGGTGGTGCCCCCCATGTCGAAGCTCAAGACCCGCGGCTCACCCAGTTCTTGCGCCAGCCGGGCGGCCAGGATGGCCCCACCGGCGGGGCCACTTTCCACCAGCCTGATGGGAAAGCGCCGGGCAGTTTCGATGGTGGTCAGCCCGCCGCCCGACGTCATGAGATAAATCGGACAGGCAAAGCCGTGTGCCGCCAGGGCCGCACCGAGCCGGCCCAGATACCCGGCCATCAAGGGCTGGACGTAGGCGTTGGCGCAGGTCGTGGAGGTGCGCTCGTACTCGCGGATCTCCGGGCAGACCTCGCTGCTCAGGCTGATCGCGAGGTCGGGCAGGCGCTGTGCGAGGATCTCCCTGACCCGCAGCTCGTGGGCCGGTGCGGCATACGCGTGCATGAAGGCCACGGCGACACTCGCCACGTCGGCGGCGACAAGGTCCGGCACCAGGGCCTGCACCGCTGCCTCGTCGAGGGGCAGCCTGACCCCGCCGCTGGCGTCGACCCGCTCCGGCACCGTGAAGCGCAGCGCACGGGGCACCAGCGGCCGTGGCTTCTCGATGAAGATGTCGTACTGGTCGTAGCGGCCCTCGTCGGCGATCTCGATGATGTCGCGAAAGCCCTCGGTCGCGATCAGTGCGGTTCGGGCACCCTTGCGCTCGATGATCGCGTTGGTGGCGAGCGTCGTGCCGTGGACGATCAGCCGGATGTCCGCGGCCCGATGGCCGCTCTGCGCCAGGAGCTGGGCAAGGCCGGCCAGCACGCCGCGCTCGGGGGCCGCCGGCGTGGTCAGCACCTTCAGGGTGTAGTGGTGTCCCGCATCCGCCAGTACCAGGTCGGTGAAGGTGCCACCGATGTCGATGCCGATCCGCATCAGTCGAGCCGCACCAGCCTGGTGACGCGGCTGGGATTGATCTCGGCGAGGTACAGGTTGCCCCAGGGGTCGATCGACCCGCCATGGGCACCGTTCAGCACCGGCCGGCAGCGGCCGAGCAGGCGCCCCTCCGCATCGAGCAGCGAGAGGCGCGGGACCTGGTCGCTGACGAACAGCAGGCCGTGCCCGTCACCCCAGACATGCATCGGCCGGACGTGATCGCGCCAGACGCCAAGGAGCTCGCCCGTGGCGGCGAACAGTTGCAGGCGATCGTTGTCGCGATCGGCGACGACGATGCGCCCATCCTGCATTGCCCAGACGCAGTGCGGTGTCTTGAAGGCGCCGGGCGCCTCGCCCGGGGTGCCGAACCGGCCGATCGCCTCGCCGTCCACCGTGAACCGGTGGACGAGCGCATTCGCGTAGCCGTCGCTGACCAGGATCTCGCCCCCGGCCGTGAAGCAGACGTCGGTCGGATGCGCGAAAGGCTCGCCCGGCCGGTGCCGGTTGCCGAGACCGCCGAGACGGTGCCCGTCGCGGTCGAAGATGACGATCTCATGGGCATCGCGATCGACGACGTGGATCCTGTCGTGCGCATCGATCGCCAGCATGTGGCCGTCGAGCACGGCCTCGCCGCCCCAGGCGGCGAGCCGGCGACCCTCGGGATCGAGCTCGACGATGGCAGGGCCCGGCTCGTCGCAATAGGCGTCGCGGCGGATCAGCACGAAGGCATGACCGCGCGAGCAGCAGGCCACGTCCGAAACGACGCCACCCGGCGGCAGGTCGCCGAACGGGCGTTCCACCCGGTAACGGCGATCCCCGAGGCGAACCACGAGCTTTTCCTGCATCCTGTGCTGTCCCGAATCACTACCGCCCGGGTCGGGCCGAGGCCGACTTCACCACATCACGTCGCCGCCATTGGGCGAGACCGATTGGCCGATCATGTAGCTGGCCTCGTCGGACGCCAGGAACACGTAGGCCGCGGCGATCTCATCCGACCGCCCGACGCGCTTGATCGGCAGTTGCTGCTCCTTCCAGGCGTTCCAGGACGGATCGCTGGCCCGCCACATCGCCGTGTCGGTCGGACCCGGGCAGACGCAATTGACCGTGATGCCCTTGTCGGCCACCTCTTGCGCCACCGAAACGGTTAGCGCCACCACCCCTGCCTTCGCGGCGCAGTAGGCACCGTAGAATGGCGCCGGTTTGTGGGCGAGCTGGGAGGCCGTATTGATGATCCTTCCGTAGCCCTGAGCCAGCATCGGCACGAGGCCATGCTTCACGCCGTAGGCAACCCCCTTGAGGTTGACGTCGAGGATCCGCTCCCAATCGTCCCAGCCCTGCTCCTGGAACGGCCGTTTGGCAGTGCCGACACCGGCATTGTTGACGAGGACGTCGATACGGCCGAACCGATCGACGGTGGCGTCAATGGCGGCCTTCACCTCGGCCTCCACGCGCACATCGCAGGCGAGCGCCATGGCCTTGCCGCCGCCTCGCACGATCGCCGCCACGAGGTCGGCCTTGGCTTCGTCGTGCCCGAAATCGGCGACCGCCACGGCTGCACCTTCGGCCGCAAAGGTCTCGACGACGGCACGACCGATGCCCGTTGCAGCGCCAATGACCAGTGCGGCCTTGTTCTCGAGGCGGCGCATGGGCGTGTTCCTCTAGAGCTCAGTTGGCGCCACTAGGCGCACGTTTGGAGACGTCTTGCGGCATCCAGATTAACCACCGGCGCGCCAGCCGCCGAAACAGCCAGAAGCTCAGGCAGGCATAGAGCACGATGAACATGGTCACCAGGACCATCCGGCCGGTATGGCTGAAGAACTCGGCCCAAATGATCATCCGGCCGATGCCGCTGTCGACTCCGATATATTCCGCTCCGATGACCGCCGACCAGGCGAGACCCAGGGTCAGAAAGACGCTCGAAAAGAGCTCGGGCTGGATGCTCGGGAGGATAACCGAGCCGTAGATCTGCAGCCGCGAGGCGCCAAGGGTGGCGGCGTACTCGATGTAGCGGACCGGCACATTGGCAACCGCGTTCAAGGTGCCCACCAGATAGACCACGCCGACGCCGTAGGCGACGAACACGATAGCGCTCCAGGTCGTGGCGCCGAGCCAGAACTGAAAGAGCGGAATCATCGCGAGCAGCGGCAGCATGCGGATGACGTGGAGCGGCATGGCGATCAGCCGGCGCGCCACCGTCGACATCGAGAGGAGCAGCCCGAGACCGATCCCCACCACCGCACCGAGGGCCAGGCCCGCCGCCACCCGCACGAGCGTGATCAGCGAGTGGAAGCCGAGCGCCAGGAAGGCGCCGAGATAGGTTTGTGCGCCGCCCAGCTCCGGCACCGGTGCGAAGCGCTGGATCTTCCAGTAGTCCGACATGCCCTTGAGGGATTCGCCCAGCACGAACTCCCAGGGCGGCACGATCGGCGAGCTGCGGAGCGGACTCTTCGGCACGGTGTAGGCGGCGATCTGCCAGGCCACAGCCAGAACCAGGACCGTCGCGATGCTGATCCAGTGCTCACGCAGCCAAATGGCGACGACCCGCCGGACCCGCATCTCAGGCGGCCATGCCGGGCTGCTCCAGGCCGAGATGGCCGAGCACCGTCTTCGTGAGCCGCACGGCCTCTGGTCTGGCGCGCACCTCGGCGTCGCGCGGGCTGGGCAGGTCGACGGCCAGATCGTCCACGAGCCGGCCGTTCGACATGACGAAAATCCGCTGGGCGAGCACCAGTGCCTCCTCGATGTCGTGCGTGACGAACACGATGGTGCGGCGGGTGCGGACCCAAAGATCGAGCAGCAGGTTCTGCAGATCGAGCCGCGTTACGTAGTCGAGGGCGCCGAACGGCTCGTCCATCAGCAGGATGGGTGCACCGCTGGCGAAAACGGTCGCGATCGCCACCCGCTTGCGCATGCCGCCAGACAGCTCGCGGGGCCAGCTCTGGGCGAAGTCCGCGAGGCCCACGGCACCAAGCCACTGCGCCACCGTGGCGGCGCGCTCATGAGCGGGGCGGCCTTGCGCCTTGAGCCCGAACGCGACGTTATCGGCGACCCTGAGCCAGGGAAAGACCGTATCCTCCTGGAAGACCATGCCGCGGTCTGCGGCGGGCCCCGCAACCGGCTGACCGTTGGCAAGGATCCGTCCACTAGTCAGCGGCTGCAGTCCAGCCAGTGCCCGCAAGAGCGTCGACTTGCCGTGGCCCGAGCGGCCGAGCAGGCAGACGAACTCGCCCTCGTGAATGGTGAGGCTGACGCCGCCGATCGCCTGAACTTCCCGGCCGCTGACATGGCGGAACGTGCAGGTCGCCCGCTCGACGGCGATGGTGACGGGATCGGTCACGTCAGTCTCCCTTGGCTTCAGACCAGCGCAGCACCCAGCGCCGACCAATGACGATCGCCGCATCCAGAAGCATCGCGATGATCCCCAGCCAGATGATGCCGGCCAGCATGGCGGTGATGTCGTAGACACCCCAGGTCGCGATGATCACCCGCCCGACCCCGTGCAGGGCACCCATGAGCTCGGCGATCGCCGCCAGGCCCCAGGCCGAGCCGAAGGCGGTGCGCAGGCCGCCGAACAGCTCCGGCACCACCGCCGGCACGGTCACGCGGCGAAAGACCGTCAGGCGGTCGCCGCCCAGGGTTCGCGCGTACTCGCCATAGCGCGGGTTGACATGGCCGACGCTGCGGAAGGCGAAGATGTGCAGGACCACGGCCGAGTAGAGACCGACCAGGATGATCTTGGAGGCAGGGGCGAGACCGAACCAGATCAGGAAGAAGGGGGCGGCGACCAGGATCGGGACCGTGCCGAGGATCGAGACGATCGGGTCCATGATCTTGCGCACCACCGCACTCTCGGCGGCGGCCAGGCCGGTCACCGTCCCGATGCCACCGCCGACGACCACGCCGATCAGCACGGTCTGCGTGGTCGAGAGCAAATGCGGCAGGTAGCCGCCGGGCGGCAGGCCGAGGCCAGTGAAGTAGAAGCTGTCGAACAGGTTGACCAGGCCCATCTGCAGCACCGCATGCGGGGCAGGCATGTAGCGGGCGATGGCGAAGTGGGCCAGGTACCAGACGCCCATGAACAGGGCGAGGCCCAGGATCGCCAGCGGATCGACGAGCCCGGCGAGCCGGGCGGGGAGCTGGCCCGCCCGGCTCGGGTTGAGCTGCATGCGTCGGCTGCCGGTCGCCATGACGGCCCGGTCAGGCCGTGGCGGCCTCGGCGAACCGCAACGCGTCGTAGTAGTTGAACCGGCTGTGGTGGAGCTTCGCCCCATCGGCCAGCTCCTGCCGTTCCGGCGACAACGCCTCGCCCTCGAGCTTGGCCAGCAGCGCCTCGGTCGCCGCCTTCATCTCCCGCATCTCGAGGAAGATGGGCTTGGCCGCGAACAGCGCCTCCAGATCGTAGGGCTGGTCGGTCAACGTGCCCTCGGAGATGTACTTCGCGATCTGGAACTCGTACAAGTTCTTGTAGAACAGCGCGTAGCTCTCGTCCTCCCAGAGGCTCTCCTGGTCCTTCCACTGATAAAATGGATCGAGGACCTCGAAGATGAACTTGATCGATTCCCAGTCGAGCTCGGCACCCGTATTGGCGTTGATGAACGGGGCATACTCGGTCAGCGCCTGCTGCTGCTCGGGTCCGAACATGTAGTCCATGGTGCGGTACATGGCCGAGCACCAGCGGTAGAGGGTCGGTCGGTTGCCGTCGACATACTCCTGGGTGCACTGCATCACATCGTAGTTGAGCAGGTTGTTCAGCGCCGAGCCCGGTCCGCCGCTGATGTACTGGACCATCTGGCGGGTGCTCATCACCGGCTTCCAGCCGGCTTGGTACTGGAGCTGGTAGATCTGCACGGCACCGCCCGGTGCCGCGAACGGGATCTGATCGCTGATGGCGAGCTGGACGGCCTTCGGATCCTCGATCGGGATCGTCTGCGCGTCGCTCATGCTGAGGCCGGCGAGGGAGAAGGCGAACTCGTTCCAGGGATAGGTCGACGGATTGGCGGTGATGGCGAGCTGCTGGCCCTTGAGCTGGCTCATCGCCGCTGCCGCCGCCTCCTCCCACGGCATCCCCTCGGCTATGAACTCGTCCACCGTCTTGAAGCCGAGATTGGGCGAGGTCAGGATCGTGTTGCCCTGCCAGTAGCTGTAGACCAGGACCGGCCGGATATTGGTCACCTTGTCCAGCGCCTGCGTCACCAAGCCAAAGTACATGGTGCTGATGTCGATCTCGCCGTTCTGCAGCTGTGGCACCATCTGCTGGTCGCGGAGAATCCGCGGCGCGCCGCCTGCCATGGTGATGCCGACATCGGCGAGAAAGCCCTTTTGTGCCGCGAGCACGATCCAGGCGTGGTTGGTGTAGGCAACCGCACCGGCGCGGACGGTGACCTCCGGGATCGCCGGCATCGTGGCGGCTTGTGCCGGGACGGACAACCGGCCGGCCGGGCCGGCCGCCGCCAGCAAGCCGGCCGCCGCACCGGTCTTCAGCAGCTTGCGGCGGTTCGGGCTGAGAACGCTCGCATCGGGCATCGTCGACACCTCTTCTGGATTTTCTGCGCAAGGCCCAAACCTTGCATACAATCGAGCGTGCACATTCCGTGCCAGGAGACGTCGATGAGCCGTAATGGAACCTATGAAAGGGATCGCCGCAGACCGGCAGGCGCCGGCTGCTGCAATTTTCGGCAAGTGGCTGTTTTTGTGCGCAGGCACGACGCGAGCTTGCCGGGTGGGCCGCGCCCGTGACGGTGCTGGTGACGGGTGCCACCGGCTTCGTCGGCATCAACGTCCTCGATCGCCTGCTCGGGGCCGAACACGAGGTCGTGGCCCTGGCGATGCGGCCGCTGCCCGAGCCGGCCAGGGCCGTTCTGATGCGGCGACCGGGACGGCTGGTCGAGGTGACGGCCGATGTCACCGACGCCGCCACCGTGGCGGGCGTGCTGGCGGCGAACCGCGTCGAGCGGGTGCTGCACGGAGCGGCCATCACGGCCGATGCCGCACGCGAGCGGCGAGAGGCGCAACGCATCCTCGACGTCAACCTGGGCGGCCTCGCCGCCGTCGCGACCGCCGCTGCCCGCCACGGGGTCGAGCGCCTCGTTCTTGTCGGCTCGGTCGCCGCCTTCGGCCCGACGCCCGACGGCGCGGTGGTCGCGGAGGACGCGCCACAGGCGCCCAGGACGCTCTACGCCATCACCAAGCAGGCGAGCGAAGGGGTGCTGGCCCGCCTCGGTGAGCTCGACGATCTCAACTGGGCGATCGGGCGGCTGGGCACGGTGTTCGGCCCCTGGGAGCACGACACCGGTCTGCGCGACACGCTGAGCGCCGTCCACCAGGTGACGGCGGCAGCACTGTCCGGGCGGTCCGTGCGCCTCGCCCGCCCCGCCCGGCGCAACTGGCACTATGCGACCGACGCGGCAGACGGGCTGGCGACCCTGCTGACCGCCCCGCGGCTGACGCACCGCGTCTACAATCTCGGCTCGCCGCAGGTCTGGACGCTCGCCGACTGGTGCGAGCGGCTACGGACCCGGTTCCCGGCCTTCGCCTTCACCGTCGGCGGCGGCCCTGGGGATGTCGAGCTTTACGGCACGAGCGACGGCGGCCTCCTCTCGTGGCAGCGCTTTCGCACCGAGTTCCCGGCGAGCAGCGCCCACGACCTGGACGCGGCCTTCGCCGGCTATCTCGACCACCTGCGTGAAACCGCCTATTTCGGGATGCCCGCATGACCCCAGCTGTCCACCCCATCCGGCTCGAGCGGCTCACCGCCGAGGCTTTCGCTCCCTTCGGCCATCTGGTCGCCAGAGGCGAAGGGCAGCCGGCCTTCGCCACCGGCACCATAGCCTCCTGGCCGATCCCCTTCGCCGTCGACGACGCGCTGCACCTGATGTGGTGCTGGTATCCGCACGTGCCGATGGTCTTCGATCGGCTGGAGCGGCACGCCGCCGTCACTCAGGCGTTCCTGCCGCTGGGCGGTGCGGCGAACGTCATGGTGGTGGCGCCCGGCGGTGCCGAACGGCCGCCGGAGCCGGCGGAGCTGCGGGCCTTCCTGGTGCCGGGCGACGTCGGGATCGTGCTCGCCCGGCACTGCTGGCATGCCCTGACCCGTTTTCCGGCCCATGAGCCGGGCGCTGCCTTCGCCCTGCTCACCTCGCGGGCGACCCAGATCGAGCTCGAGGCCGAGCGGACGGGCGGGGCCGTCCCGACGCGCACCGTCGTCGTCGATTTCGCCGACCGCGGCCTCGAGTTCAGGGTCGAGGACCCGGACCGGCTGCTGGCCTGACGGGCCGGGCTGTCAGGTGACGAGCAGCGGGGCCTGCACGAGGTCATAAGCGCTGCGCGGCAGGAAGACGCCGTGGCCCGCCTCGGCCGTGATCCGGCCCGCGTCGCAGACGACGGTGCCGCGGCAGAGGGTCGTGACCGGCCAGCCGGTGACGGTCATGCCCTCATAGGGGGTGTAGTCCACACCGTGCTGCATCAGCTCGTTGGTGAGCGTCACCCGCCGGTCGGGGTCCCAGATGGCGAGATCGGCATCCGAGCCGACGGCGATCGTGCCCTTCCGAGGCCAGAGACCCATGAGCCGCGCGGCATTGGTGGCACCGAGCGCGACGAAGGTCGCCAGATCGATGCGGCCCTTCTTGACCCCTTCGGAGAACAGCAGGGGCAGCCGCGCGGCGAGCCCCGGAATGCCGTTCGGGACCGCGGTAAAGGGCGCATCCTCGCCGGCGATCTTTTTGCCCGTGGCATCGAAGCGGGTCGGCGAATGGTCCGAGGTGACGTTGCTCAGCACACCCCGCCGGAGATGATTCCAGAGTGCCGCCTGGTCGGCCTCGGTTCTGAGCGCCGGGCTGCAGATGTACTTGGCGCCCTCGAAGCCCGGC
>CAYWSB010000156.1:0-12150 GCA_964460465.1 uncultured Geminicoccaceae bacterium | reverse complement strand
CATCCCCTCGACCCACGCGGCGCCAGCCGACCTGTGATCCGAACACCGCTTACGGAGATCACAACTAGAGGCGTGGAGTTTCCTGATCCCCTACCGGAGACTCGAAGAGAAGGAGAGCGTTCGGCGAAGATGATCTCCGGCAAGCTTCATCAACCGTAAGAGCGTGCATGCAGATGATATGGCCCCTTCGGCGCCAGCGATGCGCGGCGGTTGCCCGACGGGCGTCCAGCCGGCGACCGAGGCCAAGACCGAGCGGCCTGTGCCAGCTTGGGGACCATGGCGCGGTGGTGCCGGCCGAGGTGGCCGTCGGGCCGCCGCCTGGCCACGCCGCGGCGGCGCTCGTCCGCCCGGACGACGCCCGTCAGCCTGAGGCTGCCCGTCCTGGCCCCGTCTGGCCCGAGGCACCCGGTGCAGCCGGCCGCACGACATTGGCCAGTGGCGCGCCGCCTGCCAGGCGGCGGAGGTTGGCGATGATGTCCTGCCAACGGCGCTCGACCGTGCCGCTGGTCCAGCCGGCGATGTGCGGCGTCATGACGACGTTGGGAAGGGTGTGGAACGGCAGGCGCGATGGCGCGGCCGCCGGGTTGGCGGCGTCGGGATAGCCGTACCAGACGTCGAGGACAGCCCCGCCGAGCACGCCGTCGCGCAGGCATTCGAAGAGCGCCTGCTCGTCGACGAGGGCGGCGCGGGCGACATTGACGAGCAGGCCCTTGCGGCCGAGCAGGGCCAGGCGGCGCCGGTCGATCAGCCCCGTCGTCTCGGGCGTGGCGGCGACGGCGAGCACGGCGATGTCGACCACCTCGAGCAGCCGGTCGAGCTCGGTCAGCGGGAACGCTGCGGCGATGCCGTCGCCAGTGGCCGGCGGCGTGCGGTTCGCGACCAGGATCTCGACCTCGAATGGCTTCAGCCGCTGCACGAGGGCACGGCCGATGGCGCCGAAGCCGACGATGCCGATACGCGCCCCGGCGAGCTCGGCGTGCGGTGCGGCTCCCATGCGGCTCGACCGGCTCCAGTCGCCCCGGCGCAGCCGGCTCTCGGCGTCGCGGGCGCGATGCCGCCACTCCAGCAGCTGCAGGATCACGTACTCGGCCACAGCCCCCTCGTGGCGGCCGACATTGCAGAGTGCTGCCCCGGCCGGCAGGGCTGCAAGGTCGATGGCATCGACCCCGATGCCGGGCACCTGGACGAGCCGCAGGCCGGGACCCACCGGCAGCCGCCGATCGAAGCCGACCGTGACGAGCGCCCGGGCCTCCGCCAGGCGGGCCTGCCGTTCCCCGGCCGGCGTCGCCTCGTCGATCTCGCTGCAGCGAAAGCCCGGGCCGAGCTGGTCCTGCAACCATGCCGCCCGGCCGGCAACGGCGGGGCCATTGAGGACGACGGCGAGGGGGCTCATCGGCTGGCCTCCGGGAGAGTGGCGGACAGGGATCGCGACCGCGTCGGACGCGAGCCGGCAAGCTGGTCGGCGATCGCCGCCGAAAGATCGAGGAGGCCGTCGAGCGCGGCGGCCGCCGCCGGCGCATCGCCGGCCACGACGGCGTGGATCAGCCTCAGATGGGCCGGACCGGTATGGCGCATGCCGCCGCTGCCGCGGCTCGAATGCACGAAGCCGGCGCGCCGGCTGACGCAATGCAGCGGCTCGACCACCTTGGCGGCCACCTCGTGCCGGGCGGCCGAATTGAGCAGCTCGTTCAGGGCGGCGTCGGCGGCGGCGAAGGCGGCGGCGTCCTCGGCCCGGACGGCCGCCTCGAACTCGCGGACGAGGGCGGCGAGAGCGCGCCGCTCGCCCGCGTCGGCGAGGCCGGCGGCACGCTCGACGATCAGTCGCTCGACGCGCCGGCGGACGGCCAGCGTCTGGTGGATCAGCTCGACCTCGATCGGCCGGATCAGCACCCCCCGACGCGGCCGCACCTCGACGAGAAAGCCCTGGGCCAGCCGCAAAAGCGCCTCGCGCACGGGCGTGCGTCCGAGAGCGCTGGCTTCGGCGAGCTGCTGCTCGGTGGTGCGGCTGCCGGGCGGCAGGACCAGGGTGACGATCTGCGCCTCGATCAGCCGGAAGGCGCGGTCGGCGAGGCTGGGGGCGGGAACCTCTTTCATCAACGGCTGCGTGCCAGACGCCAGAGCCAGAGGCCTAGCGGCAGCAGCCAGAGCGCCACGGTGAGGCTGGCGAGACCGGTCGAAACCGGCCGGTCGACGAAGCGCCAGAGATCGCCACGCGCCCGGATCAGCGAGTTGAGGAACGTCTCCTCCAGCATCGGGCCGATGACCACGCCCAGGATCAAGGGCGCCATCGGAAAGCCGTGTTCCTCGAGCACATAGGCGACGATGCCGAGAACCAGCATGACGACGATCGCCGCCGCCGTGTTCTCGACCGCGAAGGCGCCGACGATGCAGGCGACGAGGATCGTCGGCATCAGCATCGCTTTGGGTGCGGCCATGACCGGCTGGAAGGCGAGGATCGCCAAGAGGCCCAGGGGCACGAGCAGGATGTTGGCCAGCAGGTAGCTCATGAACACGGCGTTGATCAGTGCCGCGTCGGTGAGGAAGACGGTGGGACCGGGATTGAGGCCCTTGAGGAAGAGGACGCCGATGATGATGGCGGTGAGGCTGTCGCCGGGGATGCCGAAGACGGTGGCGGGCACGAGGGCGCCGCCGATCGAGGCGTTGTTGGCGGCGGAGGCGGTGCCGATGCCGTCCGGAATGCCCGTGCCGAACTTCTCGGGCGTGCGCGACAGGCGCCGGCTCACCGCATAGGAGACATAGGCGGCGATGTCCGCACCGGCCCCCGGGATGGCGCCGATCAACGTGCCGATGCCGGCGCCCCTGGCCACGCCCCAGCGCAGCCTGAGGAGCTCCGGCCCGACCCCGCCCAGGATGCTGCGCAGCCCTTGCCGCGGCGGCCGCGCCGTCTCGACGCCGTCGCGGGCGTAGCGCAGCACCTGCGGCACGGCGAAGACGCCGATCAGCACCGGGATGAAGCCCAGCCCGCCGACCAGCAGGTCGCTGCCGAAGGTGAAGCGGGCGAGACCGGAGACCGGATCGAGCCCGACCTGGGCGATGGCGAGGCCGAGGAGCAGGCTCAAGGCACCCTTGAGCCAGTGTCCCTGGCTGACCGCGACGGCGGCGGTGAGCCCGAGGCAGGCGAGCCAGAACTTCTCGAAGCTCGAGAACTGAAGCGCGATCCGGGCGAGCGAGGGGGCCGCGGTCATCAGCACCGCCGCACCGAAGACCCCGCCGATGGCCGAGGCGACGAGGCCGAGCCCGAGGGCGAGCCCGCCCCGGCCCTGCTGCACCATCTTGTGCGCCTCGTCGGCATAGGCGGCCGAGGCCGGCGTGCCCGGGATGCGCAGGAGGGCACCGGGCAGGTCGCCGGCGAAGATCGCCATGGCCGAGAGGCTCATCACGGCGGCCAGTGCGGGCAGCGGGTCGAGGAAGAAGGTGATCGGGATGACGAGTGCTACCGCCATGGTGGCGGTCAGCCCCGGAATCGACCCGACCAGGAGGCCGTAGACCGCCGCGACCAGCATGGCGAGCAGCACCACCGGGTCGAGGACCAGCCCGAGGGCTTCGGCCATCACGGCCATGGCAGGCGGGCGAGCAGGGTTTCGGCGAAGCCGTAGGGCAAGGCCACGCGCATCAGCCGGGCGAAGACGAGATGGATCACGAGGGCGCTGGCGAGGCCGAGCCCGGCCGCCCGTAGGAGGCCGACGCCGGCGCTTCGGGCGAGCACGGTCACGAGCAACGTGGTGGTGACGATGAAGCCGAGCCAAGGCGTGGCGACGACATAGGCGAGCGGGGCGAGCAGATAGGCCGCCAGCAGCAGCGGTCGCGGCGGGCGCAGGAAGGCCGCCGCCGGCGCCGGATCGCCGCCCGCCCCGGCAACCGCGGCGCGCAGTGCCAGGACGAGGCCGCCGACCAGCATCAGGCCGCCGACGACCGAGGGAAAGAGGCCGGGGCCGAACTCGATATGCGCGAGGACCGGCATCGCCCGGGCCTGGGCGAGCATCAGCCCGCCCAGGCCCGCGAAGCCGAGGCCGACCAGCGCCTCGGAGCGGTGCACGCTGCCGGCACCCGGTGCTGCGGCGCCGGGGCTAGAGCCCGAGATCGACGACGAGTTGGCGCACGCTCGCTTCCTCGGCCAGCATGAAGGCCTCGAACTCGGCGGCGTTCCGCCACCGCAGGCCGAAGCCACGGCTGGTCATCGCCTCCTGGAAGGCGGCGTCGTTGTAGATCTCCTCGAGCGCCGTCTCGAGCGCCTCGGCGATGTCGTCGGGCAGGCCGGCGGGGCCGACGAGGCCGCGCCAGGCGCCGAGCTCGAGGGTGAGGCCGGCCGCCTCCTCGAGGGTCGGGATGTCGGGATAGGCAGCCAAGCGCTCGGTGCCGAAGACGGCGAGGCCCTTGACCAGCCCGGCGTCGATCAGCGAGCCCGCCTCGGGCACCGAGCAGGGCACGACGTCGAAGCCGCCGGCGACCATCTCCTGCAATGCTGCCGCGGCACCCTGGCCGCTGATCATCCGCACCTCGCCGAGATCCACACCCCATTCGACGAGCAGCGTGGCGAGCGCGATCGGCCAGGAGCCGCCGCAGCCGCCGCCGCAGGCGATGTCGTAGGCGCCGGGGTCAGCCTTGATCGCGTCCAGCGCCTCGGGCAGCGTCGACCAGGGCGAATCGGTGCGGACGTGGAAGCCGGCCGGGTCGAAGTTGAACTGGCCGATCGGCGTCATGCTGGCGACGTCGAACTCGCCCTGGCCCATCGGCCGGTAGTGGGCGAAGTTGTAGATCACGCCCAGCGTGTAGCCGTCCGGCACCGCCGTGGTGATGCTGGTGAACCCGACCACGCCGCCGCCCTGGCCCTGGTTGACAACGTTGAAGGGCTGGCCGAAGCGCTCCTCCAGCCCCTGCGCCAAGAGCCGAGCCGTGGCATCGGTGCCGCCCCCGGCCCCGGCGGGGACGATGATCGAGACCGGCCGTTCGGGCCAGGCCGCCTCGGCGGCACCGGCGAGTGTCAGGATGGCAGCCGCCGTCGCCAATGCGAGCCCGGCCAGTCGAAGCGTCATGCGAGCCTCCCCTCTTCTGATATATCACGAGAGTGCACCAGGGCGGCGTCCCGGTCAAGGCGGTGGGCCGGCCCTCCGCAGGCGCCCGCCGAGTCGCGCGGCCCTTTCGGTTGGCGGCTTTGCCTGGTCCCTCGGGCACCATCGCCATGGCAGGCGCTCGTCGATTCGGTTGACGGGGTGATCGGCGCTGCGGGCGAGGATGTCGGTGATCGTGGCGGGGGCCGGCGCACGATGGATCACCGAAACCGGCGCCATCCTGTCGTCGGTCGTCAGGCTCCCCGTGGCCGGGGTCGAAGCGGCAAACGCTGCGTCGGCCATCAATGCGGACACGCCGCCCGAGCCCTCATCCGCAACGTTCGGCGCCAGCCCTTGGGCAATGCCGGCGCGGTTCGAGGCGCAGCGCGACGGAGCGGCGGGGAGGAGGCGTCACGGCCAGCCGGACGGTGGCCAGCCGTGCCGCGTCGGTCGACCGGGGGCAGCGCCGCCCGAAGCCGGCCGCTCAGATCGTCTTGAGCATGCCGCCATCGACGAAATAGGTCGAGCCGACCGAGTAGCTCGCCCGGCTGGAGCAGAGGAAGACGAAGAAGTCGGCGGCCTCCTCCGGCGAGGCGAAGCGGCCGATCGGGGCGTTGGCCCTGGCGAGGTCGTCGATATAGGCCTGCCAGTCGCCGCCCGTGTCGGCGGTGAGCTGCCTCGCGGTCTTGATCCAGTCCGGGGTGAGGACGAAGCCGAGATTGACCGCGTTGACGCGGATATTGTCCTTGATGAACTCGGTCGACATGGTCTTGGACGCCATGACGAGAGCCGCCTTGGTGACGTTGTAGATCGGCTCGTACCAGAGCGGCTGGGCGGCACAGATGGAGGCGTTGTTGAGGATCACCCCGCCGCCCCGCTCGCGCATCGTCGGCACGAGGCCGCGGGCGAGGCGGACGGCCGCCATGACGTGCAGGTCCCAGTAGGCCTGCCATTTCTCGTCCGGGGCCTCCATGATGGTCTCGTTGCTGCCGGTGCCGGCATTGTTGATCAGGATGTCGGCGCCGCCGAAGGCGTCCTTGGTGGCGGCGACAAGCTGGTCGGTGCCCTCCCGGGTCGCCACGTCGCAAGCGACGGCGACGGCTTTGCCGCCGGCCTCGGCCACCGCTGCCCGGGCGGCCTCGAGCTTGTCGGCCGACCGCGCGGCCAGCACCACGTGCGCCCCTTCGGCCGCGAGACCCTTGGCGATGGCCTGGCCGATGCCGACGCTGGCCCCGGTGACGACGGCGACCTTGTCCTTCAGGCCCAGATCCATGGCGGCGGCTCCTCTCTTATTTGACGATGGGGATCTTCGAGCGGTCGATGGTGATGGCGACGGCAGCCACCAGCACGAGGCCGAAGACGATGTTCTGGGCGAAGATGTTGACGCCGACGAAGGTCATGCCGATGCGCACGACGGAGATGATCAGCGCCCCGATCAGCGTGCGCCAGATGCTCCCCACGCCGCCTGTGATGGCGGTGCCGCCGACGACGACGGCGGCGATCGAGGGCAGGAGCAACTCGTTGGCGAGGGTCGGCGAGCCGCTGGCGAGTCGGCCGGCGAGGATGACGCCGGCGAGGGCCGCGAAGGTGGCCGATAGCGTGAAGGCGATCACCTTCTGCCGGTCGACCTTGACACCGGACGCATAGGCCGCGGCCTCGCCGGCGCCGATCGCGGCGCTGTAGCGGCCGAAGGGGGTGCGGCTCTGGACGATGTGGGCGACCACGAGGACCACGAGGCCGATGACGACGGTGTTGGGGATGCCCCAGAGCCGGCCGGTGATCCAGGTGAGGTAGGCCCGGTCGGCCTCGCCCAGCGTGATCGAGCGCTCGCCCGAGATGACGAGCGCGATGCCGGTGAGCACGCCGCCCACGGCGAGGGTGGCGATGAAGGAGGGGATCTTGAGCTTGACGTGGGCGAGGCCGGCGAGACAGCCGCTCAAGGCGCCGATCGCCACGGCGAAGGGGAAGGAGGCATAGCCGAGGCTGGTGACGGTCAGTGCCACGACGACGCTGGCGAGCGAGGCCATGGCCTGGATCGAGAGGTCGATGCCGCCCAGCATGATGACGAAGGTCACGCCGGTCGCCAGCACGAAGAGCACGGCCGTGTCGGAGGCGAGCTGCAGCATCGTGCTGGGCGTGAGGAAGCTCGGCTGGGCGGTGCCGATGCCGATGACCAGCACGACCAGCGTGGCGACCGGCAGCCATTGCCTGAGCCAGTCCGGGCCGAGCTTTTCGACGAGCGGCTGCATGAGCTAGACCATGTGTCCGATGAGATCGACCTGGGCGGGCTTCTTGCCCGGGCTGGCGTCGACCCGGTGACTGACCGCCCCGTCGCGCATGACGATGACGGTGTGGCTGAGGCCGATGGTCTCCTCCAGCGTGTCGGAGGTGAGGATCACGGCGATGCCCTCGGCGGTGACGGCGCGCACCAGCTCGTAGACCTCCTCCTTGGCCCCGACGTCGAGGCCGCGGGTCGGGTGGTCGAGGACGAGGATGCGCGCCTTGGCGTTCAGCCACTTGGCGAGCACCACCTTCTGCTGGTTGCCGCCCGAGAGGTTGAGGCAGAGCGCGTCGATCCCCGGCGTCCGGACCTTCAGCCGCTCGACCCAGTCCTTGGCCAGCTGGCGTTCGCGGCCGATGTCGATCAGGCCGTGCCGGGTCAGCGTCGCGAGATTGCCGAGCGTGATGTTGGCGGCGACCGAAAGGAAGAGCACGAGACCCTCGACCCGGCGCTCGCGCGGGATGTAGCCGATCCCGGCATCGACGGCCTCGGCCGGCGTGGTGAAGCGGACAGTCCGGCCGTTCAAGACGAGGCTGCCCCGGTCGTGCGGGGCGAAGCCCGCCAAGGTTCTCGCCAGCTCCTCCCGGCCCGAGCCGATGACCCCGGCGATGCCCAGGATCTCGCCGGCGTGGAGCTGGAAGTCCACGCCCTGGTAGCCGCCCCCGAGGCCGAGGCCCTGGGCCTCGAGGACGACCTCGTCCTTGAACGGGCGCTGCAGCGGCTCGCGGTAGTACTCGGTCTGCAGGCCGCGGCCGACCATGAGCTGGTGGAGCTGGTGGACCTCGGCCGCGGCCGCCGGCAGCTCGGCCACGACGGCACCGTCCTTCATGACGTAGACGCGGTCGGAGAGCTCGAGGATCTCGTCCAGGCGATGCGAGACGAAGATGAACGAGGCGCGCGAGCGGAGCGCCCGGACCCGGGCGAAGAGGATCTCGATGTCGGCCCGCTCGAGCACCGAGGTCGGCTCGTCGAGGAGGATCACGAGGTGGCCCGGCGCCTGGTCCTCGAGGGTCAGCGCCTTGGCGAGCTCGACCATCTGCCGGGTGGCGAAGTCGAGCTCCGCGGCCCGGGTGCGCGGGTCGACCGCGACCTGCACCTTGGCGAGCTGCCGGCTGGCGGCGGCGTAGAGGGCGCGCCAGTCGACGATGCCGAAGCGGGTGAACCGGCCCTCGTTGCCGAGATAGATGTTCTCGCCGACGGTGAGGTTGGGCAGCAGCGACTGCTCCTGGAAGACCATGCCGATGCCGAGGCTCATGGCCTGTGCTGCGGATTGCAGCCGGACCTGCTTGCCGTCGAGCAGGATCTCGCCGCCATCCGGCTGGTAGACGCCGCTCAGGATCTTCATCAGGGTCGACTTGCCGGCGCCGTTCTCGCCGATCAGGCCCACCACCTCGCCCGGGCGGATGTCGATCGAGACGTCCTTCAGGGCATGCACGCCGGGAAAGCGCTTCTCGACGTGACGCAGGGCCAGGGCCGCCGTCGTCATTTGACGATGCCCAGGCGCTTCCTGTCGATCGACAGCGCCACCGCGGCGATGATCATCAGGCCCTGCACGCCGAGCTGGTAGCTCGGTGGCACGCCCATCAGCACCATGCCGTTGGACAGCACGACGACGATCAGCACGCCCACCAGGGTCTGCAGCACGCCGCCCTGGCCGCCCGAGAGGGCGGTGCCGCCGACCACGACCGCGGTGATGGTGGTGAACAGGCGCCCTGCCCCCATCTGCGCGTTGCCGAGGCCGAGCTGGGCCGCGGCCAGGATGCCGCCCACGGCGTAGAATGTACCGGCAAGCGTGAAGGCCATGATCCGCACCCGGGCGACCGGGATGCCGGAAAGGGCGGCCAGCTCCTCGCCGCCGCCGAGCGCGTAGATGTGCCGGCCGAGGCGGCTGTGGTTCTGGATCACGTAGGCGATCAGGAGGCAGAGGAGGGCGATCCAGACGCCGATCGGAAAGCCCAGGAAGCGCTCGATGGCGAGTGCCCGGATCAGGCCGTCGTTGATGCGCACGGCACTGCCGCCGAGCAGGGCGTTGGCGATGCCGACGCCGATGAACCACATCCCCAGCGTCATCATGAAGGACGGGACCTTGAGCCGGACGTGCACCGTGCCGTTGACGAAGCCGACGAAGGCGCCGACGGCGAGCACGATCGGGATGGCCACGAGGCCGAGATCGTTGGCGTTGGCACCGTTCAGAACCAGCATCGAGGTGATCACGGCGGCGAGCGTCAGCCCGCCCTCGATCGAGAGGTCGATCGAGCCCATGATGATGATGAAGGTGACGCCGAGCCCGAGGACCAGCGGGATCATCGCCGCCTGGGTGATCCGCACGAAATTGCCGAAGGTCAGAAAGTTGGGGTTGATCGCCGCGATGACGCCGCACAGCAGCACCAGCACGATGACGGGAGCCCAGGTCGCGAGCCGACGCTGACGGATGGCACCCGCCGCCTTGCGCGCCGGCTGCGCCGGGGAGACGGCGGCACTTCCCTCGATCGACGATCCGGCCTCGACGCTCATCGACGATCCAGTCTCCGGCCCGGCTCGAGGCCCGCCTCAGCCAACGAATTGACGCTCATCGCCTGGTCGCCGACCCCGGTCGGGGAGCAGCCGGGCGGGTGGCACGAGCCACCCGCCCGGTCACAAGGATCAGCCGTACTGGATCTGCCCGGTGACCCGGCCCCAGATGTCGCTCCAGTCGAGCTCGGGCTCGCTCTCGATGTTGTTCTTGAAGTAGTCCTCGGCATTGTCGGCGGTGATCGCGACGCCGCGGCCGTAGAACTCGCGGTGCTCGCGCGGCTCGGCCGCCGGGTCGAAGGCGCCGGTCTTGGCGTGGTAGCCGATCGAGAGCCCCATGCCGCCCTGCCAGAACGGGTCCCAGGCGACCGTGCCGGCCATCTCGCCGTTCATGATGGCTTCCACCGCGAGCTGGATGCCGTCGATGCCGGTGACCGGCACCTGGCCGGCGCGGCCGTCGGCCCGGAGCGCCTCGACGGCGGCGAGCGCCATCCCGTCATTGGCGGCCCAGATGCCCTTGATCCGGTCGCCGTACTGGGTGAGCCAGGCATTGGTCTTCTCGAGCGCCTCGGTCTCCGACCAGTTGGCGACCTGGAAGTCCAAGAGCTCGATGCCGGGGTTCTCGGCCAGCGCCTGGTCGAGACCCAGCTTGCGCTCGATCGCCGGGACGTTGGACTGGATGCCGCCGAGCGCCACGATGCCGCCCTCGCCACCCATGGCGGCGAAGAGGGCTTCCGCCATCTGCTTGCCGTAGGGCACGCCGCTGAACGAGATGTGGGCCACGTAGTTGGGGTCGTGGTCCCAGGGGTGCAGGTCGTCGGGCTTGTTCCACTGCGTCACCACGAAGGCGCCGGCCTCCTTGCAGGCCTCGACGATCGGCCGGGCGTCCGGGCTGTCGTTGGGGTCGACGTTGATGACGCAATTGCCGCCCGTCCTGGCCAGGATGGCGCGGATGTCGGCGATGCCCTTCTCGCTGTTGCCCTCGGTGACCAGGGTCACGTACTCGGCCCCGACCGAGCGGGCGAAGGCCGCCCCGCCGGCGTTCCAGGCGGCGTGGTAGGGGTTGGTCAGCGAGCGGATCGAGTTGACGAGCGTCGGGGTCTCCTGGGCGAAGGCCGAGCGCCGCAGCAAGGCGGGAAACGTCCCCACGACGCCGAGCGCGACGCCGCCGCGCAGGATGTCGCGGCGGCGGCCCGCGCCAATGATGCCAGAAGCAGAGGTTCTCTTGATCATCGACCACTCTTCCCGATGGGAGAGGCTTGAGCCGCGCACCCTCTCTGGTTCTTGTCTTTGCCGGAGCGGTGACGATCGATCGTCGAGACAAGCGGCCGGCGCGAACGAGAGAGCTCGACCCTCGCCCGCCATTCAAGCCGCCTCCCCGACAGTCGTTCTCTGCCGCTCCGCGGCGGCTACGCCTAGCTCTACATAGGACGCTCGGAGCGTGTCAATCAGCGGAGATGCACCTGACGGGCCGCTTGGGCGGCGCGGTGCTTGGGCGGGTCGGACGCGGTGCCGGGGCGAAGCCTGGCACCGAGACCCTGAGGAATCCACCTGACCATACGCAGCGACAAGCCGCCGGATCGTCGCCCACGGCCTTCGACCCTGGTTGCGGTAGCCGAGATGCGGCCGTTCGCGGTTGTCGTGCACGAGCGAGGCGTCGTGGGCGGCCTGGAGCGCGTCCACGCTGTCTTGGAGCCGTTCCCGCAGTTTGGCCTTGAAGAACGCCTCGACGTCGGTGGCGTCGAAGCGCACGACGCCCGAAGGCCAGGAGGCCTTCGAGCCCGATCCCGAAGGGACCGAGGTCAGCACGCCTCGGCGGGCCGTTGGTTTTCGGCGCGCCGACCTCGGTCCTGCAATGCTCGATGTCGTCCAGCGCCCGATAGAGCGCGCAGGAGTGGCGCCCGGTGCGTAAGCGTCCGCTGACCTACGCGGCTTTTTGCGTTGACGCTGTGGCGGCTCGTGTTGCAGCCCATGCCCAGGGCAGGAGGTCGTCGATCTTGTTGATCTTGTAGTGGGCGATGCGGCTCAGGATGTCGGTGAGCCAGGCTTGCGGGTCGATGTCGTTGAGCTTGGCGGTTTCGATCAGGGTGTAGGCGATGGCGGCCGCCTTGCCGCCGCCCTCGGAGCCGACGAAGAGGTAGTTCTTCCGGCCCAGAGCCACCGATTTGATCGCCCGCTCGGCGCAATTGTTGTCGGCTTCGAGGTGGCCATGGTCGAGATAGGGCCTGAGTTTTTTACTAATATCCCAATAATATACCTGACAATTTTCCTCGCCCGTGCTATGCCTTC
>CAYWSB010000155.1:0-12171 GCA_964460465.1 uncultured Geminicoccaceae bacterium | reverse complement strand
GTGCTCGCCCTGATTTGGCCCTAACCCCCTGAGATGCCTAGCACATCAGAAGATGCGAATCACGGATAATCAGATAAAAATTTGGGGCTGACATAGCTAGCAGCGTGTTGAACATGGAGGCCGAAATCCGCCGGGCGTTCGCCGAGCGCATCGGCCGCGGCGTCGGTGAGCACCTGACGACCGGGGCCGGCACCACTGTCCCGTGGGGCATCGTCACCCGCTCGACCGAGGGCGTCGAGGTTCCGCTGGACAGCGGCAACGCTGCCAACCTCGATTTCGACGACCTTCTGGAGCTGGAGCACAGCGTCGATCCGGCATACCGGCGCGATCCCTCGTGCGCCTGGATGTTCAACGATCGCACGCTGAAGCGGCTGCGCAAGATCAAGGACCTGGAAGGCCGCTATATCTGGCAGCCTGCCGAGGCCGCTGCGGGCGCCCGCCCGTCGATCCTCGGCTACCGCTACGTGGTCAATCAGGCGATGGCCGACGTGGGCATTCAGGAGCGGTCGGTCGTGTTCGGGGCGATGAGCCGCTACATCGTTCGCCGGGTGCGAGAGCTGGCGATCCTGCGGCTTTCCGAGCGGTTCGCCGAGTTCGCGCAGATCGCTTTCGTCGGGCTCGCCCGGTTCGACGGCGAGCTGATCGACACCGGCGCGGTCAAGCATCTGATCCACGAGGACTCGTGATCGGCTGACGAGGTCACGACCCGGCCGGCATGACCGGCTTGGGCATTCGAGGGGGGCGGGCTTTCGGGCTCGCCCCTTCCGCTTTCTGGAGCGCACCCTATGGCCCGCTTTCACCTTTCCTGCGACGCAACGGTTGCCGTGGCCGGCCGCAGCGACGGCGACACCCCGCAGCGTGCCGGCATTCAGGTCTACGGCCCGCCCGAAGACGACCCGGAGCTCTACGTCGTCGTGGCCGCGGGCAAGATCGCCCTGCCGCCCGGCACGCTCTACTGCCGCGTGGAAGCCGTGGCCGGTTCGATCTACATCCGCAGCGGTGCCGTCGACGACACCATCGCCGCACCGGCCGGCTTTCTGATCCTGGAGGGCCGCGAGTTCACCTTGCCGGTGGCCATCACCGGCGGGCGCCCCGACACGCATCTGCACCTGATCGAGGCCAACCCGACGACCGACACCGCCGTCGACCTGAATGCCTGACGCCATGGGCACCTGGAGCAAGCTCGCCCGCACCGTTGCGCCAGCCACCCCAGCCGTCGCGTTGATAGACGCCTATGATCATCTGCGCGTCGAGCCGACCCTTGATGCCGACTACATCCTCGGGCTGATCGATGCCGCCGAGGCGACGATCGACGGCCCGCACGGGATCGGCGTGGCGATGGTCACGCAGACTTGGGCCATGACCTTCGACGGCTTCCTGCCGATGCCGCTCTACCTGCCGCTGTGGCCGGTGCAGTCGGTATCGAGCATCACCTACCGCCCGCGTGCTGGCCGCCGTGATCCGCGCGGCCGATCTGGTCGACGTGGAAGGCGCCGCCGACGCCGAGGCGTTGCTGGTGCCGTTCCTCGACCACGCCGACCGCCTAGAGCGCGTGGCGCGGCTGTAGTGATGGTCCCGGTGATGGGATACCGCTAAGCGTGGCCTGCTAGGCTATTGCCGGAAAAGGATAATTTCGGCTGGCTTGGCGGAGGGAAGGGGACTGGGGTCTAACCTTCTCCGCCTTTAACTAATTGTTTTTAAACGAATAAGAATTTTAGCCGCTCTTCGCAATAGTGCGAAATTCATCCGACCGGCTTACATCGGCACCACGATGATCAAGGTTCTTGAATTTCTCGTATCGAGGAAGGCCGGAATGGCCGCACGGTTCGTCGTTAGGTGAAGCCCATCAACACCGGGGCGCGATGCCCGTCGGCGAGTTCCTCCGCACGGTGGCAGGCCGACCGATGCCCCGTCACGATCTCCCGGAGCAACGGTGCGACCGCGGCGCACCGGTCGATCGCCAGCGGGCAGCGGCTTCGGAACGGGCACCCCGAGGGCGGCTCGGTGATGCTGGCGACCTCGCCGCGGAGCGGTGCCGCCTGCAGCCGCCGATGCGGATCGGGCACCGGGGAGGATGCGAGCAGGGCGCGCGTGTAGGGATGCAGCGGCGCCGCGAACAGCCGATCGGCGTCTGCCAGCTCGACGATTCGCCCGAGATACATCACCGCGACCGTGTCGCTGATGTGCGCCACCAGATCCAGGTCGTGGGAGATGAACAGGTAGGTGAGCCCCCGGTCCTTCTGCAACTGCAGCAACAGGTTGATGATCTGCGAGCGGATCGAGACGTCGAGGGCGGAGACCGGCTCGTCGCACACGATCAGCCGCGGCTCGACGGCGAGTGCGCGGGCGATCGCGACGCGCTGCCGCTGGCCACCGGAGAGCTCGTGCGGGTAGCGGCGCATGATCTCGGGGTGCAACCCGACCGCCTCCAGCATGGCGGCGATCCGCGCGTCCACTTCGCGGCGGGGGCAGATGCGGTGCACCACCAGCGGCTCGCGCAGCGTCGCCCTGACGGTGAAGTGCGGTGTGAGCGATGCATAAGGGTCCTGGAAGATCATCTGGACCGTCCGTCGCAGCTCCGGGCCGGCACCGGCGACCGGCCTTCCCGCGATCAGGATCTGGCCGCCGTCCGGCGGCTCGAGCTGCAGGATCAGCTTGGCGGTCGTGGATTTCCCGCAGCCGGATTCACCGACGATGGCGAGCGTCGTGCCCGCCTCGACCGCGAGCGAGACCCCCTCGACGGCGCGCACGCTGCCGCGCGGCGGCCCGAGGAGCGACGGCCGCAGCACGTAGTGCTTGACCAGGTCGCGGACTTCCAGAAGCGGTGCGGCGGTGGTCACGCCGTCGCCTCCGCGGCGACGGCGTACGGCCCGATCTCGCGCCAGCGGAAGCACCGCACCTTGCGGCCGTCGCCCGTGTCCTCCAGCGGCGGCACGGCGGTGCGGCAGGGATCGTCGCGCCGGTGCGGGCAGCGGTCGCCGAACGGGCAGCCGGGCGGGAGGTGTGCGAGGTTCGGCACGGCACCGGCGATCGCGGGCATCGGCGCCTTGCGGCGGCCGGTGCCGCGCCGCGGCAGCGAGCTCAAGAGGCCGCGGGTGTAGGGGTGCAGCGGCGCCTCGAACAGCGGCACCACGCCGGCCTGCTCGACGATCCGCCCGGCATACATGACCGCGACCCGGTGCGCGGTCTGGGCGACGACGCCGAGATCGTGGGTGATGAGCAGGACCGCCATTCGGTTCTCGGCCTGCAGGCCGAGGAACAGCTCCAGCATCTGCGCCTGGATCGTCACATCTAGGGCCGTGGTCGGCTCGTCGGCGATGAGAAGCTGCACGTCGCCGCAGATCAGCGCCATCGCGATCATCACCCGCTGGCGGATGCCGCCCGAGAGCTCGTGCGGGTACTGCCGCAGGCGCTCTGCCGCCGACCGGATGCCGACCTTCTCGAGCATCTCCAGGGCGCGCGCCCGCCGCTCGCGCGGGGTCATGCGGGGGCGGTGCCGCGCCAGCACCTCGGCGATCTGGTTGCCGATGGTGAAGACCGGGTTGAGGCTCGTCATCGGCTCCTGCAGGACGACCGAGATCCGGTCGCCGCGGATATCGCGGATGGAACCCTCGCCGAGCGTCAGCAGGTCCAGGCCCTGCAGCCGGATCTCACCGGCGACGATCCGCCCGGGCTGTGGCACGAGCCGCAGGATCGAGCGGGCGAGCATCGACTTGCCGCAGCCCGATTCGCCGACCAGCCCCAGGATCTCACCCCGGCCGATGGTGAGGTCGACAGTGTCGAGGACCGTGACCGGCCCATGGTCGCCGGGGAAGCGCACCGTGACGCCGTCAACCGCGAGCAGCGGTGCCACGGCAGGCACCTCGGCGGCTGCCGTCGCCCTGCCGCTCACAGCTCGCTCTTGCTCTGCAGCCGCGGGTCGAGCTTGTCGCGCAGGCCGTCGCCCAAAAGGTTGAGCGCCAGCACGGCGAGGGTGATCATCACGCCCGGGATGGTGATGAGCCACCAGGCGGAGCGGATGAAGTCCCGGGCGTCGGCGATCATGTTGCCCCAGCTCGGGTCGGGCGGCGGTGTCCCGAGGCCGAGGAAGGACAGACCCGCCTCGACCAGGATCGCCCAGGCGAAGCCGAAGCTGAGCTGCACCATCACCGGGCCGACCGCATTCGGCAGGATGTGGAGGAACAGGATGCGGCCGTCGCCGACGCCGACGGTCCGCGCCGCCTGGACGAAATCGGCGTCGCGAAACTCGATCACCGACGCGCGGACCGTCCGGATGACCCGCGGCACGTAGAGGACGGTCACGGAGATGATGACGTTGAGCTCCGAGGGGCCGATCGCCGCCAGGATGAGAATGGCGAGGACGAAGCCCGGGAAGATCATCAGGCTGTCCGAGATCCGGCCGATGATCGCGTCGGCGGTGCGGCTCCAGCCGGACAGCGTTCCGAGCAGGATGCCGAGGACAGCGGTCAGGAGGGTCGCACCGAAGCCGACGCGGAGCGAAATGCGGGCTCCATAGACAGTGCGCGCGAACGCGTCCCGGCCGAAATGGTCGGTGCCGAACGGATGCGCCCAGCTCGGCGGCTGGAGGCTGTTGCCCGGATCGATCGTCAGCGGGTCGATCGGGGTGAGCAGCGGTGCGAACACCGCCATGCAGGTCAGCGCCAGCAGGATCAGGCCGCCGGCGATCAGCATGCCGTTGCCCTGGCCCCGCGACAGCGTCTCGAGCACGAGGCGGCCGGGGATCATCCGCCGCCGCACCGGCGCGACGGCGCTCATCCCGTGTACCTGATCCGCGGGTTCAAGAACGCATAGGTGATGTCGACCACGAGGTTCACCAGAAGTGCGACCAGCGTGAGGTAGAAGATGCCGCCCTCCAGCATCGGGTAGTCGCGGCGCACCGCGGCGATGGTGATGAGCTGGCCGAGGCCGGGCAGCGCGAACACGTTCTCGATGATGACGGAGCCGCCGAGGCCGAGCGCGAAGGTGAGGCCGATGACGGTGACGATCTGGATCATCGCGTTCTTGAGCGCGTGCTTGAGGACGACCCGGGACTCGCCGAGCCCCTTGGCCCTGGCCATCACGATGAACTCGCGGCCGAGCACCTCGATCATCGCCGATCGGGTCATTCGCAGCACCAGCCCGATCTGGGCGAGGCTCAAGGCGATCACCGGCAGGATCAGCCGGCTGAACCAGGGCCAGAAGCCGAAGCTCGGGTCGCGATAGCCCGAGGCCGGCACCCAGCGCAGCGTGACCGCGAACACGATGATCAGGAGGAAGCCGAGCCAGAAGGCCGGAATCGCCATGCCGAGGCTGGCGAAGACGTTGCTCAGGTAGTCGACGACGCCGCCGCGGCGCACGGCGGCGAGAATGCCGAGACCCATGCCGACGACGATGGTCAGCACCATCGCCAGGACCGTGACGTAGAGGGTGATCGGGAAGCGCTCAGCGATCACCTCGGCCACCGGGCGCCCGTAGAAGATGGAGGTGCCGAAGTCGCCGGTGACGACCCGCGGCAGCCACTCCACGTACTGGACCAGGATCGGCCGGTCGAGGCCCAGCCGTCTGGTGATCTCCTCCATCTGCGCCTGGTCGACGGACTGGTGGCCGATCAGCGACCAGACCGGGCTGCCCGGGACCATGCGCGTCGCGACGAAGATCAGCGTCAGCGCGATGAAGATCGTGGGGATGAAGGCGAGGACGCGCCTGACGACATAAGAGAGCATCGGCGACCTTCAGGAGCTGGTTGTCTTGCCACCCGGGTCACCGGTCGGGAACGACGGCGTCGGGGACCGCCCGACGCCGTCGCCCCGGGTCGCCTCACTCGTCGACCCAGACACCGTGCAGCGTCAGGTTGCCGAGCGAGAGATTGCCTTCCGGATCGTGGACCTGCGAGCTTTTCGCGACCAGGCGGTAGGTGTAGCCGAGGTTCACCATCGCCACCTGACGGTAGAACTCGCGCTGCAGGTCCTCACCCAGCTTCTTGCGCTCTGCGAACTCGGTCGCGGCGGCCAGGGCGGCGAAGATCTCGTCGGTCTCGGGGCTGGCGAAGCCGACCTCCGGCGACGGGAAGCTGCCGTTGAACTCCGCATGCCAGAGCGACGGGTCGACCCAGTAGCCGCCCGAAGTGTAGATGTTGAGCGAGTCCGGGTCCCGGCGCTTGGCGACCCAGGTCTGCAAATCGTAGCTGTTGATCACGAGGTTGAAGCCGGCGCGCTTGGCCTGCTCGACCAGGGCCACCGCGATGCGGTTCTGGACGTTGTTGGTCGAGATGACCTGGATGGTCACCGGGGCCCCGTCGTAGCCGGCGGCCGCGAGGTGCGCCTTGGCGGCCTCGATGTCGCCCGGCTTGTAGAGGTCCGAACCGGCATCGGTGTTGTAGGCGCTCTCCGGGGCATAGATGCTCGGATTGGTCAGGCTGAACGATGGGTCGGAGACGACCACGGCGGCGATCTCGGCCGGATCGACGAAGGACTGGATGGCCCGGCGGATGTCGAGCTCGCTGGTCGGCCCGGTGCGGTGGTTGAACATCATGTAGGAGAGCACGCCCGGGCCATTCTTGACCGGGTCGACGCCGCCGATCGCCGCCAGGCGGGCGGCTTCCGAATCCGGCACCTCGGCGATGATGTCGTACTCGCCCGCCTCGAGGCCGGCGACGCGGGTGGAGGCCTCCGGCACGATCCAGAAGATGATCTCGTCGACGTGCGCCGCCTTGCGGCCGGTCTGGTAGTTCGGGGCGTCGTCCCGGGCGACGTAGTCCGCGAACTTCTCGAGCCTGGCGTACTGGTCCTCGCGGTACTCGACGAACCGGTAGGGGCCGGTGCCGACCACCTCGCTGAGCTGGCCGGGCGTCGTCGAGGCCTGGGCGATCTCGGCCGGCATGATGACGGCCTTGTTCTCGTCCGAGCCGAGCAGCAGAAGGAGGAAACGGCCCATGGGGGCGCTGAAGTTCATGACCACGGTCAGGTCGTCGGGCGTCTCGATCGACGCCAGGCTGTTGAGGCCCGAGCCCTTCGGCCCGATCTCCTTCCACCGCTCGAGCGACGCCTTGACATCGCCAGAGTCCAGCGTGTCGCCGTTATGGAACTTCACGCCCTCGCGCAGGCGAAAGGTCCACGACGTGCCGTCCGCCGAGGCTTCGAACGTGTCGACCAGCTCGGGCTCGGCGTTGAGGTCCTTGCCGAGGCCGAAGAGGCCCTCGAAGACGTGCCCCATGACGTGCGGCAGCGGATGGCCGACGGTCGACTGCCAGTCCAGGGTGGGCAGCGGGATGTGCAGGCCGATGTCGAGTGTTCCGCCCTCGACCGGCTGTTCCTGGGCGCGAACCGCGCCGGGCATCAGCAGCGCCGCGACGGCGACCGCTCCAGCCAGTGTGCCGCCGAGAACCGCACGTCGTTGCCGAGCCATGCTCGTCGCCCCCCTTGAGTAGAACGATATACCCACTCTAGCGAGATCGGCGATTCCGCGCAAGCGCGATGGCGCGCGCCAGCCGTGCGGCTTCAGCCGATCGTCGCGACCGGCTCGAGCTGGCGCTCGTCCACCTCGACGCCGAGGCCGGGGCGGTCGCTCAGCCGCGCCCACCCGCCGTCGACGGCGACACCGACGTGCACCGGCGAGGCCGCCGGCCGCGTGGCGAGGGCGACCGGATAGGGGTCGCGGAAGGTCGCGGCGAGATGGCACTGCGCCGCGTCGATCAGGCCGGCCGACGGTGGTGCGGCGACGCTGGCGCCGAGGCCGGCCGACTCGCAGATGTCGGCGGCCCGGCGCGCGGGCTCCAGGCCGCCGAGCCGCTCCAGCGCGATCACCAGCCGGTCGGCCGCGGCGCGCCGGACGATCTGTGCGGCGGCCGCCGCGGAGGTGACCGTGCGATCCAGGACGAGCGGGATCGGCAGCGTCTCGCGCAGGAACGCGTGGCCCTCCAGGTCATGGGCACCCAGCGGCTGTCGCAGGCTCAGATGGCGGAGCACGGCCCGGGCCATGATTGGCTCGACGAAGCGGCGGGCCTCGGCCGGGTTCTCGAAGGCCTCGCCGGCATCGATCTCGAGGCGCGCGCCGGTGGTCGCTGCGGCGGCGACGAGATCCTCGAGGCGGCGCCGGCCGGCGTCGGACGACGCCGCGGCGTGCCCGACCCGCACGACATGGCCCCCGGCGGGCAGCGCCAGGCCGTCGGCCAGGTCCTCGACCGTGCCGAGGTCGGTCGTGACCTCGAACCGGGTGCGCAGTGCCCCGCCGAGCAGGAGATGCACCGGAACGCCGCGCCGCTTGCCGACGAGGTCGTAGGCGGCGATGTCGAGGGCGGCCCGGGCGGGCGCACCGAAGGCCGGGATCGCCGCGAGGATGTCGGCGAGCGCGTTGAGGTTGACCGGTTCGTGGCCGATCAGTGCCCGTGCGCCGACGCTCACCTGCTCCACCAGGGAGGCGATGCTGGCGGATGTCCCGCCGGCCGGCGCCTCGCCGTAGCCCGAGGGGCCGCCCGCGGCGTCGATCCGGACGAGCACGCTCGCCCCTGCGCCGCCGCCATCTTCAGGCGCCGGCCGAACGACGAAGGCGGCAATGCCCGTGATCGTCATGCGCGGCTGGCCTCGAGGACGAGCGGCCTCGTCCGCCGGCGCGGCGGCGCGCAGGATTCACGCCGCACGAGCGTGGTGCGCAGCCTGATCTCGGGTGCGGTGCCGAAGCCCGAGGTCGGATTGGCGAGGCCGGCGATAAGGCTGTCGCAGGCGAGGCGCCCCATGTCGAACCGTTCCTCGCGCAGCGTCGTGATCGCGGGATTGAAGAAGCTCGCCCACGCGGGGTCGTCGAACCCGATCAGGCTGAGGTCGGCCGGGACGGCGATGCCGTGGTCCTTCAGGCACTGCAGGACCGAGCCCGTCATCGCCTCGTTGCAGACCAGCAGGGCCGTCGGGCTCGGTGTGCCGGTGACGAGCCGGCGGGCGGCGTCGTAGGCCTGGTCGCGATCGTAGTTGCCGTAGGCGACGAGCCGCTCGTCGAAGGCGATGCCGGCGGCCTCGAGCCCCTCGCGATAGCCGCAGAGGCGGTTGCGCCCGGATTCGAGGTCGAGCGAGCCGGCGACCAGGCCGATCCGGCGGTGACCCAGCGAGAAGAGATAGGCCACCGCCTCGGCGGCGGCGCTGCGGTCGTCCGAGACGATCCGCGTGGCCTCGATGCCGCTGCTCCAGCCGGTCACCACGAGCGGGAACCCGGTTGCGGCGAGCCGTGCGAAGTGCTCGCTGTTCTCGGGCAGCGGCGAGACGATGATGCCGTCGACCCCGCGTTCGCGCAGCGACTCGAGATACGAGCGCTCGAGTGCCGCATCGTCGGCGGTATTGGCCAGGATCACATCGTAGCAGGCCCGGCGCGCCGCCGCTTCCACGCCCTGGACGAAGACGGTCCAGTGGAAGGTGCCGATGTCGCTGATCATTACGCCGATCGCCCGCGTCCGGCGCAGGCGCAGCGAGCGTGCCACGCCGTTCGGCCGGTAGTCGAGCTGCCGTGCGGCCTTGATCACCGCCTTGCGCGTCTTGTCACTGAACGAGCCGTAGTCGCCCAGCACCCGGCCTGCCATGCCCACCGAGACCCCCGCCGCCGCCGCGACCTGCTTGAGGGTCGCCCGCCCCGGCGCCGCGGACTGCTTCTTGCTCTGCCTCGTCATCCCCGGACAATCTGACTGCGACCGCCGCCATGACCCGGCACGCAAGCGACCTTCGCGCGGAAGTTACCGGTTGAACGCCGGATGGTCAATGTATAACGTTCTCCACCGCTTCCCACCCGGTCGTCGACGCGGTTGCCGCACCGGCGGTCGCCGGGCCCCGGGCCACCAGGACAGGCACGCCAGTGAAGATCACCGACATCGATGTCGCCCCGCTCGAGCTCGAGATCCGTGGCACCGGTGCGAGTGTGGAGCCGCTGGAGAGTGCCGAGGTCGCGCTGCGCCTGGCGTCGGAGAGTGCCGAGACCATGGCGGCCAGGCGCTACGCGCCGCCCGAGGCGGTGCTCGTGCGCATCCGCACCGACGCCGGCGTCGAGGGCCTCGGCGAGGGAGCGACGCTGCCCCACTATCTCGGGCACGGCACCGGCAGCCTGACCGACTGGCTGACCCGCTTCCGCAGGGCACTGGTCGGCTGCGACCCCTTGAACATCGCCGGCCTCCACCAGCGGATGGAGACCGTCGCCGGCATCGGTGTCCCGGGCTGCCGGCCGGCGCAGGCGGCGGTCGACATGGCGGCCCACGACCTGGCCGGCAAGGTTCTGGGCTGCCCCGTCTACGAGCTTCTCGGCGGGGCGCGGCGCACCGAGTTCGAGTTGCAGACGCAGATGCACGGCCACACGCCGGAGCAGCTCCTCGACGTCTGCCGGCACTACATGGACCAGGGCCTGCGGGCGTTGAAGCTGAAGATCGGCGGGCGCATTCGCCGCGAGGGCTACGCCCCCGGGCTGCTCGACGAGGAGTTCGCCAAGATCGCCAAGGTGACCGGCACGCTGCCCGGCCACATCCAGCTCGACGTCGACGCCAACCAGGCCCTGTCGAACGCCAAGATGGCGATCGCCTTCTTCGAGGGGGTGCGGCGGGTCGCCTTCCACCCGAACATGGCGATCGAGCAGCCGCTGCATCACCTCGACCTCGCCGGCCATGCCTTCATCCGCCGCGTTCTGCCGTTTCCGGTCGTGCTCGACGAGGCTATCACCTCGCCCGCGGCGATGATCCAGGTGGTGCGCCTGGAAGCGGCGGACCGCATCGTGCTCAAGCCGAACCGGGTCGGCGGGCTCTGGCCGGCACGCAAGATCGCCAGCATCTGCGAGGCGAACGGCATCGGTATCAGCCTCGACACGATGCCGTTCACCCGGCTCGGCGACACGATGCTGTGCCACCTGGCGGCGACACTGAAGCAGCCCTACGCCATCGACGCCGAGGGCCACACCTACTTCGCCTCGACCCCGTTCACGGGCGGCGTGGAGCTTGCCGGCGGCCGCGCACGGATCGGCCGCGCGCCGGGCTTCGGCGTCACGGTCGCGGAAAGCAAATCGGTGGCCGCCGTGTCCTGAGCAGCGGGCTCACTGTCGATCGCACAACCCGCGGAAGGGGCGTTGTCGTCGGCCGGGGTACTGGCAGTCCAAATCGAATCGATCTCCACAAGAAGAGCGTGACTGCGCCTTACGAGGCGCGCAGAGGGCTTCACTCGGCAATGGCATTAATGTGGGCCATCGCGACACCGACCCGGTCGAGCGTCGGCGTGCGGCAATGCCCGGCCCTCGGTCAGCAAGTCGACCACGAACCGCTCCAGCCGCTCGTCCCGCTCGAGCAGCGCCAGGTAAGAGCCTTTTTCGCGGCGGCGACGGGCAGATCATCGAGGTCCAGAACACCGACGGCCTGCCGTTCGAGCTTCTCGCTGCCTTCGACCGCATCGACTTCCCGCCACGCGGTGCCAACGGCGACGCCGGCGTGGTCGAGACCAAGGCAGGGCGTCGCCTGCAGGGCAAGGGTTTCCAGACACTCGACGGCCGGGAGCGCCGCGTCGTAATGACACCCGGTGGCGGCGGCTATGGCCGAGCCGAACAGCGCGACGAGGCGACACAGGAACGAGACGTCGCCAGAGGGTTGACGCCCTAGGTCACTGGCCTCCGCCATCGGTCTCGCGGCTGCAGCTTGGCGACCGACGCCCCCGCCTCATGCTCGCGCAGCACCCCGATGATCTGCTCTTCGGTGAACCTGCTTGGCTTCATCTCCGGTCCCTCTCCTGTGGTCCGGATTCCAGCTCCCCGTGGAGGAGAAACAAGGGGTCAGGTCAGCGGGCTCCGACCGCGGCGGCGAGCACCGTGCCATCATCGCCTCGCTGATCGGAACCTGCCGCCTCAACGAGGTGAACCCGCACGTCTACCTGACCGACGTCATCGAGCGCATCGTCGCCGGCCATCCACAGAGCCGGATCGACGATCTCATGCCCTGGAGCTACGCGGCGCCAGCCGACGTGTGATCGGAACACCGCTTACGATCGTCCGTTGAAGCGCGACAATCAGGATGAGACGGGCGCAGCAGCCGAACGACGATATCCTCCTCCATCGCGTGTCCTCTTCATGGTGACGTCGAACATCACCAAGGATACGCCGCCCCCGCGCTCATCGATCATGTCCCGGGACGTGGTGTAGCTGACGGTGGCCATCGGCGGCTCTCCGGTA
>CAYWSB010000154.1:0-12312 GCA_964460465.1 uncultured Geminicoccaceae bacterium | reverse complement strand
CGCCGCCCCTCGCCCATCAGGATCTCGGGCTCGATCGCCCCCACCACGCTCTCGGTGATCTCGTCCTGGATGGCGAAGATGTCGGCCAGGTCGCGGTCGTAGCGCTCGGCCCAGAGATGGACGCCGGTCTCGGCGTCGATGAGCTGGCCCGTGACCCGCACCCGGTTGCCGGCCTTCCTGACGCTGCCTTCGAGGACGTAGCGGACCCCGAGCTCGCGGGCGACCTGCTTGATGTCGACGGAGCGGCCCTTGTAGGCGAAGCTGGAGTTGCGGGCGATGACGAAGAACCAGCGATAGCGCGACAGGGCGGTGATGATGTCCTCGCTGAGCCCGTCGGCGAAGTACTCCTGCTCCGCATCGCCGCTCATGTTGGCGAACGGCAGGACGGCGATGGACGGGCGGTCGGGCAGGGCGAGCGGGCCGCCCAGGACACCGGTCTCGGCCGGGTCGTCGAGGCCCCAGTCGACCCGGAAGACCGTCACCGGTCGCGGGATGTTCTTCAGCTTCCGCTCGCCGAGGCTCGCCAGGGGGAAGGCGACCTTACCCGCGATCTGGTCCTTGACCATGCCGGCGATGCAGATGCCGCCCGGGGCCGCCGATTCCTGCAGCCGGGCCGCGACGTTGACGCCGTCGCCGAGAAGGTCGGCGCCGGCCACCACGACGTCGCCGAGATTGACCCCGATGCGGAGCTGCATTCGCCGATCGGCCGCGAGATCCGCGTTGCGGCGGTGCAGCGCCCGCTGGATCGCGACGGCCGTGCGCACCGCCTGGACCGGGCTCGGGAACTCGGCCACCACGCTGTCGCCGGCAGTACCGAAGATCCGCCCACCGTGCTCGGCCACCAGCTCGCCGATCGTCTGGCGATAGGCGTGCAGGGTCGCGAGCGTCGCCTCCTCGTCGGCCGCCATCAGCCGGCTGTAGCCGACGACGTCCGCGGCGAGAATGGCGGCGAGCTTGCGTTCCATGGTGGCGGTGACCCAGCCCGGTGGAACCGGACGGCAGCGATGGTACGACTGCGACCACAGCCCTGCCAAATGGAAATCGCGGCCCCCCTGCGGCAGTGCGGCACCGGCAAGACCCCTGCATCCGTCGGCCGCGGGCGCCATATCGTCTTGCACCACCTGCCCAAGCCGAGGTCCGATCGCTTGCCCTCCCGTCGTGCCGTCTTGAGCCTGCCGCTCCTCGCACCGCTGGCCGCCGCCTGCAGCCCGCTCGGCTTGATGAATGCCGTGGTGCCCAAGGATGCCGGGTCGACGCTGGCCGCGGCGGACCTCGCCTTCGGCCCGCACCCGCGCCAGCGCTTCGACGTCTACGTCCCGGATGACGGCGTCGCCGGCCGGCCGGCGCCACTCCTGCTGTTCCTCTACGGCGGCTCCTGGCGGCAGGGCGACAAGGCCAACTACGGCTTCGTCGGCCGCGCCTTCGCGGCGCGCGGCTTCGTCACGGCGATCCCCGACTACCGGCTGGTGCCCGAGGTGCGCTACCCGGATTTCGTCGTCGATGCGGGCCTGGCGCTGGCCGCGTTTCGCCGGGAGGCCCCGGCCTTCGGCGGCGACGGCGGGCCGGTGCGCCTGGCCGGCCACTCGGCCGGGGCCTACAACGCGGTGATGCTGGCGCTCGCGCCTGAGCTGCAGGCGGCTTCCGGCATCGGGGACGGGGCGATCCGGGCCGTGGCCGCCCTTTCCGGCCCCTACGACTTCCTGCCGCTCCGGGTCCGGGCGACCCGCGAGGCCTTCGCCGGCGTTGCCGACCTCGAGGCGACACAGCCGGTCAACAGGGTGCGGCCGGACGCACCGCCCATGCTGCTCGCCAACGGCAGCGACGACGGCGTGGTGGTGCCCGCGAACATCCACCGCCTGGGGGCCGAGCTCCTGGCCCTGGGCAACACCGTGGTGCTGCGCGAGTATGCCGGGCTCGGCCATGTCGGACCGCTGGTCGACATCGCCCGGCCGCTGCGCTGGCGCAGCGACGTGCTGGACGACGTCACCCGCTTCTTCGCCGCGGTCGGCGACGAGGCGCCGCCCGCGGAAGCCATGGGCTGAGCCCGGCCGCTCAGGCCGCGCGCCGGGCGTCCGCCGCCATCAGGCCCTCGATCCGGCGGACCACGGCGTCGAGTTCGTCGCCGGCGGCACCCGAGGGGGCGGGCGGCATCCCGGTGCCGCGCACCGCCACGCCTTTCGCCACCAGCATGTCCTGGAAGGCCTCGAAGTCGCGGATCTGCATCGGCAGGCCGAGCCGCGCCAGGGCGTTGGCGAGGCCGGCGAGGGGGCCGGTCGACAGCCGGCGCAGCCAGGCCCGGCGCTGCCGGTCGAGCCCGCCCCACCAGCGCGTGCCGAGCGGGATGAGGCCGAGCGGCAGGCCCTGGCGTGCGACCTCGGTCTGCATCGAGATGCTGTCGGCGGTGACCAGTGCGGCGTCGGCCATCCCGAGCAGCGCGGCATAGGGGTTGCCGGCGGCAGCGTCGCCCCAGGCGAAGAGCCGGGCCGCCCCGGGCAGGTCCCGGCGGAGGGCCTCGACGACGGCCTCGGGCGTGCGCCGGCTGGTGATCACGAAGGCGGTGCCGCCCTGCCCTGCCGTGACCTCGCGGCCGGCCGCCAGCACGCGCTCGACCAGCCGCTCGTCGAAGCGGAACGGCCCCGTGGGGCCGCCGAGAAGGACGGCGACCCAGGGCCGGGGCAGGTCGGCGAGATGGGGCTCCCAGGCTGCCCGCTCGGCCGCGATGCGGTCGGGATCGACGCGCATCAGGGGCAGGCCGATGGGCATCACGTTGGGCAGGGGCGGCAGGAACTGCTCGCCGCTCGCGATCACGAGGTCGTAGGGCGTCAGCGAGCCCGAGGGCTTGCCGACCAGCACGATGCGGGTGTGCCCGGCGTTCCGCTCCTGAATCCAGAGCGCCGCCGAGGACGGCCTGCGGCCGATGGTGAGGATCAGCTCGGGCCAGGGTGGCTCGAGCGGGTCGGACTTGGCCGGATCGAAGATGTCGAGGGTCGGGCGCACCCGTGGCTTGGCGAAGGCCCATTCGGGCTTGGGGATGACGTTCTTGTGCTGGACGGGCCAGGCGAGGCGCTCGGCGATGATCTCGACTTGGCGGTTGTCGCCCGGCTTGTCGCCCAGGACGAGCCAGGTGCGCGGCCGGGCGTTCACGAAGCGGCGGCAGCGGGCTCGGCAGCTGCCCCGGCGGCGGCCGGCAGCGCGTAGCCGAGCGCCGGGTCGAGCCGGTCGGCGACCAGCGCCTCGAGCTCGGCTGCCTGCTCGGGCGTGAAGTCGTCTCGATAGCCGCCGACCTTGGCCCGCCTGACCTTGCTGCTTTCGGCGTCGCCCTTGATGCCGGGCCGGAGCCCCTTCTGCTTGAAGAAGTTGCCGGATTCGAGCGTCTTCAGGTTGTCGAAGCTGCCGAAGCGCACGGCCTCGGCGATCTCCTCGGCGCTGAAGCGCTCGCCCATCAGCGTCCCGATCCGGGCGAGCTGGGCGGCCGGATCGGCCCGCAGCTGCTCGTAGGGCACGGTGATCGCGTTGGGCAGTCGCGCCACCCGCGCCTGAAAGGTGTTGAGGAAGTCGATGATGTTGAGGAGCCCGAAGCCGCTGTGCCGGACGAAGGTCCAGCGGTCGATGGCGGCGCGGTCGACGGGCGCATCGAGGTCGGCATTGATCAGCTCGAACTTGGCCCGCGACTGCCGCTTGGTGACCTGCAGGTACCAGGAGGTCGCGATGTCGATCGGATGCCGCGGCAGGAAGACGATGGGCTTCTCGCGGATCGGGTTCGGGGCGGCATCCATGGCCAGCCGGTCGCCCACCGCCCGCTCGTAGGAGTACCAGCCGTTGGTCGCCGAGATGCGCGGGATCGCCGGGACGCGGCGGTGCAGCTCGTCGGAAGTCACGACGAGATGGGCCGGCAGGTCGTGGCGGAATTGGTAGAGGCGGGAGAGCAGCACCCGGAGCCAGGTGTTGCCGCTCTTGGGATGGCCGATGATCAGGAGGCCCGTGCGCTCGGCCTTCTCGAGCTCGAGCCGGGCCAGCCAGTCGCGCCGGGCGGCGAGGCGCAGGCGCTGGGACAAAAGCTCGCTCGCCCCCAGCACCAGGGCCTTCTTGACGTTGTCGCTCAGCATGAGGTCTCCCGCAGGGCGTCGCACGGCGATCGCGTGGCCGGGCGGCGGTCAGGACACATCGGCGACCTCGCGCGAGGGCTGCGGCGACCCGTTGGTGCGCAACGCCTTGAGCTCGCGCTTGTCGAAGGAGCGCTTGCCGCAGACCCACTCCTCCGGACGCTCGCGGATCCAGCGCTCGAGATGCCGGTTGAACTCGGTCATCATCGCCGCCGCCCGGGCGTTGTCGTCCGCGAGGCCGGGCGGCGGGCGCAGCGGGCCCTCGGCGCTGATCCGAAAGCGCGCCGGCCCGAGGCGCTCGACCCGCACCGCCACGAGGTCGGCCCCGGTCTTGAGCGCCAGGCGCGCCGGCGAGAGCGTGGTGCCCTTGGTGCTGCCGAAGAACGGCAGGGCCATGCCGTCGTCGACCCGGAAGTCGGCGACGATGCCGATCGGCCGGCCGGAATGCAGGTGCCGGAGCAGCGTCTTGGCACTGCCGTCACGCGGCAGCAGGCGCGAGCCCATCAGCTCGCGATAGGCCCTGAGCCGGTGGTCGGCGATGCCGTCGCTGATCGGCGCGTAGACCACAGCCAGATCGATGCCCCAGATCCGCGGGGCGGCCGCCAGCACCTCCCAGTTGGCGAGGTGGCCGGTGGCGAAGACGGTCAGCCGCTCGCCCCGGAAGTTGGGCTCGAGAGGCGCCGGGATGTCGAGCTCCACGCCGATCCCGCCGGGCTCGCGGCGGATGTCCAGCTCGCCCACGTGCGGATACTCGCCGGCGCTCGCCCCCATGTTCCGCCAGATGGCCCGGGCGATGCGGCGCCGCTCGGGCGCGTCCAGCTCGGGAAAGGCGACGAGCAGATTGCCCTCGATCTTCTCGTGCTTGGGCGTCCAGGGCCCGAGCGCACCCACGACCGCCGCGCCGAGCCGCGACGCCCACTCGGGCGACAGCCGGCCGCAAAGGGTCCAGAAGGCGACCAGTGCGCCATCCTCGAGCTGGCCGACCAGCCGACGCGGCCGGACCGAGCGCTTGAGCCGCTTGCGCAGCCGCTTGTTCCGGATCAGATGCGACACCGGACCGGCCCGGGCCTGACGCTCAGGCGGCCAGCGGCTTGGCGGTGGCGCGCGCCATCACCTCGAAGGCGTCGTGGCGAACGTGGTTCTTCGCCATCTCGGCCTCGACCATGGCCCTGCTGACGTGGCCCGCGGCCACCGCCTCGCCGAGCAGGCCGAAGAAGAACTGCTCCTGGGCCGGGTCCGGGTGACGCTTGTAGGTGCCGAGCCCGCCATAGCGGCCGAGCACCGCCTCCCGGGCCCGCCGGAACCAGCCGAGCGGCGCGAACCGCCTGGTCTTGGAGGAGGGCGTGAAATCGACCGGCAGCCCGGTCTTCCACGGCTGCGTCCAGCGCTTGGTGTTGTGCAGGAGCCTGGTCTTCTCGGTCAGGTTGTCGAAATCGTTCCACTCGGGCTCGAGCAGGCCGATCGAGTCCTTGGGCTCGAGCTTGAGGCTGATCCACTGCATGTAGTCGCGCTTCATCGCGAACATCTCGGCGAACTGCCGCTCGACCTGCCAATGGGTGAGCTTCGCGCAGTCCAGCAGCATGACCGAGGAGGCGAACTCCTTGTCGCCGCCGCGCTGCCGGGCCATGAGCGCCTTGCCCGCCATGTCGCGGCGAAGGACCTCCATGACGTCGCCCACGGCGAAGACGTCGGGGTCCACCATCAGTGCGCGGCCCCGGTAGCCCATGAGCTCGGGGGCGGTGAAGCGCAGCGGGGTGAAGGACTGCAGGTCGTCGTAGAGCCACTCGCGCTTGAGCCCGTCGCGCAGGTAGATCTGCCCCTCCCTGGCCTTGAGCCAGGGGAAATCCTCGGTGGAGACGATCCGGACGTCGAACGCGTCGGGCGTGCGGCTGTTGCGGCGGAAGGAGTATTGCGAGACCAGCGCCCCCAGCATCTGCTTGGGGTTGGTGTGGATGAAGACGGTCGGCTTCGGTTCGGTCATCGGGGATCTCCCCAGGCAAAGGGTCGGGTCGGGGCGGCCGGGCGCTCAGGCGGTGGCGGCGAGGGTCGTCCGGCCGTAGCCGTAGACCGGGTCGAGCCGGCGGTCGACATAGTCGAGGATCGCCTCGACCTCGGCATCGCTGAAATAGTCGCGAAAGCCGCCGACCTTGCCACGCCTTGTCTTGAAGCTCTCGGGCTGGCTCGGATCCTTGGCCTTCATCCGCCCGCCGTTGAGCCAGGAGGTGTTCTGGCTCTCCAGCCGACGCATGTTCTCGAACGACGCGTAGTCGACCGCGCCGTCGATCGACGCCTGCGCCCCGGGCGTGCCGATGAATCGCATGACCTCGTCGAGCCGCCCGGCGGTGTCCGCCTTGAGGTCCTCGTAGCGCAGGATCATGAAGTCGCGGATGCGCTCGCGCTCGCGCGCCCAGCCGTTCATGAAGTCGATCGTCTTCTCGAGCCCGGCCGGCTGGTTGACGACGAAGTCGAACAGGGTGACGTCGTCCTCCGGATAGGCGTTGATCGTCTTCTTGCGGTCGCGCATGCGAAAGCGCCACTGATGGTACTGCGAGACGGCGACGTCGGCCGGATGGCGGGCGAGCAGCACCACCTTCCTGGCGTAGTAGTCCGACTTGTTGTCGTGGTTGCCGCTGTAGTCCTTGACGTAGTTGTCGTGGGTGAAGAAGATCCTGGGGATCGCTCGGTTCAGGTAGTGGAAGTTGTCGAAGCCGATCAGCCACTCCGGCAGCCCGTGCTCAAGCTGGTAGAAGCGGGAGATCAGGACGCGCAGCCAAGTGCGCCCGCTCTTGCCGAACGAGACGACGACCGCGTCGGCGGCGGCCAGCTTCTGGCACTGCTCGCGGCCGCGGATCCAGCGCTCGAGCCCGATCCGCCGCTCGCGGCCGAGGAACGGCATCGCCGGGTAGAGCAGGGTCGCGCGCGTGACCTTCTTGTTGACGCTGGACAGCGCCGGGCGGAGCACGGCGAGATAGGTCGACATCGGCAAGGGCGGCCATCCATGGCTGGCAAGAGGCGGTGCGTCGGCGCCGACGGCGCAGTCGGCGCGCGAGCGAATCGAATCGCGATCGATCACTGCCATGTAGGCGTGCCACGGCCCGGGCTCAAGCGGACCTGGGGTCGCGGGCGACCGGCCCCACGGCCGTTGTCACAGTCGGGCCACAGACATCCCGGGGCCCGTCGACGGCGGCCGGTCGGCGGCGCACGCTAACGAAGTGTTAAGGCGCCGGCACCTAAGCTGTGGCCAGGTCGACCGACGCGCCAGCGCGGGCTCGACCGGCCCAGCCCGTCCGGCCCCGGAGACCGCCCGCCGATGCTCGATCGCCCGCCCGTGCTCGACCGCTCGATCGCCGCCACGTCCGACCACACGCTGCTCGCGCCCAACACGCCGGCGGCCGGATCGACGCCCGACGAGGGCGAGGAGACCGAGGCGGCGACCACCCCGGCGGCGACGGGCTGGTCGCCACCGATCGACGGGCACGGGCTGTTCAAGTCGCTGATGGTCCGCCTGCCCAGGCGGGTGCGGCGCTCGCTCGACCACGAGCAGCTCCTCGCCCTGCGCCAGGCCGCCGAGGAGATGGCCTGGGGCGAGCATCCGATCGACATCCGCCTCAGCCTGCCGCTGCCGCGCAGCCGCCCCTACCTGGTGCTGGTCGGCGGCAAGGAGCGGCGGGCCGGCCCGCGGCGCATCGCCGAGCGGCGTCGCCACCCGCTGGTGCGGACCGGCAATCTCGCCTCGCTCCTGGTCCTGCTCTGCATCCTGACCGGCTTCTTCGCCTTTCTCGGCGTCGTGCTCGGCGCCGTCTGGCCGGGTTGAGGCGCGCCGCTCAGGGCATGAGCTGGCCGCCGTTGACCTCGATGACCTGGCCGGTGACGTAGCCGCCGAGGCGCTCGGAGGCGAGAAAAAGGAAGGCGCCGGCGCAGTCGTCGCCGCTGCCCAGCCGCCCGAGCGGGATGCGGCCCCGGGTCGCCTCGAGCTTGTCCGCGGTCGAGTAGACCTCGTGGAACTCGGTCATGATGGTGCCGGGCGAGACGGCGTTGACCCTGATGCCCTTCGGCGCGAGCTCGGTGGCCAGGGCGCGGGTGAAGGTCGCGACGAAGGCCTTCGACGCCGAATAGAGGGCGGAGCCGGCGCTGCCGCCGGTGCGGGCCGAGATCGAGCCGACATTGATGATGCCGCCGCGGCTCGCCGCGAGCGCCGGCAGCGCCGCCCGGCAGGCCGCCACGACCGAGCGCGCGTTGAGGTCGAAGACCCGGTCGATGGCGGCGTCGTCCATCCCGTCGAGCGGCGTGCGGCCGAGCATGTGGCCGGCATTGTTGACCAGGAGGTCGAGCCCGCCCAGCCGGGCCAACGCCGCCTCGACCACGGCGGCGGGGGCGGCGCGGTCGAGAAAGTCGCCCTGGAGCAGCACGGCACCGGCGACGGCAGCCGCCTCGGCGGGCTCGCGCCGGTAGTGCAGCGCGAGGCGGGCACCGGCCTCGGCGAAGAGTCGTGCCGCTGCCGCACCGATGCCGCGACTGGCGCCGGTGATCAGAACGCGCTTGCCTTCGAGCCCGGGATCGATAGGTCTACCCACGAGTTTCCTCCCCATTGCCAGGCCACCAACCACACAGGATCGGCGCCGTGCACGCAACCGCCTTCGTCGACGGGGTCGGCGCCTTCGTCGATCGCTACCAGGGCTTCCTCATCGACCAGTGGGGCGTGCTCCACAACGGCGAGCGCATCTATCCCGGCGCCATCGAGGCCCTGGCGGAGCTGGCCCGGCGTGGCAAGCAGGTCGTGCTGCTGACGAACTCCGGCCGGCGGCGGTCGTTCAACGAGGAGCGCCTCCTGGAGCTCGGCTTCAACACCCGGGCGCTCGCCGGCATCGTCACCTCGGGCGAGGCCACCTGGCAGGCGCTCCGCCGGCGCGACGCCGAGCCCTTCAGGAGCCTCGGCCGCCGCTGCCTGCTGTTCACCCGCGCGGACGACCATGGCCCGGTCGAGGGCCTCGATCTCGAGCTCGTCGAGGATCCCGCCGCCGCCGACTTCCTCTACCTCACCTGGCTGGACGCGGTGACCCACTCGATCGACGATTTCGACCGGCTGATCGAGGTGGCGGCGGCACGGGATCTCCCGATGGTCTGCTCGAACCCGGACCGCGTGGCACCGACCGAGGGCGGGCTGACCCAGGCGCCGGGCAGCCTCGCCGAGCGCTACCGCAGCCGTGGCGGCCGGGTGATCTATGTCGGCAAGCCGCACGCCCCCATCTACGGCGCCTGCCGCGACATTCTCGACGGGCTCGAGGCCGAGGAGATCTGCGCGATCGGCGACAGCTTCGAGCACGACGTGCAGGGTGCGAAGAACGCCGGCATGGCGGCGGCGTTCGTCATGCGCGGCATCCACGCCGCCGAGTTTCCCCCGGGTGCCAGCCGGGCGGCCGAACGCAAGGCGCTCGATGCGCTCGAAGCCGAGCACGGCATCGTCGCCGACTGGGCGATCCCCGGCTTCCGGCTCTAGCCCCACCCCTCGGCGCGGCTACTGGGCCGGGGACGGCACGGCGGGCGACAGGCGGTCGACCGCGAGCCGGTCCCGCTCGAGCTGCTGCCGCAGCGCCGGCGTAACGGTCAAGCGGCCGGCCGGCTCCTCCCGCTGGAGCACGGCGCCTCCCTCCGGCAGGTCCTGCCACAGGACCGGGCGCTCCGGCGGCACGGTGGTCGCGAGCGCGCGCAAGGTTTGGTCGTCGATCATCGTGGCGCGGCCGATGGTCTGTGGCTCGGCGCACTCCAGTCCCGGCTCCCGGCAGATTTCGGCGACCAGCGCACGATTGGCCTCGACGTCGTGGCCATAGGCCACCGCGTCGTTGGCGGCGGCCGTCGCCGTCGCCAGATCGCCGGCGCGGAACGCCAGCTCGCCGAGACTGGAGAGGACATAGCCGCGCTCCGGGCCCGGCTCGGCCAAAAGCGCACCTTGCGCCGCCACAGCGATGCTCGTCTCCCTGAGGCCGTCGTCGCCGGTGAGCTCGCCCAGGCGTGACAGTGCCGAGGCGCGGACGACATGCGCCTGGACCAGCTCGCGGCCCACCGCCGTTGGGCCCGCCGTGTCGATGTAGCGGGCAAGCTGCCGGTCCACCGCGGCGAAGCTGCGGAGCGCCAGCGCCGCATCGCCCTCGGCCGCCAGCTCCTCGGCCGTCTCGCTCAGAAGCGCGGCCGCGTCGACAGGGCTCTCCGCCAAGGCCGTGGCGAGCTGGAACGCCTCTTCGAGGCCGAGCTTGCGCTCGAGCACGGCCTTCTGCCAGGGACAGGCGCCCGTGCCCAGCCGGCGCAGCGGCTCGAGGCTGGATGGTTCGTCCACGGCCGCGGCGAGCAGGTGGGCGAGGCTCAGATTGTCGATCCAGCCACTGCTCGGCCGCGGCGGCTGCAAGCGGCTGCGCAGGGTCTGGCGGTCGCCCGCGAGCAGTGCCAGGGGCGCCGGCGCCGCGGCCGCGAAGGCGGCCAGAAGGTCGGCGCGGACGCAGTGCAGCGGCAGCAGCGCGACCTGGCCCATCGCCCCGCCGCTGAAGGCACCGCCCTCGCGCCCGGCCAGGATCACGCCCACCAGGAGGCCGCCCTTGCTGACCACCGCACCGCCGCTGTCGCCGTTGAACACCACCCCGCGCATCCGCCAGTCGCAGGCGCGCTGCCGCGCCGGCACCCCGCCGTGGCCGACCAGCGCCGCCGGGCTGTCGCGGCCGAACGAGTAGAGGCTGTGCGGCGTCTCGCTGTCGAGCTCGTCGAGCCAGACCTCCAGCATGTCGACGCCGACCGGCGGCGGCTCGGCCACCGCCAGGACGGCGAAATCGAGCGGCCGCCCGTCGGCGCCGCTCGCCGTCGCCCGCCTGACCACGGTCGCCGGGTAGGGGCGCTCCGGGTAGAGCCCCGGGAAGCTGACGGCGGCGGCATCATCCGGCACGACATGCGCCGCGGTGACCAGCAGGAACGGGTCAAGGCTGACCACCGTCGCCGCGCCCAGGTGCCGGCCGGTGTCGGTGGCGCCGGCCGCGTGCACCCGGGCGAGCGAGCGCTGGGCCAGCCGGGTCCGCAATTCGTCACTGTAGTCGAGGAAGGCGAACGAGCCGCAGAAGGTCGACGCCGCGGCGGGCGCGCCGAGCACCACGACCGCCAGGAGGAGGGCGACGGCGAGACCCGCCCGGCGGCTAGCGGGCCGGCGGCGGGGCATAGGTCACCACCACGGTCTGCAGCTCGGAGGCCTTGATCGACCCGCCCCCGCCGAGCTCGATGCCCGGCCACTGCAGCCCGATCGAGCCCCTGCCCGTGCGGTTGATCGCAAAGCGCAGCGTGGCCTGGACCTCGCTGGCCTCGAGCGGCGGCTGGCCCGCGGCCGCCTCGTCGAGGGCGCGCGCCGCCGAGAGGATCAGCTCCGCCAGCGCGTCGCTGATCTCGACCGGGCCGACGTCGACCGCCGAGCCGGGCGGCGGCGGCACCAGCCTGATCCGCACCGTGCTCGTCGCCTCGGTCGCCACCCCGCCGCCGATCTCGACCACGAAGAGCCGCAGCCGGCCGCTGGCGTCCTGGGCCACAGCCGTCTGCACCTCGAGCGTCGCCTCCTTGAGCGCCGGCAGGCTCTGCGCCTCGGCCGCCTCCTGCACGCGGAGAAGGGCGATCTTGGTCTCGCGGATCAGGTCGGCCAGAAGCAGCCCATTGCCGTCCTGCGCCGCGGCGGGTGGTGACAATGCCGCCACCAACCCGAGCCCCGCGGCCAGGACGACACCGCCGAGCGTGTGCATCGCAGCGTTCCCCCTTCTCGTCGGTCCATACGCCAGTATAGCCGAAGGCGGTTCCGCGCGAAACCGCAACCCGCCGGGCCCCGCGGGGGTTGGGTGTCGCTTGCGCTTGGCGTCGACCGCCACCCCGTGGCAGGAAGGGGGTGGACGCCCGAGCACGCGGGTCGATCTCGAGGGAGGCAACGGCATGAAGCGGATTCTGGTCGCGGCGCTGGCCGTCACGCTGCTCGCCATGGGCGGCCCGGCCCTGGCACAGTACAAGGACGAGTACCGGGTCTCGACGGTGGTCCCGGCCCCCTTCCCCTGGGGGCTCGCGGCCGAGCGCTGGGCCGAGGAGGTCAAGGCGCGCACCGACGGGCGCATCAACATGGTGATCTACCCGGGTGCCCAGCTCGTCCAGGGCGAGCAGACCCGCGAGTTCACGGCGATGCGCCGCGGCATCATCGACA
>CAYWSB010000153.1:0-12646 GCA_964460465.1 uncultured Geminicoccaceae bacterium | reverse complement strand
CATCTGCTCACTGCCAAGCTCGTGAAACAGCACGAAAACTTCTCAAACGGGCTCTCAGAGCAACGCTCGCGAGCCGCGGGAGTTCCACCCGCCCACAGTCGTCATTCCCATCGCCTTGACGATGTTTCGTGCCAGTGCTGGTCCAACACGGTCTCCAGCGGGGTGGGCCGGATGCCGAGTGCTGCGAGATCGGGCATGGCGTCGCCGACAATGTTGTCGCGGCGCATCAGCGCTACCTGACCCTCGGTTACTGGCGGTGTCGGCAGCCGTTCGGCGAGCGCAGCCAGGAGGTGCCAGAAGACGAATGGGACCGGCAGCAGCAGGCGCGAATGGCCGGTGACGCGCATCACCAGCCTGACCAGTTGGCGATAGCTGTAGATGCGCGGCCCGCCGAGCTCGAAGACCCGTCCCTCCGTCCAGTCCGCCCCGAGCGCCCGGGCCGCAGCCTCGGCGACGTCGTCGGCGAAGACCGGCTGCAGACGCGTCCGACCGAGTCCGAAGAGAGGAAACACCGGTGAGCGTCGAATCGGGTCCGCCAGGTTGGCGATGAGCCCGCCGCTTTCGGCAAAGAGCGCCGAGGGGCGGAGAATGGTGGCGGTGGGCAGGACCTCGCGCACTGCCAGCTCGCCGCGTCCGCGTGCGCGCACGTAGGGCGAGCGGGAGTGCGGATCGGCACCGATTCCCGATATGTGAAGGAGCCGCGGCACCGCCGCGTCGCGGACTGTCCCGGCGACCTGTCGCGCACCCTCGACATGGACCGCCTCGAAGGTCGCCGCGCCGCGCTCGACATACAGGCCAACCGCGTTGACCACGCCATCTGCGGCGTGCACGGCATGGGCCAACGTGGCGGCATCGCGGATGTCGGTGCGCACGAGCCGAACGGCACCGGTTGCCGTTCTCGACCGCATCACCGTCCGCATGCTGTCGGACCGTTCGGGATGTCGCGTCGCCACGCGCACGGTATCGCCACGGGCAACCAGGGCCTCGACAATCCGCCGGCCGAGAAAGCCGGTGCCGCCGAGGACGGTCACCTCTGCCATTGCCTGCCCTCCTCGCTGCCGCCTTGGCGCGACGACCGCGCCCGGTGGAAGGGCGCGCGCCGCGACCTGATCGGTTCGGGACGACCGCTGCATGGCCGCTCCCCTGGCCCTGGAACCGAGGCCGGTCTGTCGCGTTCCAAGAAAGTGAGGTGTCCACTTGCATCATGGGGAGGATGTGGGATGGCCGAGACACGAGCAACCGATACGACGGTCAAGAAGGTCAGCGCTGCGCACTCGCCCGCGGGCGCGACGGGGCAGCTCTATCTGGTCTCAGGAAAGCGGCTCGCCATGCGTCTCTGGCAGGCCGAGAGGCCGGGGCCGGCAAAGGCCGCCACCCGGCGCGACTACGAGACCGTCGGGTACGTGATCGAAGGTCGCGCCGAGCTGCAGATCGAGGGCCAGAAGCTCGATCTGGCAGCGGGCGATTCCTGGCTGGTTCCTGCCGGAGCCGAGCACCACTACCGGATCATCGAGCCGTTCACGGCGGTCGAGGCAACCGCGCCACCGGCTCAGGTGCACGGCCGCGACGAAGGATCGGGCTAAGCCGGCGCCGCTCGGAAGCTGTCGGTCGGGCGCCGTGCTGGGGCGTCGCGCGCAGCTGGCGGCGAGAGCGTTTTCCAGGCAGATGGAAGCATTTGAGATCTTCTTGGTCAGTCATCCTGCCGTTCGAGCCTGGGTCGTGTCCCACCGCCTGGCGTCGCTGGCGGCTGCGACGATGGCCGAGCAATGGGCCAGCGGCGCCGGAATGCCGATGGTGAACGGATAGACGTGGTGCAGCGGCAGGGGCAGCAGCACGCGCTCGCGCCGGTCGACGATGTCCTCGGCGAGCAGGTCCCGGACATTGCCGACGAGGTTGCGGTGGCTCAATGATACGCCCTCAGGCGCGCCGGTGGTGCCCGAGGTGTAGAAGACGACGGCCGTGTCGTCCGGCTGCGCACGACGGAAGTCGCGCTCCGACCCGTCGAGGAGATCGCGCCACCACGGCAGGTCCTCCTTTGTTGGCCGCTCGCGATCCGGAGCGATCGGCTTCAGGCGATCGCGGTGCGGATGATGCTCGCGGAGCGTCGGGGCCGCCTCGCTTGTCGAAAGGGCGAACCGGCAGGCGCTGTCCTCGAGGCCGTGCTCGGGACGCCGCCGGCCCAAGCGCAGATCGAGCGGCACCGGCACGGCCCCGAGCCTGACGAGCGCGAATGCCGCGATGATCCATTCGGGCGAGTTCGGCGCGCACAGTGCCGCGGTCGCGCCCGCCTCGATGCCGGCTCGTAGGAGCCCGCGGCCGGGCCGGTCGATCGGCTCGCGCAACTCGGCATAGCGCCACTGCCGCTCGTCGCCGTCGAAGGCGACGATTGCCGGGTGCGCCGCGTGTGTCTCGAGTCGGTCGAGGAGATCGGTGCGCGTTACGGGGTCCGCCATGTCGCTGCGCCGTGATGCTCATGGTGGAACGGCCGATCTTTCGCGACCGTTCCCAGAGTTGCGACGTCCACGTTTCTGGGTACTGCCAGCACCGTGGGAGGAGCGTCATGATTTGGCCAAGCGCGGAGATCATCGGCTACGGCATCAGGGCGCGCGACGGCTCGATCGGCAGCATCGCCGATCTGCTGTTCGACGAGACGACGTGGACCGTGCGCTGGGCGGTGATCGACACCGGCAACTGGCTGCCCGGTCGCAAGGTCCTGCTTCCGCCGGCGGCGTTGGGTCGGGCCGACGTCGTCGAGCGCGCCTTTCAAGTCGACCTCACCAAGGAGCACGTGGAGGCGCGCCCGAGCATCGACAGCGACGCACCGGTGTCGCCGCGGCTCGAGGCCGACTTCTACACCCACTACGGCGGGCTGCCCTGCTGGATTGGCCGCTACGGCCATCCCGGGTACTTGCCGGGCGGCGTCGGCCCGGCTGCGGCACCGCTGCCGCCGATCGGCGGCGGGCGCGCCGAGGAGATCGCCGCGGCCCGGCAGCGGCGGCGGGAGGGCGACCCGCATCGGCGCAACGTCGACGAGGGTCATCCGTCCCTCGTCGACGTGCACGGCGCCGAGATCTTGCGAGAACTAGGGCCGCGAGACCAGGACGGCCGGCTTGGCCGGTTCTTGGCCAGCGTCAGGGTCGCTGACGGTGGCGGCACGGTCCGCCAGGCGCGGAAGGTCGGTGGCGATGAGACCGGCGGCGGCCGCGGCCTCGGCCATCTCCTCCGAGGTCTGGGCGACGACGAACGGCGTGCCGCGGTCGGCGAGCTCCTGCGCCAGCGCCGCCAATGCTTCGTCGCGCCGGCCCTTGCTGACGTCGCGGATCAGCACGAGGCGAACCCGCCCCGGCCAGCTCCTGACGACGTCGCCGTACAGTTCGGGGTCGTGCTGGCCGCTGTCGCCGATCAGGACGACGGGCAGATCGGGCGACACCGCCAGGAGCTCGTTGACGATCTCGATCTTGTGGTCGAGGTCGCGACGGATGAAGGGCGGGCGAAAGCGCAGGCCCCACTCGCGCAGGAACAGCACGGGCCTGTCTGGAAAGCGGTGCAGCTTGAAAAACGCCAGGAGCGTCTCGTAGATCACCCAGGGCCCGCGCGAGACGTAGAGCAGCGGGTTATCCTCGGCGCCGTTGCGCCCACCGTGGAGGTGCCGGTAGAGCTCGGCGACCCCGGCGAAGGCGACGCGGCTCTCGGCGCTCTTCAAGAGCATGCGCGAGATCATCCGGGTCTTGTTGGCGACGCCGGTGGCGACGACGGTATCGTCGATGTCGCTGATCACCATGAAGCGGCTCGCGGGCGGGGCGACCAGCAGCTCGCCCGTGGCCTCGGCCTCGGCCGGCTTGATCAGCTGCAGGTGGACCCTGGCGGCGGGGTGATGCGGCCGCAGCGGTCGTGCGAGCCGCATGCGCAGGCTGAAATAGCCGTCGCGATCGGTGATCAGCCCTTGCCGCTGGCCGTCGACGGTGGCGATCAGCCGGGCGCCGGCGACGCCGCGCCGGCGCATCCGCCGGACCACGTTCCAGAGACTGGCGGCCGTCGTGAAATCCGGCTCAGCGTCCCCGCCGGGCTGGCGGAGGACGCGGCCGACCATGAAGAGCGCCGCCTGAGAGGCGTAGCCCCGGTAGGCGTCGATGACGACAGGGCCCTGCGAGCGGGTTCGCCGCACCGGCTTGGCGAGTAGGCGGAGAAGCTTCCGCGCGGCGGACCGCAGAGTCGAGCTCATGGCATTCTCGGGGCGAGGGTGCGGCGGCTGACCGCGGCGCCGGGCCGTGACGAGCGCCCTTGGGAGGACGAGTCGAGCAAGTGGTGCTTCCGAATTGTCTCTCGCAGCGCCGTCCGTCGGGCATCGGCGCAGATGGCGACGCATGATGCAAGTGCTGGCGTCATCGTGCAAAGCAGGCTGTTCCGATCCGGACCTTTCGCCGCGACGGCAAATCGAGGATCGGACCTCGGTCAACCCTCGTCGCCGGGCTCGCGCGCCACGCGCAGCGGCTCGCTGACGGTGAGCGTGCGTCGCGGGAACGGGATCTCGATGCCGGCTGCATCGAAGGAGGCCTTGATCGCCACGGCCAGCTCGTCGCGCGAATGGTGCGCCTCGATCGGCGTGAAGCCGGTCGACCAGCGGACAAAGAAATCGACCGACGACGCGCCGAAACCGCGGACGAAGACGGCGATGCGATGTTGCGCATCCACGGTCCCGAGCCCGGCGAAGGCGTCGTGGATCGTGTCGCGCGCCCGTTCAAGATCGGTGTTGTCGGTGACGCCGACGACGAGCTCGATCCGTCGCTTCGCCCGGTCGGCGAGCGCCTCGATGGGGTTCTTGAAGAGAAAGGAGTTGGGCAGGAGCACCAGCTTCGCCGGGCGGTTGCGGATGTAGGTGTCGCGGATGATGCTCATGGGTTCGATTGTCGCGGCCATCGAATGGGCTTCCTGAAAGGCAACGTGGGGCAGCTCGATCGGTTCGCTTGTTGGGCCCCGGAAATCGTCCTGACCGACCTGGAACTGACGCTGCTGGCAGAGCGTTTCCCGATCAGGCGGAACAGGCAACGACGGGGGAGTGCGATGATCAGCAGCGAGCCGACCGAAGCCGCAAGACACAACGCTGGCGGCGCGCCGCCGGCACCGGACGCGGCAATCCAACCCGGACCGGTACAGGAATTCCAGCGCACTGTCCGGCGGAACTCGGCCCGATCAGGCCGAGACACGGAAAAGGAACCGGCAGTGTACTGCGTCGAGGAGACCCTGGGCTACGTGATCGAGGGCCGCGCCCGACTCGAAATCGACGGTCAGGTGCTGATGCTGGAGCCGGGCGACTGTCTGATCATCCCGAAGGGCGCCAGGCACCGGTTCCAGATCCTCGAGCCGCTGAAGATGATCGAAAGCACGATGGGGCTGCGGACGACGCTGGTGCGGAAGGCGTGCGAACGACGCGCAAGCAGGAGTAGCTGAATGGCGAGAAGCCACGCGAGCGAGACGGACGATGCCGCGCACACGCGCTCGGGCAAGGCCAAACGACGGCCGATCGAGAAGACGGCGGAGGAGGCCCGCCAGGGCGAGATCGTGCTCGGCCGGCGGGCTCGCTGGACCTTGCTGGCATGCATCGTGCTCTTCCTGCTCGCCGCGCTGATCCTGGGACCATGGTGGTGAGCGGCCGGGCGCGGGCCACGTCCGATCCGCTGAACGTCGCGCAGAAGCTCATCGCCGCCCACCTGGTCGACGGCGAGATGGTGCCCGACGCCGAGATCGCGCTCCGGATGGATCAGACGCTGACCCAGGACGCGACGGGCACGCTCGTCATGCTCGAGCTCGAGGCGATGGACCTCGACCGGATCAAGACCGAGCTCTCGGTGCAGTATGTCGACCACAACCTCCTCCAGCTCGACCACAAGAACCCGGACGATCACGAATACCTGCGCACCGCCTGCGCCCGCTTCGGAATCTGGTACAGCCGGCCGGGCAATGGCGTCAGCCATCCGGTGCACATGCAGGCGTTCGGCAGGCCCGGCAAGTCGCTCGCCGGCTCGGACAGCCACACGCCGGCCGCAGGCTCGCTCGGGATGCTCGCCTTCGGTGCCGGCGGCATCGAGGTGGCGCTCGCCATGGCGGGCGGGTCCCTCTACCTGAAAATGCCTGAGGTCTGGGGCATCCGGCTCGAAGGCGAGCTGCCGGACTGGGTCAGCGCCAAGGACGTCATCCTCGAATTGCTGCGCCGGCATGGCGTCGCCGGTGCCGTGGGACGGATCATCGAGTATCATGGCCCCGGCCTCGACGCGCTCAGCGCCATGGATCGCCATGTGCTGGCCAACATGGGCACCGAGCTCGGTGCCACCAGCACGGTCTTCCCGTCGGACGGCGAGATCCGGCGGTTTCTCGCGAGCGAGGGTCGAGCTGACGATTGGCTGGAGCTGCGTGCCGACGACGGCGCGGCCTATGACGTGGAGGAGGTGATCCGGCTCGATCGCCTCGAGCCGCTGATCGCCCGGCCGGGCAGCCCGGGCGATGTGGTGCCGGTCGAGGAGCTCGCCGGCTGCGATCTCGCCCAGGCCTATCTCGGCTCGTCGGCCAATCCCGGCTATCGCGACTTCGCGGTGCCGGCGCTCATGGTCGAAGGCCGCAGCGTGGCCGACCACGTCTCGTTCGACGTCAATCCCACCTCCCGGCAACTCCTCGAGATGCTGGCCCGAGACGGCCATCTCGCAAGCCTGGTTCGGGCGGGCGCACGGCTGCACCAGGCCGGCTGCAACGGCTGCATCGGCATGGGCCAGGCACCGGCGACCGGGTTGAACAGCCTGCGCACGGTGCCGCGCAACTTCCCGGGGCGATCCGGCACGCTCGACGACAGCGTCTTTCTCTGCAGCCCGGAGACGGCCACGGCCTCGGCCCTCACAGGCCGGATCACCGATCCGCGCGAGCTCGACATGGCCTGCCCGCGAGTGGCACCGCCCGAACCCTTGCCGATGTCACGCGCCATGCTGGTGCCGCCGCTACCTCGCGACGAGGCTCACGCCGTGGAGCCGGTCAAGGGACCGAACATCGTGCCACTGCCGGCGCTCGAGCCGCTGCCATCCCGGCTCGAGCTCGAGATCCTGCTGAAGACCGAAGACGATCTCTCGACCGACGAGATCCTGCCGGCCGGCAACCGTATCCTGCCCTACAGGAGCAACATCGAGAAGCTTGCCGAGTTCGCCTTCGCCGGCGTCGACACGCGCTATCCGAAGCGGGCGCGCGAGTGCGGCGATCATGCCGTCGTCGGAGGCATGAACTATGGCCAGGGATCGAGCCGTGAGCACGCCGCACTGGTGCCGCGGAGCCTTGGGCTCAGGCTCGTCGTGGCCAAGAGCTTCGCCCGCATCCACTGGCAGAACCTCATCAACTTCGGCGTCCTGCCGCTGCGCTTCGAGAGGCTGGACGAGTACGACCTTCTCGAGCCGGGCGATCGCCTGCTGGTCGAGGACTTGCCCGCGACGCTGGAGAGGGGCCGGGAGGTGCCGGTCGCCGTGAACGGCGACAGCCTGCAGGTCGCCCTGGTCCACGATCTCTCACCGCGCCAGCTTGAAATTCTCTTGGTGGGCAGCGTGCTCAACTCGCGTTTTCCATAAAGAGTTGCCTTTCCTCGAAAATAGGGACAGGCTAGGAAAAATATCGTTCTCAGAACTCCGTCCTTGAGATCTTAAACATTCGCAAGTTCTCTTTCGAAGGAACCGCTTGGCGGTGCCGATTTGCATTTCGGGCATCATTATTACTGCCTTGCATGGCAACCGCATGTCCGATACCATCGTCACCTCTCATCGTTGACCGTTTCCAATCACAGCATCGAATGGGATGTGCCGATGGTGACCGTTGCGAGCCCATTGGCACGCAAGCTGGGGCAGTTCGTCTTGTTCACGACGCACGAGCTGGAAGTGCTGGCGGAGCTCGAGGACTCGACCACGATCGTCGAGCGTCATGGCGAGCTCGTGAGCGAGGGGACGCGCAACGACGACTGCTTCATCCTGCACAGCGGCTGGGCGGTCTGCTTCAAGCTCTTGAGCGACGGACGTCGACAGATCGTCAACGTGCTGCTGCCCGGCGACCTGGTCGGCCTGCGCAGCCTCTTGCTCAGCCTGTCCGACCATACCGTGATCGCCTTGACCAAGCTGCGCGTTTCCAGGGTCAGCTCCGAGGACCTCGGCCGGATCATGTTGGACCACCCGCGGATCGCCATCGCCATTCTTTGGTCGTTGTCGCGCGACGAGGCGATCATCGTCGAGCACCTGGTCGATCTCGGCAGGCGCAATGCCCTGCAGCGATTGGCGCATTTCATCCTCGAGCTCGGCGAGCGGCTGAAGCTCATCGACCAGGCAACCGACGAGGGCTACTATTGCCCGTTGCGGTAGGAGGATTTCGCGGACGTCCTGGGATTGACGACCATCCATGTCAATCGCAGCTTTCGCGCGCTGCGGGAACGACAGCTCGCCTCGCTGACGCAGCGCAACATCCGTCTTTATGATCGGCGAAGCCTCGTCGAGCTCGCCGAGTTCGATGGCGGCTATCTCAATCACCGCGAGCGGCCCCGCGTCTTCCCGACGGCGCACGCACCGAGGGAGCGTCTGACGGCGGCGAGGGAAGGCGTCGGCTAGGGCCGCTCTGCGAGCCCGGGACAGCTGCGCTTGGCGGGCCCGGTGTAGAGCTGCCGCGGCCGGCCGATCGTGCGCCGCTCGTCCTCCATCATTTCCTTCCACTGGGCGATCCAGCCGATGGTGCGGCCAACGGCGAACAGCACCGAGAACATGCTGGTCGGAAAACCGAGCGCCTTCATCGTCACCCCGCTGTAGAAGTCGACGTTGGGGAACAGCTTCTGCTCGATGAAGTAGTCGTCCTCGAGCGCGATCCGCTCGAGCTCGGTGGCCAGCTCGAGGAGCGGCTCGCCTTCGATGCCGAGCTCGTCGAGCACTTCGTGGCAGCTCTCGCGCATGACCTTGGCGCGCGGATCGTAGTTCTTGTAGACGCGGTGGCCGAAGCCCATTAGCCGGAACGGGTCGTCCTTGTCCTTGGCGCGCTCGACGAACTTCGGGATGTGCTTCTTGTCGCCGATCTCGTGCAGCATCTCGAGCACGGCCTGGTTGGCGCCGCCATGCGCAGGGCCCCAAAGGGAGGCGATCCCGGCGGCGATGCAGGCGAACGGATTGGCCCCCGACGAGCCGGTGATCTGCACGGTCGAGGTCGAGGCGTTCTGCTCGTGGTCGGCATGCAGCACCAGCAGCCGGTCCATCGCGCGGGCGAGCACGGGATTCGGCTCATAGGGCTCGCAAGGCACGGCGAACGCCATCGAGACGAGGTTCGCGGCGTAGCCTAGATCGTTGCGCGGATAGATGAACGGCTGGCCGATCGCGCACTTGTAGGCCATGGCCGCGAGCGTCCGCATCTTGGCGATCAGCCGGTGCGCCGCGATTAGCCGCTGCCCTGGATCCTCGATGTCGGTCGAATCGTGGTAGAAGGCGGAGAGTGCGCCGACGACGCCGCACAGAATCGCCATCGGATGCGCGTCGCAACGGAAGCCCTCGTAGAACTGCCTGAGCCTCTCGCGGACCATCGTGTGCCGCGTGATGGTCCGCTCGAACGCGGCCTTCTCCTGCACGTTGGGCAACTCGCCCTGCAGGAACAGGGGGCAGACCTCGAGAAACGCCGCCCGGGCTGCGACCTCCTCGATCGGGTAGCCCGCGGTAGAGCAGGATGCCCTCCTCCCCGTCGATGAAGGTGAGCGCCGACTCGCAGGACGCGGTCGCCTTGTAGCCCGGATCGAAGGTGAAGCACCCGGTCTCGCGGTAGAGCCTTTGCACGTCGATGACAGCCGGGCCGGCGGTGCCCTCGCGGATCGGTAGCTCGACGGCCAGCCCCGACTGCTCCTCGACGAGACTGGCGGATCGGCCCTCGCGGGTGGTGGCTGCGCTCATGTCGGTCTCCAGCGCTGGGTCTCTTCTCCGGGCAACGCCTTCATCCGGGCGCCGGTTCCAGTCCCGGCGGCTTTTCGGGACCCGCGCCGCCCCGGCAGTCGGAACCCGATCCGGTGGGCGTCGTTCTCCAGGTGTGGAGATCATCGAGGAGGCCGGATGCCGCGCACGACGATCAAGCCGAAGACGAAGATCGACCAGCTGAGCATTCTCGACGCGGAGGGTGCCGTGGACGAGGAGCGCCTGCCCGATCTCGACGACGAGCAGTTGACGGCGCTGCATCGGGCGATGCTGCGGGCGCGTCGGTTCGACGAGCGATTGTTGAACCTGCAGCGCCAGGGCAAGCTCGGCACCTTTGCGCCGGTCAAGGGGCAGGAGGCGTCGCAGGTCGGCAGTGCCTCCGCACTCCGCCAGACCGACTGGGTCGTGCCCTCCTACCGCGAGACGACCGTGCTGCTCTGGCGCGGCACGCCGATGGCCGGGATCTTCGTCTTCACCGCCGGCTACAACGAGGGCGGCGCCATCCCGGAAGACCGCAACGACCTGCCCATTGCCGTGTCGGTGGGCACGCAGCCGCTGCATGCGGTCGGCCTCGGCTACGGCATCGACTACCGCGACGACGATGCGGTGGTGATGACCTGCTTCGGCGACGGCGCGACCTCGCAGGGCGACTTCCACGAGGCGATGAACTTCGCCAGCGTGTTCAAGACGCCGGTCGTCTTTCTCTGCCAGAACAACCAGTGGGCGATCTCGGTGCCGCGCGAGCGGCAGACCCATTCGGCGACGCTGGCGCAGAAGGCGCTCGCCTACGACATGCCGGGCGTCCAGGTCGACGGCAACGACGTGCTGGCCGTGCATGCGGCGACCCGCGAGGCCGTCGAGCGGGCACGCGGCGGCGACGGGCCGACGCTGATCGAATGCGTCACCTACCGGCTGGAGGTTCACACCACCGCCGACGACCCGACCCGCTACCGCGACGAGGAGGAGGTCGAGAAGTGGCGGGAGCGTGATCCGATCCGCCGCTACCAGACCTTCCTCGAGCACCGCGGCCTGCTCGACGACGCCAGGTTCGAGGCCCTCGAGGCTGAGATCGAGGCCGAGATCGAGCAGGCGTGGCAGGAGGCGCAGCGGCAGATGGCGGGCCTGACCGATCCGACCGTCATGTTCGACCACATCTATGCCGAGTTGCCGCCGCAGCTGGAGGCCCAGCGCCGAGAGCTCGCACAGGCGCTCGAGGCGGGCGGGGAGGACGGCTGATGGCCGAGATGACGATGATCGAGGCGCTGAACCTCGCCCTGCACCAGGAGATGGAGGCGGACGAGTCGGTGCTGGTGCGCGGTGAGGATGTGGGCGTCGACGGCGGCATCTTCCGGCTCACCGAAGGCTTGATCGAGGCGTTCGGCGAGCACCGCGTCATCGACACGCCGCTCGCCGAATCGGCGATCGTCGGGATGGCGATCGGGCTCGCTGTCTATGGCCTGAAGCCGGTCACCGAGATGCAGTTCTCCGGCTTCAGCTACATGGCCTTCCACCAGCTCGAATCGCACGCCGCGCGACTGCGCTGGCGCTCGCAGGGCCGACACGCCGTGCCGATGGTCGTGCGCATGCCCTACGGCGCCGGCGTGCGCGCGCTGGAGCACCATTCGGAAAGCCGCGAGGCCTATTTCGCCCACACGCCCGGGCTGAAGATGGTCATCCCATCGGGGCCGTGGAACGCCCGCGCTCTGCTGCTCGCCGCCATCCGCGACCCCGATCCGGTGGTCTTCTTCGAGCCCAAGGCGCTCTACCGCAGCCATCGCGAGGAGGTGCCGGACGATCCCGAGACCATGCCGCTCGGCGAGGCCAGGGCCGTGCGCGAGGGCGGCGACATCACGCTCGTCGCCTATGGGGCGATGCTGAGCCGGACGCTGGCGGCGGCCGACCGGCTCGCCGAGGCAGGCAGGTGGCTCGAGGACAAGGTGATGGGCACGGACGTCTTCGTGCAGCCATGGATGATCGACGTCGCCGACGACGACTACACCCTGGACACAAGTCGCGCGCAGGAGCTTCTGGGCTGGCGACCGCAGCACAGTCTCCGGGAGCGCCTGCCGGTGATGATCGAGCGGCTGAAGAAGGATCCGGTGGGCTGGTACGCGGCCAACGGCCTCGATCGGGAACGCGCAGCGACGTGACACGCCAGCCGGCTCACCGGCGGGCGTGCCCGGGCCGGGGTCGCGATGCCGGACAAGGGGCACCAGAGGGACGAGCGTGGGCTGCGCTCACGCAGCTGTGACGCCGACCAGCGCGGCCACCTTGCTCGAGGACAGGTCTGCACTCGGCACGGCCTGCACGCCGGGATGGCCGGTTGGGTCGTCGCTGCTCCCCGTCCGATCGAGCCGGTCCCTGGCCGCAACCCGCTAGCCCGGATTTCTCACCAGCTGCACGCGCGCCGATGGTTCGTGCCGCTCGCTGACCGGTAATCGCGACCATGAGTTGAGCAGGCGAGCCGAGCGGTGGCACCGTTGGCGCTGGTCTGGGCTGGTGCGGGTTGGGCGTTGTTGCTGGGCGGGGCGGAGGCGGCGCCGGTGGCGCGGTCAGCGGGATAATCGGGCGTGAGCGAGGCGGAACTCGGCGGCGTCGGGGCAGGCCGAGGCCATGGCGATCTTGATGCGGCGGACACTCTTGGTGACGACGGCACCGATCTTCAGCAGCCTGAGGCGGATGGTGCCGCAGGTGGC
>CAYWSB010000152.1:0-12655 GCA_964460465.1 uncultured Geminicoccaceae bacterium | reverse complement strand
CGGCCGCGGCCGCCCGGGCCTCGAGCGCGTCCGCGGCGTCGCCGCAGGCGAGGCCCATCAGGAGCAGGCTCCGCCGCGCCGGCCGGGTGGCGCCCCCGGCCTTGGCGGCCGGTCGGGCCCGCGTCGACGCATCTTGAACCGTCACCGGCATCGCCACCTCGTGCGTGAACGGGTTGAAGTCCGAAGCCGCCACCGTCGGCTCCATCGGCCAGAGCTGGGTCATCGGTGCACCTCGCAGGATCGGCTGGCGGGGAAATATAGGAATTATTAGCTATACGCAACCCATTTTTCCGGAAAACAGGGCCCATTTTCCTAAATGATCCCGGCCCGCCGCGCCCGCCTGCGGGCGATCGGCGCAAGTCCCTGAAAAGCCCCAGGCATCGCGCCCCGCCTCGGCGGCACCCTCGGCCCGGCCCGGGGCCGCTCCCGCCGGCCGCCACCCTGCGCCTGGCGCCGAAGCCTACCCGCCGCGCGAGAGATCGGGGGCGTGCCCCGGCGGCAAAGGCCCGTTGGGGCGCGGGGACGATCATCGTCCCCGCCCTTCCTCCGCTCTCGGCCCCGTGCCTTGCCGCCCGCGGCCGGCCGCTCCGCCAAGGCGTCCGGCTCGCCCCGCCCGTGGCTTTGGCGGTCCGCCCGGGCGTGCGGCAGCCGCCGGAGAGTCCCCGCCGCCCGACAAGAGAAGGGCAGCGCCCGCCTCGCAATCTCCCGGCCAGCGGAAGAGGATCGCGCGGCGCTCCGGCCCGAGGCGTCGAGACTCTCTCCAGGCCTCCCGGCGATCTCCCGGCCGAGGCGACCAGCCCAGCCCGCCCGCCTGCGCCGTCTCACCGGTCGACCTCGAGCCACCCATCGCCGCCAGCCACCCATCGCCGCCAGCCATCCGTCCCCACCAGCCATCCATCCCTGCCAGCCATCCGTCCCCACCGGCCATCCATCCCTGCCAGCCATCCGTCCCCACCGGCCATCCATCGCCCCAAGTCGTCCATCACCACCAAGCCGGCCGCCCACCCCACCCCCCGCCCGTCGATCTCGCGCGGCACCTCTCCCACCATTCGGCAGATTACGTGAAGATCTCGAAGCTTCCGTTAACACGTGATCAGTTTGTAAAATCCGCTTCGGGCTCCAGCACCTTCCGTCGCCTGCCCCAGCCCGTCCCCGGGCCGTGCGACCCGGCTTGCACGGAAAACCGAGAAGCTTCGGATCAAGCGACAGAAAGGGCGGGGGATATCATGAAAATGACCTCGTTCCTCCACCAAACGACTCCCGAATTTCCGTTTATTCGCCGAGATAACCGCGCCGGCGCCTCGCAAGCCCATAAGCAATCGTTATGGATGATCATGTGTCTGCACATGAGTTGGCCGATTCTGCGCCGCTCTATGCACCATCGGCGCTCGGGATGCGCCGCTATATGCGCCATGAACCCGGGTGATGCGCCGCTATACGCGCCATTTGTCATAATCTTCGCCGCTATACGCGCCATAAGCGTTCCTTATGGTGCATCGAGCGGCGCATTTCGCCCGATTCGCGACGAACGAACCCGCGAACGAACCCAAGAAACGACGAACGAACCCACCGATTCGACGAACAAACCCGGGGAATCGACGAACGAACCCAGGAACCCGCGAACGAACCCGGGCTGCCAGGATGTCGCACCCGGCCTCTCTTTCTCACGATGTTTCAACGCGTTGGCGTGCGCGAATTTGCGCCGGGATGAAGCCGGCGCGCCACCGGCCGCCGGCGAGCGAACCCGAGACCCCCGATCCGCCGAGCGAACCCGGGCCCGGCTTGACCCGCCGGCAAGGATAAGATAGAATGCCTATCCGATGGTCGCCCGCCGCGGCCCCGCTCTGTCCTCGTCGCCGGTTTCGCGATCGCGATGCACGGCCGGCCGCGGCCGTCGCGGCGCAGCCCCGTGCCGGCACCGGGCCGCTCGGTCTCGCTTCGTGACGCCAGGCGCCACGCCGCTCCTGTCCGTCGTCGTCCTGACCAGGGACGAGGCGGCCAACCTGCCGGATCTGCTGGCCTCGCTCGACGGTCTGGCCTGCCGGGTCTTCGTCGTCGATTCGGGCAGCACGGATGCCACCGTGGCCATCGCCGAGGCCGCCGGCTGCACGGTGGTGAGCCATCCCTTCGAGCACTACGCCGCCCAGCGCAACTGGGCCTTCGACCAGCTGCCGCTCGATACGCCCTGGGTGCTCTCCCTCGATGCCGACGAGCGGCTGACGCCCGAGCTCAGGGACGAGATCGCCCGGGTCGTGGCCGCGGACGATCCGGCCTTCGCCGGCTGGATGCTGCGGAAGCAGACCTGGTTCATGGGTCGCTGGCTGCGCCATGGCGGGCAGTACCCGTCCTGGCATCTGCGCCTGGCCCGGACCGGCCGGGTGCGCTGCGAGGATCGGCTCTACGACCAGCATTTCGTCGTCGACGGCCCGGTCGGCCGGCTCCGCCACGACTATGTCGACATCCTCACCGACAGTCTCACGAGCTGGACCGAGCGCCACAACCGCTGGGCCAGCCTCGAGGCCGCCGAGCTCCTGGCCGCCGAGAGCAACCTGCAGGTCCAGCCGAAATGGTCAGGGACACCAATCGAGCGCAAGCGCTTCCTCCGGACGAAGGTCTACAAGTCCTTCCCCCTCTTCCTCCGCCCCTTCCTCCTCTTCCTCCTCGACTACCTCATCCGCGGCGGCTTCCTGGACGGCAAGCCGGGCCTCGTCTTCCACGTCCTCCAGCGATTCTGGTTCCGCTTCCTGGTCGACGCGAAGATCTACGAAATGCGGCAGAAGGAAAGGCGAGGGCAGGGCACCCCGGACCACGAGGCGCCGCCAGCCGCCGGAAACCCCGGGCCGGAGATCGAAGACCCCCGGGCAAAAGCCAGGAACTCCACCGCCGCTTGAGGAATCGCCAGCCTCACGGCGAAAGTGCCCACGAAGCTCGCGAGAACCCGCCACGGCCGGCATCCCGCTGGCCGAGACCGAACCGCCCATCGACTCGGACGCCTGCGGACCCCTCGCCGGGAGGGCGGAAGCCGTTGCGCATCGCCGACATGGCGGCGCGTGCGCCGGCCCGCAGCCGTGCAGCTCGACGTCCAGCCCGGTCTCGGCCAGCGGGATGCCGGCCGTGGCGGCCCGGAAGTTCAGGACATTGGCGAAGCGGTCGATGCAGGTGTCGAGCCGCTTGTCGCAGCCGGGATGGAGGCGGAAGAGACCGCCGGCCGCGATCGCGTAGCCCATCGGCGGGAGGAGCTCGATCCGCTCACCCAGGTCGGCACCACCCCGTCGAGCCTGCCGCAGGGGCCCATCGACGGATCGGCCCAGTTGACCAGGAGGATGCGCACCTAGGCCTGGTCTGACAACCCGGCCCGCAGCTCCGCCTCGGTCACGGCAGCGCTGTCGAACACCCCCTCGCCGTCGAGACTGTCGACGCCCACCCGGGCATCGTTGCTGACCGCCGTCTGCAAGTAGCCGGCGCTCGCCGCCTCGACCTCGCCGTCGACCACGAGATCCCGGTCGTGGTCGGTGATGCCGAACACCACGCCATCGACACGCGTGACGCGCCAACGCGTGGCGAGCGTGGCCACCGCCCCGGCAAGGTGTGCTTCGAGCGATGCACTGAGTTGCTTCACCACGTGTTTGTCGAGGGCGAGCCAGGCACGCACATGCCGTGCCGCTTGTTCAGCTGCTTGGCGCCGGCAAGGTGTCTGGACGTCTAGCTGCGGCTTTCCGGCGACCCATCGTCCAATAGCAACTTGATGAAGATCGCGCCGACGACGGTGCGGGCGCGAAAGCCCCGGGGGTGGGTCAACCGGCCGTTGTCGGTGAAATACCAGTCGGTGAGCGGCACCCGATCCTCGGTGGCATCGAGCCAATCGCCCAGCGGCTCGACCAGGGCGGCAAAGTCATCGGGATCGCCTGTCAGGCACGCCGTCCAGAGGATCCAGTCCAGCTTCGTGTAGGTGCTGCGACTGTCGAGCGGCAACCCGAATGTCTTCAGCCTCGACCGGTAGAAGGCGAGTTCTTTTCTCGCCACCCCGGCCGGGAAAAGGTCGAGGCCGAGCAGGCGGTCCCAGATCAGGTTGTACTTCTGGCTCCAGCTGCCGGGCGCATCGAAGGCCAGGCGGTAGTGGTCGCCGTCGAGAGCCATGTCCTGCCAGCGACCGGCCCAGTCTTCTGCCAAGGCGCGGTAGTGCCCGGCCGCCGCGTCGAACCCGCGGCGTCGGCAGAGCCAGGCCCAGGCGCCCAAGGCCAGGATGGCCTTGATGGAGAGGTTGGTGTTGTGCGCGAGATGGCCGGCGAAATCGTCGGTGCAGAGCTGGTTGTCGGGGTCGAGACCGTGATCGGCGAGATAGGCTGCCCAGGTCTCGAGCACCGCCCAATGGCGCTCGGCGAAGGCGAGATCGCCCGTCCGCTGCGCGAGGCCGGCAGCGCAGAGCAGCATGTTGCCGCATTCCTCGAGCGGCATCTGCCGGTGAAGCGTATGGACGCCGCCCCCATAGACCTGTCCATTGGCGCGCGGAAAGCGGCCGACATCATGAGGCGCGAACGGGAAGGGCCACATATCGCTGGCCGCCAGCGCGCAGATGGGCTCCAGCTGGGCCTGGAGCAAAGCCGGGTTGAGGAGCAGGAAGAAGGGGCTGGTGGGGTAGGTGATGTCCACCGTCGCCATGCAGCCGTTGCTCGAATTCTCCTTGGAAAAATAAAGCAGCCGCCCGTTCAGGTCTTGAACCAGCGCGTGGCCGCCCAGGCATTGCCGGTAGGCGAGGCCTACCAGCCGGGCATAGACCGCTCCGCCGGCCAGCTCGGCCCGGGCAAGCAGGTCTTGATCGAACGCTGCGGCGCGCGCCTCGATCTCGGCCTGCTCGGTCCAGCTGCGCTCGATCAGGGCCACTGCACTGCCGTGCCGTGCCCGCCACAGCGGCGGCAGCCGGCGGCCAAAATACTCGACCGCGAGGACCTGGTCGTAGGCGATGCACCAGTCGGCGCGGGCGGGTGTGGCGCCAATCCGCCCGAGGCCGATCGCCCAGGCGGCGACGATCAGGGGCGAGCGATCGTCGTCGCGGCCGGCCGCATCCGGCCGGGTCACGGTAGCGGCCGGGGCCGGCATGGCGAGCGTGGCCCCGAAGCCGACATCGTCTCGCGCCTCGATCCGGCCCTCCCGCGCAAAGCGGCTGCGCAGCGTCAACCCCTCGCCGATGGCGCCCGAGGCGGCCTGCCCCGGGCGGGCCGAGAGCTGCAGATAGCCCCAGTCGATGGTAATCTCGTCGCCGGCCCGCTCCAGCACGGGCTGGTTCTTCGTGCCGAGCCAGAGCGCCTCGACCTCGCCGGCACGGTGGCGGCCCCAGATCACCTGCTCTTCGGGGGCGCCCACCGCCAGGGCTGCCGCGGCGTCGAGATAGAGCTCGACTGCGTGCGCGGCTCCGTCGATCGCGGCCACCTCGGCCGAGATATAGGTGAGCGGGCGAGCGAGCAGGTCGAGGTCGTCGGCGAGCACGGGCGTGACGAAGGACAGCACGAGCTCGATGCCGCCGGCCCGGAAGCGGTAGCTCGTCCGGGTCGGCAGCACCTCGTAGCCCTGCTGCTCGATCGCCGGGATCGGCGTCTCGCTGTTGGCCGTCTCTTTGCCCAGAAAGCGAAACGCCTGGCCGTCGACGCGGATCATGCCGGCGAGCTGCTGGCTGCGCCCGCTCCAGTGCATGGGCCAGCTGTCGGCCAGGCGATCGGTCGGCGACCAGATGCTGAAATAGGGGTCGTGGACGACGAGCGGAATCGCCGGGGCGCGTCGCCCTTCGAGCCCGGTCAAGCCGGCGTTCCGCTATCGGGATCGAAGATCTCTCGATAGACCTCGAGCGGCAGTTTCGGCTCCCGGGCAAAGGTGAGGACGCCATTCTGCTCCTGCTCGACATCGGTGAGTTGGGTATAGCAGAAACCACGGAGATGCCCGATGCGCCGAACCGTGGCGAGTTGGGCGCGCAGTCGCGCTTCGAACTCTTCGAGGCTGCGCGGCGCCTCGCCGTAGCCCCAGCTCTGCTGCATCTTGTTGTCGACCCGTTTGTCGCGGGTGTCGCGCACCCCGAGCTCACCACCACCTGTCCAGGCCGCACCACCGAACTCCGCAAGGAAGTAGGGCTGACCGGTGTAGGCTGGCTCGCTCTGCGGCGCGTTCTTGAAGATGTCGGGAGGCGAGGGGCTCACGATCTCGTGCAGCGTCGCCGGGTCCTGCTCGTAGCAGTGCGCCGTCCACAGGTCGGTGTCCTGATGAACCCAGCCAGAAGCGTCGTTGACCGGACGGCTCGGATCGAGGCGCCGGGTCAGCGCGGCGGCCTCCAGGATCAACCGACGGTGCGGCTCGCTGATCGGCTCGTGGCGGCCGACCCGGTGACCGGATTCGTTGAGCGGCGACCAGGCGATGATCGACGGATGGCTGGCGCACTGCTCGACGATGGCGGTCCATTCGACGAGGAAGTTGCGGGCGGCGACAGGGCTGTCGACATCGAAGCCCCAGCTCGGGCTTTCCCCCCAGGTCAGATAGCCGAGCCGGTCGGCCCAGTAGTGGAAGCGCGGCTCGAACACCTTCTGGTGGAGCCTTGCCCCGTTGAACCCCATGGCCATCGCAAGCTCGATGTCGGCCTTGAGAGCCTCGTCCGAGGGTGCAGTCCAGACCCCATCCTGATAGAAGCCCTGGTCGAGCACGAGCCGCTGGTAGATGGGCCGACCATTGAGCAGCACCTGGTCGCCGGCGATGGCGATCGAGCGCAGCCCGCAATACGAGGCGACCCGGTCGAGCACCCTGCCGTCGGCGTCGAGGAGGCGGACCTCGAGATCGTAGAGCGTGGGCGAGCCCGGCGCCCAGGCGCGGACCGGGTCGAGCCCGAGCGGCAACGGCTGGCCCGAGATCGCGGGTGCCCTGAGCCTGCCTGCGGGCCGGCCGTCGAGCGTGGTCTCGACCTCCAGCACGAGGCCGGCCTCGGGCGCGCCGAGGCGCGGCGTGAGGAGAAGCCGGCCACCGTGGAGGTCGGGGGTCAGGCGCAGCCCGGCGAGCCAACTCGACCCTGTCGCCTCGAGCCAGACGGTCTGCCAGATGCCCGTCGTGCGCGTGTAGTAGCAGCCATAGGAGTAGGGCTCGCGGCTCTGCTTGCCGCAGGGCTGCTCGCCGCTCCGCGTCCGGTCCTGGGCGTGGACCACCAGCTCGTGGCGGCGGCCCGGCTCGGCATGGCCGTCGAGGTCGATCGAGAAGGCCGTCGACCCACCCCAGTGCTCGCCCACGAGCCGGCCGTCGAGATAGACGCGGGCGTGCCAGTCGACAGCACCGAAATGCAGCAGTACCCGGCGGCCACGCCAGCTCTCGGGCAGCTCGAGCGGGCGGTGATACCAGAGCGATTCGATGAAATCGGTATGGCCGATGCCCGAGAGCCGGCTCTCCGGACAGAACGGCACGGTGATGGCCAGCTCGAGGCCCGTCGACGCGCGCGCATCCGACGGTGACCCGAGAGGATCGATGCGGCAGGTCCACTGGCCATTCAGGTTCAGCCAATCGTCGCGGCGCAGCTGCGGGCGCGGATGCTCGGCGCGGGGCAAGGGGGCGGTTTCAGGCACGGACGGGCGATTCCTCGATGCGGATGGGGAGGAGGATGTGGGGGGAATGATTTCCCCCACGCCCCCTCGGGACTCGGCGACGGCGTTCGCGAGGGGCACCAGCGCAAAGTATCGGTGGGGCGCGGGGAGGATCATCCTCCCCGCAATGCTTCTTCTCGATGCAGCTCAGTCAACCAGATCCTCGACCTCGGCCTGCATGTCGGCCAGGGTCGCATCGAGCGGCTTGTCGTTCTGAAAGTACTCGACGAGATTGCGGCCGATGGCCTCCTGGATGGCGCCGTAGCGGGTCGCCGGCTGCATGTAGTAGGCGATCTCCGCGGTGAGCGCGTACTCGTCGCGATGCGGCAGCTCGTTGAACTCCTTGCTCTCCAGCACCGAGCGGCGGACCGGCAGGTGCCCCGTCCTGGCCCAGTGGAAATTGTGGTCGTTGATGTGGGCCATGAGCTGCATCGCCGCCTTGAACTTCTCCGGATCGTCACGCTTGAGCGACGCCGGGATCGCCCACATGTGCGTGTCGGCCCAGGCACCGCCCTGCGCGAACAGGGTCGCCGGATGCGAGACGTAATAGTCCTTGAGCGCCACCTCGCCGCGCGCGATCGTGGCGTCGTTGGCGTCCACCCGCCACGTGCCGTCGATCAGCACCGCCGCCTCGCCCATGAAGAAGCGGTTGCGGATCGCATCATCCGGCAGCTTCAGATTGCTCAGCCCTTCGTCGTGCAGCGCCCGATAGGCGGTGAGCGATTCGGCCGCGGCGTCGGTCTGCAGGTTCACGCCGTCGGCATTATAGGGATCGACGCCATGCTGAGCCATGTGCGCCACGAACTTGCGCACGGACGCCGCTTGGCCTGCGAAGAAGCCGGTCATGTAGTCCTTGCCCGTCGCCTCCTTCACGAGGCGCGCATGCTCCAGCATCTCCTCGGGGCTGGTCGGCAGAATGGGCTTGCCGTCGCCGTCGACCAGCCCGGCCTGGCCCAGGAGATCCAGATTGATGTGCCAGAGATAGGCATGGAAATCCAACGGCACGCCGTACTGCTTGCCGTTGAGTGTCACCCCGTCGATGGCGCGGTCGGTGAAGTCGCCGACGTCGATCCCGGCCTCGGCATAGTCCTCTGGCGTGATCTCGGCGAGCGCTCCGATACCGGCGAATTCGAGCAGCCGGTGCTTGTGCATGACGAAGACGTCGGGAGCGTTCCCGCCGACCATCCAGGTCTTGAGCTGGTTGTAGTAGTTCTCCCAGTCGGCCGGCAGCTCGGTCACCGTCACGCCGTTGTCGGCCTCGGAGAAGCTGCCGATGATGGCCTGGATGATGCAGTCCTCGCCATTGGCGGCGGCGACGTCGCTGGTCGGGTTGGCGCAGACGCCGAAGAAGCGGGCGAGCTTGAGGTCGACCTGGGCCGCGGCTGGAAAGGCGATGGCGCTGCCGAGCAGAGCTGCCGTGGTCATGGCGAGGAAACGGTTCATTGGTTGGGCTCCCTGATCTGTGGCGGGGTCGAGGTGGGAAAGGCTGTCGGAGATGCTGTTGCGCCCTGTGGTCACTTGTTCTGCATCGCGATTCCCTGCACGAGGAAACGCTGGAAGGTTAGGAAGAGGATGACGACGGGAAGGCTCGCGATGACGCCCTGAGCCATGATCCGGCCGGTGTTCTCGTCGGTGTAGCCCTGCTGGGTCGAGGCGAGGCCGACCGTGATCGTGTACATCTCGCGCGTCTGGGCGGTGACCAGCGGCCAGAGATAGGCGTTCCAGGTCCAAAGGAAGGTGACGATGCCGAGCGTGGTCAGCGCCGGGATCGACATCGGCAGCATGATCCGGGTGAAGATCGTCCAGCGGCCGGCGCCGTCGATCTCGGCGGCATCCTCCAGCTCCTTCGGGATACCCTTGAAGAACTGCGTGAGCAGGATGGTGCCAAGCGGCAGCGCGAGATTGGGGGCGATCAGGCTGACGTAGGTATTGTGCAGCTTCCAGTCGGCGAACATCGTGTAGAGCGAGATGAACACGCCCTCCGACGGGATCATCATGCCGGCGAGAACAAAGGCGTAGAGTGCGTTCTGGCCGAAGAAGCGGAGCCGCGCGAAGGCGTAGCCGGCGGCGGCGGAGAGCGCGATCACCAGTGCCGTCGAAACGGTGGCGACGATGATCGAGTTAAGGAACCACCGCGGCGTATCCTCGTAGCTTACGAGACGGACATAGTTCTCGATGGTGATCGGCCAGGGGATCAGGCCCAGCGCCACATTGGCCGTACTGAGCACCAGGGCCTCGTTGCTCTGCAGCGAGAGCGAGAGCATGAAGATCGTGGGCACGCTCCAGATGAAGGCGAGGCCGCCGAAGATGGCGATGACGATCCAGTAGAGGCGGTTGCCGCCGACCGAGTCGAACACCGGCTCAGCCCTCCTTCTCGTCGCGGGCGGACATGCGCAGATAGAGATAGGAGGCGAGCGCCATCAGGCAGAAGAGCAGGAAGGCCATGGCCGCGGCCCGGCCGAGCTCGTTGTCGCGAAAACCCGTGAGGTAGAGATAGCGAACCAGCGTGTTGGTCGCTTCGCCCGGCCCTCCCCGGGTCATCAGATGCGCCTGGCCGAAGATCTGGAACTGGCTGATGACCTGGTAGAGCACGACGAAGGTGAGCGGCCGCTTGAGGCCGGGCAGGGTGATGTGGCGAAAAATGCCCCAGATCCCGGCGCCATCGAGCCGCGCCGCCTCCATCCGCTCCTTGGGGATGTCCTGGAGCCCCGCCAGGAGCACGATCATCGGAAAGCCGATCACCCACCAGACCGTAGCGATGACGATGGCCGGCATGGCACGGTTGGGGTCGGTGAGCCAGACCAAGGGCTCGCCGCCGAAGGCGCGCGTGACATTGCCGACGATGCCCTGGTAAGGGCTGAAGCTGAACCACCAGATCAGCGTCACGACGGTGACCGAGAGCACCGAGGGCATGTAGAAGAGCGTGCGCAGCACCGCCATCGGCTTGCTGTCGTGGTTGAGGAACACCGCGAGCAGGAGGGCGATCAGCGTTATGACGGGAACCGAGGCGAGGACGAACACGAAGGTGTTGCGGACGGCGATCCAGAAGCTGCGGTCCGACCAGCGCCCGCCGGCATCGGGATGAAGACCCAGCAGGAGAGCGGCGCCGAGGCTGACGACGAGGCCGACCGCCGCCGGGCCGCCGCTCCACCAGCCGCGCCGCCAGCCGACGAGAACGCCGGCGGCGATCGCGAGCAGGGTCAGGCGCAGCGGCCACAGGTTGACCAGGTCCCAGGTGAGGTTGCGGCCCCAGGTCGTGCGCACGTAGTTGCCGACACCGACAAAGGTCTTGGCATCGGGATTGAAGGCGACCTGCAGAAGGTTCCAATCGTAGGTCGAAATCCAGATGTTCTTGAAGAATGGGTAGACCAGGAGGAGCGTGTAGACTGCCAGGAACGGCAGGAGGAAGAGATAGGCGCTGAAGGAATCTCGCCAGTAGCGGCTGCGCAATGCGGCGCGATGCGTGGCGCGCCCCACGGTTGTCGGTCGTGCTTCCGGACGCGCCAGCGTGCCGGCCATGGTTGCATGCCTCCCGAAGCATCGTGGCGAACGGCGAGCCGCGGCTGCCACGCCAATGCCTCGGACGCTAGCCGCTGCTTCGAATCAAGGCAACGGATCAGTCGATATAAATCCAGATGTTCGTTGGTTTCGGTCAGCGTCGGCGGTACAGGCGCATCACGATGTCCTGGTCGTGATTGCCGAAGCCGCGGCCGAAGACGTTGACCCCGCCCGGGTAGCGGGCACTCTCGTGAATGCCGATGCGCACCCGGATCGAGCGATGCGCCGGCAGGTCGAGATCGTCGAGCGTCACCGAGGAGAGCGGCTGGCCGTCGAGCCGCGTGCCGGTCCGATCCACGCTCCAGCTCTTGAGCTCGCCGAACTGCGAGCTCTCGAGCTTCCACCAGGGCGGGGTGAAGCGGCCGCGCACGCCACCATGGTCGCCGGGCGCCGTCCAGGCGCCAAGATGCACGTCGTTGATCCAGACGGAGATGTCGGACGGCCAGTCCTCGGCACTGCCCGGCGCCTCCGAGGCAAGCTCGAGGCTGACCTCGAGACGCTCCAGCTCGGCACTCAGCAGGCGAGCATTGTTCGGGAACTTGTACTCGACATGGCCTCGTCCGAACCAGACGAGTGCCGCCTGCATGCGCCGCGGATCGAGGAAGGAATCGGGCACGTCGAGCGCGCCGATGATCGCCACCGTCGAGCAGAGGCCGCATGGCGCGCTGACGTCGCAGCCCGTGTAGAGCCCGAGCGGCATCGAGACCTCGATCGGGTCGTCCTGGCTCTCCTGCAGGCCGCTGTTGAAGCGGACGACGATCTCCTCGAACCGCGCCTCGCAGATCTTCTGATGGCCTCGCCGCCCCTTCACCGTCGTCGTGCGGATGAGCCGGGTCTCCTCGAGGATCAGCACGTTGGTGGCGACAGTCGACTGCGGCAGGCCGAGCGCCTCGCTGATCTGCTGGACGTTTTGCGGGCCCCGTTCGCGCAGCAGGCACAGGATTTCCATCCGCACTGGCGATGCCAGTCCCTTGAGAGCATCGATGTTGTCACCGGGCGTGACGGTCAGGAGCTTGCCATCGAGGGGGCGCATGGGGCCTGTCTTGCAGATCTACTGTTCCGGAGCTTGACCCTTCGCGTAGGTGCCTCCGAGCATGCGGTCAAGCGAGTCGCGGGCGCTGATCGACGTGCGCTGCACCCCGTCGCGCGCGACTGCGAGGTGACGATCCGACTTCGCCGGACACGGCCGTGAGCGTGCCGCCGGGCTCGTCCGGACAGCCGATCATGTTCTGGGTGAAAATCGGATCCCGGCGCAACTGTCTTGCTGGCACTGTGAACGTAGGACTGTTCACGTATGGAGCTGCACGATCGAGATCTGTCCCCAGGTGTCGAGCCGCCAGGTCTCGATGGTGATCTCCATCCGATCGCTGTCGAAGCGCACCGGCACGTCGAACATCAACTCGGCGGTGATCTGGATGCCAGCGGCCGGGGCCGTGCTTACTACTATCCCCACATCATACCTGACTTTTGACGCCGCATACCGGACAGCTGGC
>CAYWSB010000151.1:0-12740 GCA_964460465.1 uncultured Geminicoccaceae bacterium | reverse complement strand
GCCGGCGCCTTCGCGGTCATCGGCCTCGCCATCGCCGCGGGGTCGGCGCCGGCGAGGTTCGTCGACCTGCCCTCGGTGCTGATCGTGCTGGGCGGGACCTTCGCCGTCACCCTCGCCAGCTTCTCGCTCGACGATTTCGCCCGCCTGCCGCAGGTCATGCGCCGGGCACTCTCGCCGACGCCGCCGCCGCGCCTGCGCGACGTGGCCGACGACGCGCTCGAGCTCGCCGCCGCGGTCCGCCAGGCGAGCGTTGCCGTGCTCGAGGAGCGGGCGGCAGCGCTCGCCCGGCACGGCTTTCTGCAGCGTGGCCTGCTGATGCTGCTCGAGGGGGCGGCCCCCCGGCTGATCGAGCGCGCCCTGGCGCGCGAGATCGACGCCATGACGGAGCGCCAGGCGGCCACCGTCGCGATCCTGCGCCGGGCCGCCGAGGTGGCACCCGCCATGGGCCTCATCGGCACGCTGATCGGCCTCGTGCAGATGCTCGGCCATCTCGACGACCCGGCCGAGATCGGCCCGGCCATGGCCGTGGCCCTCTTGACCACGCTCTACGGCGCGCTCCTGGCGCACGCCCTGTTCACGCCGCTCGCCGAGCGGCTCGCCACCCGCTTCGCGCAGGAGCGGCTGGGTGCCGAGCTGCAGCTGGTGGCGGCGGTGGCGATCGCCGAGCGCGACAACCCGCGGCGGCTGGAAGCGGCGCTCAACGGGCTGCTGGCGCCCGAGGACCGCGCCGTGCGGCTCGATTGAGGCGGCGACGGATGGCTTGCGACGCGGACAACGGAGGATCGGCCTTGGCGACACGACTCCTGGTCATCGGCCCGGACGGGCGGCAAGTGGCGGCAGCCGTCGACATGGCGGCAGCCGCCGGGGCGATGGTGCGGCTGGTCCCGGATGTCGAGGCGGCACTCGCCGGGCTGCGCGCCGGCCGCGGGGCCGACCTCGTCTTCGCCGACCTCGAGGGCGACGTGCCGGGCCTCATCGCCGGCCTGCGGGCCGAGCGCTTCCACCTGCCGGTGGTGGCCTTCGGCATCGCCGCAGAGCCCGCCGCCGCCGTGGCCGCCATTCGCGCCGGGGCGCGCGACTTCCTGCCGCTGCCGCCCGAGCCCGAGCTGATCGCCGCACTCCTGCAGGCCGCCTCGGCACCGGAGCGCGAACTGGTCTTCGCCTCGGCGGAGATGGCGGCGGTGCTCGACCTCGCCCGCCAGTTCGCCCCGGCCGACGCGAGCGTGCTGATCACCGGCGAGAGCGGCACCGGCAAGGAGATGGTCGCCCGCTTCGTGCACGCCGAGAGCCGCCGGTCGGCGGCCCCGTTCGTCTCGCTGAACTGCGCGGCGATCCCCGAGAACCTGCTCGAGTCCGAGCTCTTCGGCCACGAGAAGGGGGCCTTCACCGGGGCGGTGGCGCGGCGCATCGGCAAGTTCGAGGAGGCCTCGGGGGGCACGCTGCTGCTCGACGAGGTGACCGAGATGGACCCGCGCCTGCAGGCCAAGCTCCTGCGCGCCATCCAGGAGCGCGAGATCGACCGCGTCGGCGGGACGAGGCCGGTCAAGGTCGACATCCGCCTGATCGCCACCAGCAACCGCGACATGGAGGAGGCGGTGGCCGAGGGCCGGTTCCGCGAGGATCTCTACTTCCGCCTCAACGTGCTCACCCTGCAGCTGCCGCCGCTGCGCGAGCGGCCGGCCGACATCGGCCCGCTCGCCGCGTTCTTCGCGCGGCGCTACGCCGCCGCCAACGGCCGCCCAAGCCTGGCGCTCGAGCCCGCGGCGCTGCGGCGGCTCGAGACGCATCCCTGGCGCGGCAATGTCCGCGAGCTCGAGAACTGCCTGCACCGGGCGGTTCTCCTGGCCCGCGGCGAGACCATCACCGCCGCCGACATCGTGCTCGGCGGCAAGGCCGAGACGGCCGCCCGGGCGGCAGCGACGACGACCGGGCCGGCCGCCGTCGGCCGCAGCCTGGCCGAGGTCGAGCGCGATCTCATCATCGACACGCTCAGGCACACCCACGGCAACCGCACCCACGCGGCGACCGTCCTCGGCATCTCGATCCGCACGCTGCGCAACAAGCTCAGGGCCTACGGCGACGCCGGCATCCCGGTGCCCGCACCGGCGCTCGACGCGGCGCACGGCTGAGCGGCGCGGAGGGACGGCGCATGGCGATGCAGCTGCAGGCCACGACCCGCGAGATGCTGCCGGCGATCGGCCGGGCGCTGCGGCAGAGCGACGTGCTGATGGCGCTGGGCGTGATCGCCATCCTCGTCGTCCTGATCCTGCCGCTGCCGCCGCTCTTGCTCGACCTGCTGCTGGCGCTCTCGATCATGTTCTCGGTGCTGGTCCTGCTGACGGCGCTGTTCATCGAGAAGCCGCTCGAGTTCAGCGCCTTCCCGACCGTGCTCCTGATCGCCACCATGCTCCGGCTGTCGCTCAACCTGGCCTCGACCCGGCTGATCCTGGCGCACGGCCACGAGGGCCCGGCCGCCGCCGGCGGCGTGATCGAGGCCTTCGGCGGCTTCATCATGCAGGGCAACTACGTCATCGGGATCATCGTCTTCGCCATCCTGGTGATCGTCAACTTCGTCGTCATCACCAAGGGCTCGGGGCGCATCGCCGAGGTCGCCGCACGGTTCTCGCTGGATGCCATGCCGGGCAAGCAGATGGCGATCGACGCCGACCTCTCGGCCGGCCTGATCGACGAGGCGACGGCCAAGGCCCGGCGCAAGGAGCTCGAGGAGGAGAGTGCCTTCTTCGGCTCGATGGACGGTGCCGCCAAGTTCGTCCGCGGCGACGCCATCGCCGGGCTCCTGATCACGGTGATCAACCTCGCGGCCGGGCTGGTCATCGGGGTGGGCCAGATGGGCATCAGCTTCGGCGAAGCGGCCGAGAGCTACACCATCCTCACCGTGGGCGACGGCCTCGTCTCGCAGATCCCCGCACTCATCGTCTCGACCGCGGCAGGACTCCTGGTCTCCAAGGCCGGCGTCACCGGGCGCGCCGACAAGGCGCTGCTCGGCCAGATGGGGGCCTTTCCGAAGTCGCTCGGGGTGACCAGCGGGCTGATGCTGGTGCTCGCCGTCCTGCCGGGGCTGCCGGCGCTGCCCTTCGTCGTCATCGGCAGTGGCGCCGGCTGGCTCGCCTGGCGCGGCTCGCGGGCCCGCGAGGTCGAGGCGCGCGCTGCGGCCGCCCCCGCCCCGGCCCCGGCCGGGCCGGCCGAGGAGCCGATCGCCACGGCGCTGCAGATCGACCCGATCCGCCTCGAGCTCGGCTACGGCCTGCTGGCGCTGATCAACGAGCAGGGTGCGGGCCGGCTCACCGACCAGATCAAGGCGCTGCGCCGGCAGCTGGCGGGCGAGCTCGGCTTCGTCATGCCGTCGGTGCGCATCCAGGACAACATCCAGCTGCCGGCCAACACCTACGTCCTCAAGGTCAAGGAGATGGAGGCGGGCCGGGGCGACGTGCGCCCCGCCATGCTGCTCGTCATGCATCCGCAGGGGGCGGCCATCGACCTGCCGGGCGAGGAGACGATCGAGCCCACCTTCGGCCTCCAGGCGATGTGGATCGCCCAGTCGCTGCGCGAGGAGGCCACCTTCAAGGGCCTGACCGTGGTGGATCCTGCGACCGTCGTCACCACCCATCTGACCGAGATCGTCAAGGACAACCTGGCCGAGATGCTGAGCTTCGCCGAGACGCAGAAGCTCCTGGCCGAGCTCGACCCGCAATACCAGAAGCTGCTCGGCGATCTGGTGCCGCAGCGCATCTCGACCGCCGGCATCCAGCGCGTGCTCCAGGGGCTCCTGGCCGAGCGGGTGTCGATCCGCGACCTGCCGCTGGTGCTCGAGGCGGTGGGCGAGGCGGTGCAGTTCACCCAGAACGCCGTCTTCATCATCGAGCACGTGCGCGCCCGGCTGGCCCGGCAGATCACCAACGCCGCCACCGGCCCCGCCGGCTACGTGCCGCTGCTCACCCTCTCGCCCCAGTGGGAGGAGGCCTTCGCCGAGAGCCTGGTCGGCCAGGGCGACGAGCGCCAGCTGGCCATGGCGCCGGCTCGCCTGCAGGAGTTCATCCGCGCGCTGCGCGACGCCTTCGAGCAGCAGGCGATGCGCGGCGAACTGCCCGTCCTGATCACCTCGCCCGCCATCCGCCCCTACGTGCGCTCGATCGTCGAGCGCTTCCGGCCGTCGACCGTGGTGCTGTCGCAGAACGAGATCCACCCGAAGGCCCGGCTCAAGACCCTGGGGCAGGTCTGAGCGATGCGGCTGAAGGTGTTCTCCGGCCCGACGGTGGCGGCGGCGATGGCGGCGCTGCGCCGCGAGCTGGGCGACGAGGCGGTGATCCTGGCGACCGAGGAGGGGCCGGACGGGGTGCGGCTGACCGCCGGGGTCGAGCCCGCGGCCGACCCCCTGGCCGAGATCCTGCGGGCCGCGACGCCGCTCGCGGTCATCGAGCGGCTGGCCGCCGCGCTGCGCTTCCACCAGGCTGGCGGGCGGCGCATCGAGCGGCTCTGCCTCACCGCCCGCGAGAGCGGTGCCGCGGCCGCCGAGGACGTGCTCGCCTTCGCCCTGGCCGAGCACTGCCGCTTCCAGCCGCTCGAGGAGCGGCCACGCCGGCCGCTGGTCCTGGCCGGCGGCCCCGGCGCCGGCAAGACGCTGATGATCGCCCGGCTGGCGGCGGCGGCCCGGCTCGCCGGGCGGGCGGTGCGGGTGGCCAGCGCCGATGCCGGCCGGCAGGGCGGCATCGCCCAGCTCGCGGGCCTGGTCGAGCCGCTGGGGCTGGCCGTCGAGCCGCTCGCGGCCCTGGCACAGCGCGCCGCCGGCGGCGACGGCGAGCCGGCCGTCGGCCTGGTCGACACGGCCGCGGCCAATCCGCTGCAGAGCGAGACGCTGGCCGCCACCGCCGCCCTGGCCCGGCGGCTGGGCGGCGAGCTCCTGCCGGTCCTGGCGGCCGATCTGGCGCCGGCCGAGGCGCACGAGCAGGCGCTCGCTTGGCGGGCGCTGGGCGCCACCCGGTTTCTCGCCGCCCGGCTCGACACCGTCCGGCGGCTCGGCATGCTGCTCGCCGCCGCCGACGCCGGCCTCGCCATGGCCGGGGTCGGCATAGCGCCCCTGGTGGCCGAGCCGGTCAAGCCCCTGACCGCCGCCAACCTCGCCCGGCTGCTGCTGCACCGGGCTGCCGCATTCGCCCCGGAGGCCAGGCCATGAGCGGCCGACCGACTCGCAGCACCGGCCTGACGGTCCTGGCCTCGGGCAAAGGGGGTGTGGGCAAGACCTTCCTCGCCGTGACCCTGGCGCATGCGCTCGCCCGGCGCGGCCGTCGGGTGCTCCTGGTCGACGCCGACCTCGGCCTCGCCAATGTCGACGTGCAGCTCGGCCTGGAGCCGGGACTGCCGCTGGCCCGGGCGATCCGCGCCGACCTGGATCTCGCCGGCCTCGTCCGGCCGCTGCCCGATCTCGGCATCGCGTTCCTCGGCGGCGGCGGCGCCGGCGAGGCCCTGGCCGGGCTCGGCGAGGCCCGGCTCGGCCGGGCGATCGACCGCCTCGGTGCCATGGCCGGCGCCTTCGACGACGTGCTGGTCGACCTGCCCTCGGGGCTCGGCCGGATCGCCACCGGCTTCGCCGCCGCCGCGACCCGGCTGGTCGTCGTCGGCGACAACGAGCCGACCACGCTGACCGACAACTACGCCTTCATCAAGCTGACGCGTGGGACGGCGCCGCCGCCCTGGTTCCTCGCCAACGACGTCGCCGACCCCTCCGAGGGCAGCCTCGCCCATGCCACCCTGGCGCGCGCCTGCCGGCGCTTCCTCGATCTCGACTGCCGGCCGCTCGGCACGGTCCGCCGCGACCCCAGGGTGCCCGAGGCGATCCGTCGGCAGATGCCCTATCTCGATCGCTCGCCACAGACCCCGGCCGCCGCCGACATCGAGGCCGTCGCCCGACGCCTGGCAACGGCCGAGACCTAGCGCCACCGCCCCCGGCTTTGCCGCCTTGGCCGTGCAGGCTTGCCGGCTACGGCAGCCCCCTCGCCGGGCTCCGCTCGTGGGCGAGCACGCACGCAAAGGGAACACCGTCAACGGACTCCTGCCGCAGCCCGAGCCACCGGGTCCGGGATCAGGAAGAGCACCTTGTGTTCATTCTGCGGCGGCGGCGCGCGGAAGCGCCATGGCGTCGGCCAGCACGTCTGGGCGCGCGGGTGCGTCGTCAGCGCGGTCGGTGGCGACGAAGCGGTCGTTCGCGCTCACATCGGAAACCCGGCGACAGAGGATCGGCGCCGCGAGCAGACGGGCCATCCGGCGTCGACCGGGCAGGAGCCGCCTTCCGGCAGCGCGTCCACCGTCGTCGCAACGCGATCCGCCACGCCGCCGGCACCGGCTCATGGCCGAAGCGCCCGGCTTGGCCGGGTGATGCCGGCCGCGAGCGCGCCAAGATCCGGCCCGCTGCCGGGGTGGCGCCCTCGTGCCGCAGTCGGCGAAACCGGACCGCCGGGGCGGGCCGCCACAATCGGCCGCTCCCTGCCGGCCGTGGCAGGCAGCCTGAGGCCGAGCGCCGGGACCGCCGGCTGCGCTCCTTCGCCTGCACCGGGAATCGGCCACGGCGGCGCGATCCGGTGCCGTGCTGCCGAAGGGTCGATCGGCTACGCGGCCGGGACCGCGGGCAGGGCTGGCGCGCGCCGACGGCCTCGCGGCGGCTGCGCGCCCGGTCAGTAGACCCTGGGCTTGCGCAGCGGCAGCGGTGGCGGGACCAGGGGCCCGCCGTCGCGCTCGATGCTGGCCGGCTCCAGGGTGCCGGCGCCGAGCAGCTGGCGATAGACGTTGCGACCCTCGATCACCCGCTGGACATAGTTGCGCGTCTCGCGGAACGGGATCAGCTCGATCCAGTCGACCACACCGTGCACGTCCATCCGGCGCGGGTCGCCGTGCCGCTCGACCCAGGCCGACACTCGCGGCGGCCCGGCATTGTAGGCGGCCGCCATCATCGCGATCTCGCCGTCGAAGCGCTCGGCCAGCATGCCCAGGTAGTGGAGGCCGATCCGCGCATTGTACTCGGCGTCCTGATGCAGCCGCCGCTCCGACCAGGGCAGGCCGAAGCGCTGCGCCACCGCCTTGCCGGTGGCCGGCATCACCTGCATCAGCCCGAGCGCGCCGGCCGGGCTCTGCGCGGCGACGGCGAAATGGCTCTCCTGCCGGGCCACGGCGAGGCCGAGCGCCGGCTCGATGCCGTTGTCGACCGGCTGCAGCAGGCCGGGGTGCGGCGGGATCGGGAAGGTGACGAGGGGATCGACCACCCCGGCCGAGACGCCGTGCTTGCCGAGCTCGACCACGATGTCGGGGCGACCGCAGTCCTGGGCCAGCGCCACCACGCGGCTCTTGCGGTCGATGTCGAGCAGCAGGCGCTCGAGGAACGGCACCGCGCGATCGGCCAGCTCGAGGGCGCAGAACAGGCGCACGAGGCGCACCTGGTCCTTGCTGTCGAAGGCGGGATCGGCGTGGCCGCTGCCATTGAGGCCGGCGGCGATCTCGTTCAGACGCAGCGGCAGCCCCAGCTCGTCGAGCGCGAGCTGGCCGTAATAGGTGGTCGGGTGCTCGGCGGCCAGGCCGTACCAGCGGGCGGTGGCCCGCGCATCGCCCGAGGCCGCCGCGGCCCGCCCGCTCCAGTAGGCGGCCCGCGAGCGGCTGATCGGCGTCGACACGGCATCGTACATCTGCGCGAAGTGGCCGAGCGCGGTGCGCGCGTCGCCGGCATGGCGGAGGGCCAGCCAGCCGACCAGCCAGGCGGCCTCGGCGAAGGCGGCCCCCTCGACCTGGCCGTGTCGCCGGGCCAGGGCGTAGGCGGTGCGGAAGTCGCCGTCGCTCAGGGCGGAGCGGATCTGGTAGGCGCGCTCGTTCCACCAGAGCGATGGCCGGCCGAGCTCGGCCGGCGGCGCCAGCAGGATCTCGCGCACGCCGTCGTCGCGGCCCTTCAGCCGCCGCCAGCGCATCCGGTCGTAGACCAAGCCCGGATCGCTCTGCAGCCGCTGCGGCACGCGCCGGATGAGGCCGTCGACCCCCGGGGCCATCGCCTGGAGCGCCAGCCGCGCCTCGGCGAGGGCGGCGTGGCCCTGGTCGACGCGGCGCAGCATTCGCCGCGCCTCGCCCTCGCGGCCGTCCCAGAGCAGGCGATCCAGCCGCGCCGTGTGCTCGGCGGGGCCGAGCAGGTGGCCGAACTGCTGCAGGAAGAACTGCTCCTCGCTCTGGCCGAAATTGTCGTCGATCCAGCTTTGCCGGACCAGCGCCCGGCCCTGCTCGACATCGCCCATGGCGAGCGCCGCCTCGGCGAGACGGATGCGCCCCTGGCGGCTGCGCGGCCGGTGGTCGGCGAAGAAGGCGAGACGCTCGGCATAGCCGACGGTCTGGTCCATCCGCAGCTCGGCATTGGCGCGCACCGCGCCCAGCCGGGGCCAGTCCGGGTAGCGGCGCAGGAAGGCGGCATGGCGGTCGAAGTCGACCGCGCTCGAGCCGGCCACCAGCTCGCGCCAGATGATGTAGGTGCGCAACAGCGGCGAGCGCAGGCTGTCGACATGGCGGCGCGCCTCGGGCCACTGCCCACGGTCGGCGGCATCGAGGGCGCGCTCGAGCGCCTGGCGCGCCCTGGCGTCGAGATTGTCGGCGCGGACGGCCGGCGCGCCGGCGAGGAGGACCAGGGCGAGCAGCAGCAGCGCCCAGCGACCCGGCCAGGGCCGCCGCCCGGCACCGCCGGCGGCTGCTTGCCCGCCGGAGTTCGGCCGTTTATGATCCTGCGTCATGCCGTCACCCGTTGGAAGGTCTGCACCGCGTCGGCGCGGCCCGCGGCCGGTGGCGGTTCGCCCGAGTGGGCGCCCGGGTGGCCGCCGGCAGTGCCGCGCCACGCGTCGTCAATCGGTCGTCGCCCTAGCGCCATCTGGATGAGCCCGCATGTTTCGTGGATCGATCGTCGCCATCGTAACACCCTTTCGTGACGGGCGGGTGGACGAGGAGGCCTTCGCCGGCCTGATCGAGTGGCACATCGACTCGGGCACGCACGGCTTCGTGCCGGTGGGCACCACCGGCGAGAGCCCGACCCTCGACCACGCCGAGCACGCGCGGGTGATCGAGCTCTGCATCGAGATCGTGGCCGGCCGCCGGCCGGTGATCGCCGGCACCGGCTCGAACGCCACGGCCGAGGCGATCAGCCTGACCGCGCACGCCAAGGCCGCCGGTGCCGACGCGGCGCTGGTCGTCACCCCCTACTACAACAAGCCCACGCAGGCCGGGCTCCTCGCGCATTACAAGGCCATCCACGACGCGGTCGACATCCCGATCATCATCTACAACATCCCGGGCCGCAGCGTCGTCGACATGGCGCCGCAGACGATGGCCAGGCTCGCTGAGCTTCCTAACATCGTCGGGGTTAAGGATGCGTCAAACGACATCACGCGGCCGCTGGCGACGCGGCGGCTGTGCGGTGCGGATTTCTGCCAGCTCTCCGGCGAGGACGGCAACGCCCTGGCGTTCCTGGCGCATGGCGGCCACGGCTGCATCTCGGTGACGGCCAACGTCGCACCGGGCTTGTGCGCCGCCATGCAGGACGCCTGGGCGGCCGGCCGCACCGCCGAGGCCCTGGCGATCCAGGACCTGCTGTTCCCGCTGCACACCGCCCTCTTCCTCGAGACCAGCCCGGCACCGGTGAAGCATGCCCTCGCCCGGCTCGGGCGCTGCCGCGACGAGTTGCGCCTGCCGCTGGTCGGGGTGGGCGAGGCGACCGCGCGGGCCGTCGACGCCGCCCTCGCCCATGCCGGCCTCGTGGCGGCCGACTGAGCGGACGCGGCCCGGCGAGAGCACCCCCGATGAGCGAGCGACTGAAGGCGCGACGCAGCGTCGCCCAGAACCGGCGCGCGTTCCACGACTACACCATCGAGGAGCGGATCGAGGCCGGCCTGATCCTCACCGGCACCGAGGTGAAGTCGCTGCGCGAGGGCCGGGCCACGATCAACGAGGCGCATGCCGGGGAGATGCAGGGCGAGCTCTGGTTGTTCAATGCCAACATACCCGAATACCGTGGTGGCAATCGTTTCAACCACGAGCCGAAGCGGCCGCGCAAGCTGTTGTTGAAGCGGCGCGAGATCGGCCGGCTGCTGGGGGCCGTGCAGCGCAAGGGGATGACCCTGGTGCCGCTCTCGCTCTACTTCTCGCCGCGCGGCTTCGCCAAGGTCGAGCTGGGCCTCGCCCGCGGCAAGAAGGAGTACGACAAGCGCCAGGCGCTCAAGGACCGCGACTGGTCGCGCGAGAAGCAGCGCCTGCTGCGGCAGGGCGCCCGGGACGGCTGAGCGGCCGCCGCGCGTTCGAAGCCGCGGGCGCGGTTACGGAATCTTAACCCTCGACGCCTAGAACCATGGCAGCGGCCCGCGCGTGGCGGCCGTGCCAGCGGGACGGGCAATGCTTGCGATCATCGGCATTCTCATGGTCATCGGGCTCGTCTTCGGCGGCTACACCCTGGCCGGCGGCAAGTTCGGGATCATCGTCAAGGCGCTGCCGTTCGAGCTCATGATGATCGGCGGGGCGGCGGCCGGCACCTTCCTGATCGCCAATGGCGGCCCGGTGGTGAAGGGAGCGCTCGGCGACCTCAAGCGCGTGTTCAAGGGTGCGCATTGGACCCGCGACGACTATCGCGACCTGCTGTCGCTCATGTACATCATCGTCAAGCTGTTGAAGACCCGCGGCGTCCTCGCCCTCGAGCCGCATGTCGACAACCCGGCCGAGAGCAGCCTGTTCGCCAAGTACCCGCGGATCCAGCACGACCATTTCGCCCTCGACTTCATCACCGACACGCTCAGGATGATGACGATGAGCATGGACGACCCGTACCAGGTCGAGGACTGCATGCAGCGGCAGCTCAAGAAGCACCACGCCGAGCTGCATGCCCGCTCGGGCGCGCTGCAGAACGTGGCCGACGCGCTGCCGGCGATCGGCATCGTCGCGGCGGTGCTCGGCATCATCAAGACCATGGCCTCGATCGACCAGCCCGTGGACGTGCTGGGCGGGATGATCGGCGGCGCGCTCGTCGGCACCTTCATGGGGGTCTACCTGGCCTACGGCTTCGTCGGCCCGATGACCGCGCGGCTGAACCAGACCTACGAGCAGGACGGCCAGTTCTACGCCATCATCCGCGACTGCCTCGTGGCCTACCTGCAGGGCCACTCGGCCCCCATCGCGGTCGAGCTCGCCCGCGGCAACGTGCCCTCCGTGCTGCAGCCGAGCTTCCAGGAGATCGACGAGGTGCTGCAGGCGCTGCCCTCCGATCCCCTGGCCTCCTGAGCCCGCCGCCGACCGGCATTGACGGGCGCAGCGCATGGCGGACAACAACCCGATCGTCATCCGCAAGGTCGTCGAGGAGGGTGGCCACGGCCATCACGGCGGTGCCTGGAAGGTCGCCTACGCCGACTTCGTCACGGCGATGATGGCGTTCTTCCTGATGCTGTGGCTCCTGGCCACCGCCGACCAGACGAAGCTCAAGGGCCTGGCGGAGTATTTCAGCGAGGCCAAGGCGCAGGTGGGGACCCCGGGCGGTGCCGCCGGCCTGCTCGACGGCATCACCATCGCCAGCGACGAGATGTCGGTGCAGCTGCCGCCGTCGCCGTTCGTGGCGACGACGCCGCCGCTGACCGCCGCACCGGCCGAGCCGGAACCGGACGCCTTCGCCATCGACCTCGCCGCCGAGCACCTGGCGGCGGGCGGCGAGCTGCGGCCGGCCGAGCTGCCGGACGCGGCCGTCGCGGCCGAGCACCGGCGACGCGAGCAGGCCGGCTTCGACCAGGCCAGGGCCGCCCTGCTCGAGGCGCTCGGCCAGTCGCCGGCACTGCTCCCGTTCGCCGAGAGCCTCTTGATCGACGACACGCCCGAGGGCCTGCGCATCCAGATCGTCGACCGCGACCAGACGGCGATGTTCCCGAGCGCCTCGGCCGAGCTCTATCCCGCCGCCAGGGAGCTGCTGCGCGTCGTGGCGCAGTCGCTCGCGGCGCTCCCCAACCGGCTCTCGATCCGCGGCCACACCGATGCGCGGCCGTTCGCCCCGGGGGTGCGCTACGACAACTGGCGGCTCTCCTCGGACCGCGCCAACGCCACCCGCGAGGCGCTGGTCGGAGCCGGCGTCGCGGCCCGGCGGATCGCCGACGTCATCGGCAAGGCGGACGCCGACGCGCTGATCGAGGACGACCCCGCCGATCCGCGCAACCGGCGGATCTCGCTCGTCGTCCTGCGCCAGCCCGAGACGGCGGTGCCGCCGACCACCGCCACCACCGCCCCCTGAGCCGTCGCTGCCTGACCGGCCGGGGCGCCGCGGCGGCCGGGCAGCACGCTGCCGCCGTCTCGCGGGGGGCGGCGCGCCGACAGCCAGGCGGGCGCTGTTGGCGGGCGACTGGTGGCGCGGGCGGGCGCCGCGCGGCAGCGCGGCCGCTGGAGCCCGCCACGAGCCGCCGTGCAGCTCATCCGGCGGGGCAGGCTCGGGGGGCGTCCAGCCCAGTGCGGCGACGGCCACCCCGGCAGGGCTCCGGCACGGCACGTCCGGCACCGCTGCCGGGCGGCGTGGCGGTCGTGGCACGCGGACCAGGGGCGCGCCCGGCTCGCCCCGAGGGACATCCACTGCAAGCTAGGCCGGGCGGGTCGAGCGCCGAGCGCCGGCGCCCCGACGCAGCGCGGCGGGCGCTGCGTTCGCCCCTGGTCGGCGCCGCTCGCCGGCGTCGTTGGTCGGCGCGACGCCGGCG
>CAYWSB010000150.1:0-12794 GCA_964460465.1 uncultured Geminicoccaceae bacterium | reverse complement strand
GCTCCAGCCCCGCTCCCGCCCTGCCTCAGCCGACGATTTCGGCGACGACGCCGGCGCCCACCGTCCGGCCGCCCTCGCGGATCGCGAAGCGCAGGCCCTGCTCCATGGCGATGGGTGCGATCAGCTCGACATGCATCGTCACGTTGTCGCCCGGCATCACCATCTCGGTGCCCTCGGGCAGCTGCACCGTCCCGGTCACGTCGGTCGTGCGGAAGTAGAACTGCGGCCGGTAGTTGGTGAAGAACGGCGTGTGCCGGCCGCCCTCCTCCTTGGTCAGGACGTAGGTCTCGGCCTTGAACTTGGTGAACGGCTTGATCGAGCCGGGCTTGGAGAGCACCTGGCCGCGCTCCACCTCGTCGCGCTTGGTGCCGCGCAGCAGCACGCCCACGTTGTCGCCGGCCTGGCCGCTGTCGAGCAGCTTCCGGAACATCTCCACACCCGTGCAGGTGGTCTTCGTCGTCGGCCGGATGCCGACGATCTCCACCTCGTCGCCGACCTTCACCATCCCCCGCTCGATCCGCCCGGTCACCACCGTGCCGCGGCCCGAGATCGAGAACACGTCCTCGATCGGCATCAGGAACGCCTGGTCCACCGCCCGCTCCGGCTGCGGGATGTACTCGTCGACCGCCCGCATCAATTCCAGGATCTTGGCCTTGCCCAGCTCGTCGTTCGAGCCGTCCAGCGCCGCCAGCGCCGAGCCCTGCACGATCGGGATGTCGTCCCCCGGGAACTCGTACGAGGAGAGCAGCTCGCGGACCTCGAGCTCGACCAGCTCGAGCAGCTCCGGGTCGTCCACCATGTCGACCTTGTTCAAGAACACCACCAGCGCCGGCACGCCCACCTGCCGCGCCAAAAGGATGTGCTCGCGCGTCTGCGGCATCGGCCCGTCCGCCGCCGACACCACCAGGATGGCGCCGTCCATCTGCGCCGCACCGGTGATCATGTTCTTGACGTAGTCGGCGTGGCCCGGGCAGTCGACATGCGCGTAGTGCCGCGCCGCCGTCTCGTACTCGACATGCGCCGTGTTGATCGTGATCCCCCGAGCCTTCTCCTCCGGCGCCTTGTCGATGTTGTCGTAAGACGTGAACGTCGCACCACCCGTCTCGGCCAACACCTTCGTGATCGCCGCCGTCAACGTCGTCTTGCCGTGGTCAACGTGACCAATCGTGCCGATATTCGCATGCGGCTTCGTCCGCTCGAACTTCGCCTTCGCCATGACCGGGTTTCCCGTTCCACTCTTACTTGGACAAGTGATGCCGCAGCCATGCGGCGGTCGAACTGGAGCGGGTGAGGGGAATCGAACCCCCACCGCCAGCTTGGAAGGCTGGAGCTCTACCGTTGAGCTACACCCGCGGCTCTCGATGTGCGATGCTCCCGCCATCGACGGTCTGGTGGAGGGGGTAGGATTCGAACCTACGTACGCTGACGCGGGCAGATTTACAGTCTGCTGCCTTTAACCACTCGGCCACCCCTCCAGGTGTCCGCCAAGGGCGAAAACGTGGCGCGGCATATCGCCTTAGTCACTGCCTTGTCAACTGGACGCCGGCCGTCCATTCCCACGGACGACACGCTTCTCGCTTGCTGGACCCCCGATGCCCGAACGCCCTCCCCGAAAAGACCGCCCACGCCAGCCCGGCCAGGGCCCCGGCCGCACCGCCGAGGGCGGTCGCGACCGGCGGCACGACCGGCCGAAGCCGCCCGGCGGCGGCACGCCCCGCGACGGTGGGCCACGCGACGGGACCACCCGCCGCAGCGGCAAGCCGCCGCAAGGTCCGGCCCCGCGGCCCCGCGCCCCCGAGCGCCGCGGCCCCGACCGCCGCGAGCATGACCGGCCGAGCCCGAACGAGCTCTGGCTGTTCGGCGAGCATGCGGTCCTGGCCGCGATCAAGAACCAGCGCCGCACCTGCCACCAGCTCCTGGCCTCGGAGGACGGCATGCCGCGGATCCGCGACGCCGCGGCCAGGCGCGGCCTGCGCATCACCCCGCTGCCCGACGCCGAGATCGCGAGGCGGCTGCCGCGCGGTGCGGTGCACCAGGGCGTGGCGATGCAGGTGGCGCCGCTGCCGCCGCTGCAGCTCGAGCGGGTGATCGCGATCCAGCCGGAGCGCAGCCTGCTGCTCGCCCTCGACCAGGTCACCGATCCCCGCAATTTCGGCGCCATCCTGCGCTCCGCCGTGGCGCTCGGCGTGGGTGCGGTGATCGTGCCCGAGCGCCGCTCGGCCGAGCTCAACGGCACCGCCGCCCGGGCCGCCTCCGGCGCCCTCGACATGCTGCCCGTCGTCGAGGTGGTGAACCTGACCCGGGCGCTGCAGCGCCTCAAGGAGGCCGGGTTCCGCGTCAGCGGCCTCGAGGCCGACGGCGAGGTGACCGTCGACGCGGCCCCCGCGGCGCCGCGCCGGGTGCTCGTCGTGGGCTCCGAGGGCGAGGGCATCCGCCGGCTGGTCGGCGAGCAGTGCGACGAGATCCTGGCGATCCCGATCGACCGGCGGATCGACAGCCTCAACGTCTCGGTCGCCACCAGCCTCGCCCTTTATGCGTTGACGCGGAAGCCCGGGGCTCCCTAAATCCGCCCCATGGGGCCGGCATAGCTCAGCTGGTAGAGCAACCGCCTTGTAAGCGGTAGGTCGCGGGTTCGACTCCTGCTGCCGGCACCACCACCCGAGCGGGACGGGAATGGGCGATCTCGCGCGCGACCTCTACGCCGAGGACTTCTACGCCTGGACCAAAGCCCAGGCGAAGGTCCTGCGCGCCCTGGCGAGCGAGCGCCGCAACCTGCCGATCGACGTGCTGCACCTGGCCGAGGAGGTCGAGGGCCTGGGCACGGAACGACGCAACGCCTGCCGCAGCCAGGTCCGCACCATCGTCGAGCATCTCCTGAAGCTGCAGCTCTCGCCCGCGGTCGAGCCGCGCGCCGGCTGGGAGCGCAGCATCCTCTTGGTGCGCGCATCCCTCGACGATCGCCTGACCAAGACCCTCGAGCGCGAGCTCGACGCCAACCTCGCCAAGCTCTACGCCCAGGCCGCCGACATCGCCCGCCAGAGCCTCGAAGCCCGTGGCGAGCACGACGCCGCCGCCTGCATCCCGGCGACCTGCCCGTTTGCGCTGGACGAGATCGAGGGCCGGTAGCGGGCCACGCCCGATCGCAGGTCGGCCGCGACGTCACGCCATGGTTCGAGCGATGACCGGGCGCATCCTGCCCGTCATCGAGGTCACCGGGGTATCAGGTTACCCCCAACGACCGGCAAGTGCTGCAGCCGATGGTTCAGGGGCCCTCGCCTGCCCGGCCAACGCCGCTCGCAGCCGCGCCTCCTTGGCCTTCACCTCCTCCACGTGCCGCTCCTTCACATGCCCGAAGCCACGGATGTGCTCGGGCAGGCTCGCGAGCTCCACCGCCGTCGCGTGGCTGGCCGGTGTCACCGCGCCGCAGAGCTCCTCCAGCAGCGCCTCGTAGTCGGCGAGCAGCTGCCGCTCCATGCGCCGCTCCGCCGTCCGGCCGAACAAGTCCCACCTGGTGCCGCGCAACCCCTTGAGCCGCGCCAGCGTGCCCATCGCCTTCAGCATCCAGGGCCCGTAGCGCCGCTTCCTCGGCAGGCCGGTGCGCGGGTCGCGGCTGGCGAGCAGCGGCGGTGCGAGATGCACCTCCAGCCGCTCGAAGCTCTCGAACTCGGCCGCGAGCTGCCGCCTGAACGCCTCCCCGGAATAGAGCCGGGCCACCTCGTACTCGTCCTTGATCGCCATCAGCTTGAAGAGGCAGCGCGCGACCGCGAGCGTCAGGTCCTCGCGCCCCGGCACCGCGGCCGCCTCCGCGGCCCACACGCGCTCGACCCGCACCCGGTAGCGCTCCGCATAGGCCGCGTCCTGGTAGTCCGCGAGAAACGCCGCCCGGTGCGCCACGATGTCGTCCAGCCGCTCGAGCGGCCGCGCGCGTTCCGGCAGCAGCGCCGCTATCGCCGCCGGATCGTGCGCCAAATGCCGCCCCAGCGTGAAGGCGCGCTGGTTGAAGCCCACGGCCACCCCGTTGATCTCGATCGCCCTCAGGATGGCTTCGCCGGAGAGCGGCAGCCAGCCCCGCTGCCAGGCGTAGCCGACGAGCATCAGGTTGGCGCCGATGGCATCGCCGAGGAGGCGCTCGGCCAGCCGCGAGGCGTCGACCCGCTCGACCGTGCCTGCCGCCGCCGCGATGTCGGCGAGGAGCCGGGCAGCCGGGAACTGCAGGTCCGGATCGCGGGTGAAGGCCCCCGTCATCTGCTCCGCCGTGTTGACCACGGCCCGGGTCCGGTCCCTGGCCATCAGCGGCACGGCGCCGCGGCCCGCCGCCACCACCATGTCGCAGCCGAGCACGAGGTCGGCGCCGCCCGGCGCCAGCCTGGGTGCGCCCGTCTGGTCCTGGGTCGGCGCCAGCTTGAGGTGCGAGGTGACGGCCCCGCCCTTCTGCGCCACGCCGATCATGTCGAGCCCGGCCGTGCCCTTGCCCTCGAGATGCGCCGCCATGCCGAGCAGGGCCGCGATGGTGATGACGCCCGTGCCGCCGATCCCCGTGACCAGGATGCCGAAGCTCCGGTCGAGCGGCGGCAGCACCGGGGCGGGCAGTGCCGGCAGGGCGGCCATATCGGCGACGCGCTTCTTGACCGTTGCACCTTTGACCGAGACGAAGCTCGGGCAGAAGCCCTTGAGGCAGGAGAAGTCCTTGTTGCAGGCCGACTGGTCGATCCGCCGCTTCCGGCCGAGCTCGGTCTCGACCGGCTGGATCGCCACGCAGTTGGACTGCACGCCGCAGTCGCCGCAGCCCTCGCAGACCAGCTCGTTGATCAGGATGCGCTCGTCCGGGTCCGGATAGGTGCCGCGCTTGCGCCGCCGCCGCTTCTCCGCGGCGCAGGTCTGGTCGTAGACGATGGCGGTCACCCCCTCGACCTCGCGCAGCCGCCGCTGCACGGCATCGAGCTCGTCGCGGTGGTAGCGGCGCACGCCGGGCGCGAACACGGTGCCGATCGGGTATTTCTCGGGCTGGTCCGAGACCACCGCGATCTCCTTCACCCCCTCGGCCTCGAGCAGCCGCGTGATCCGCGCGGTATCGAGGTTGCCCACCTCCATCTTCTGCCCGCCGGTCATGGCGACCGCGTCGTTGACCAGGATCTTGAGGGTCAGGCTCTGCCCCGAGGCGACCGCGGCCCGGACCACCATCGAGCCCGAATGGTAGAACGTCCCGTCGCCCACGTTCTGGAAGAGGTGCGGGGTGGTGCTGAACGGGGCGGCGCCCAGCCACGACGCCCCCTCCCCGCCCATCTGGGTGAAGCCCGAGGTCCGCCGGTCCATCCAGTTGGCCATGTAGTGGCAGCCGATCCCGGCCATGGCCCGGCTGCCCTCCGGCACCCGGGTCGAGCTGCTGTGCGGGCAGCCGGCGCAGAAATAGGGCAGCCGCGCCATGGCCGGCACGAAGCCGGCAGCGGCCCGGGCCTGCGCCTCGAGCCCCGGCAGGAGCCCGCGCAGGGCGGCGTCGCCGGTCCGCTCGACCAGCCGGGCAGCGATGGCGTGCGCGATCTGCACGGCATCGAGTGCCCCGTGGCTGGGGAAGAGCGGGGCGCCCGTCGCATCGGCCTTGCCCTCGATCCGCGGCCGGTGGGCAGCGGCATAGAGGAGCGCCTTCATCTGCTCCTCGATCAGCCCGCGCTTCTCCTCGACCACCAGCGCCAGCTCGACACCCTGCATCGCCAGCTCGAGGCCGACGGGCTCGAGCGGCCAGGACATGCCCACCTTGAACACCTTGAGGCCGAGGTCGCGGGCCCGGCCCTCGTCGATGCCGAGCAGCTCGAGCGCCGCGACCACGTCCGCCCAGGACTTGCCGGTGGTGACGATGCAGACCGGCGCGGCCGCGGCCCCGTGGGTGACGCGATCGAGCCCGTTCGCACGGGCGAAGGCCCGGGCCGCCTCGAGCTTGGTGGTGTGCACCCGCCGCTCCAGCTCGCCCGCCAGCAGCGGCAGCGACTGCGTCGTGTCGACGTCGACGTGCCGCGGCCCGGCCCCGACCTCGCTTTCGGGCGGGTCGACGATCGCCGGCTCGGCCGGGTCGACCGCGATCGAGGCGGTGCACTCGACCGTGTCGTGGACGCATTTCAGGGACACCCAGCCGCCGGTGAACCGCGACATGGCGATGCCGAGGAGGCCGTAGTCCAGGATCTCGCGCACCGTCGACGGGTTGAGCACCGGGATCTGCGCGTCCACCATGGCGAACTCGGACTGGTGCGCCGTGGTCGAGCTCTCGCAGATGTGGTCGTCGCCGAGCAGCAGCAGCACGCCGCCCTTGGGATGCGTGCCGAAGAGATGGCCGTGGCGGATGGCGTCGCCCGAGCGGTCGACCCCCGGGCCCTTGCCGTACCAAAGGGCGAACACGCCGTCATAAGGCGAGCCGCCCAGCCTGTGGACCTGCTGGGTGCCCTGGCAGGCCGTCGCCGCCAGGTCCTCGTTGACCGCCGGCTGGTGGTGGATGTGGTGGGCTTCGAGCAGCGGCCGGACCGCCTGGAGCTGCTGGTCGAACGCCCCCAAGGGCGAGCCCCGGTAGCCCGTCACATAGCCCGCCGTGCTCCAGCCGCGCGCCAGATCGCGCCGCCGCTGCTCCAGCGTCAGCCGCACCAGCGCCTGCACGCCGGTGAGATGAATGCGGCCCTGGTCCTTCTCGTACTTGTCGTCGAGCCGGACGTCCAAGAGTGCCGTCAAGCCTGCCTCCCTGATGCACGAGGCAGGCATAGCAGCCTCGGCACCCGCCATAAAGGCCGGGGCGGCCGCGATCGGCCGCCCCGGTCAGGCGAAGCCGCGAAGCACCGTCTTGCCGAGGGCCCGCCCGCTCTCCTGCAGCCGGTGCGCCTCCTTGAGCCTGGCCGCCGACAACGGCCCGAGATCGCGCACGGCCGTGGTCACCACGCGGCCCGCATCGACCAGCCCGGCCACCCGGGTCAGGAGCCGGTGCTGCGCAGCCATGTCCGCGGTCTCGAACATCGGTCGCGTGAACATCAGCTCGAAGTGGAACGACAGCGCCTTCTGCTTGATCTTCGCGATATCGATCCCCTTGGGATCGTCGATCATGCCGATCTCGCCGCGGGGGGCGATCAGCTCGACGATCGCGTCGAAATGCCGGTCGGAGGCGGTGAGCGCCGCCACGTAGCGCGGCTGGACCCCCATGTCCCGGAGCTGCCCCGGCAGGCTCTGGCGATGATCGATCACCGCGTCGGCGCCCATCCGCAGGCACCAGTCGCGGGTCTCGTCGCGCGACGCCGTGGCGATCACCCGAAGCCCGGTCAGCACCTTGGCGAGCTGGATCAGGATCGAGCCCACGCCGCCCGCCCCGCCGATCACCAGGAGCGTGTCCCCTGCCCCGCCGCCTTCCGCGAGGTCGAAGCAGTCGAACAGCAGCTCCCAGGCGGTGATCGCGGTCAGCGGCAGGGCGGCAGCCTCCGCCATGCCGAGCGAGCCCGGCTTCGGCCCGACGATCCGCTCGTCGACCGCATGCAACGCCGCGTTGGTGCCCGGCCGGGTGATGTCGCCGGCGTAGAACACGCGATCGCCGGGCTTGAACAGGGTCACCGCCTCGCCGACCGCCCTGACCGTGCCGGCGGCATCGAAGCCCAGCACCTTGTGGCCGGTCTCGGGCTCGGCGCGCATCCGCACCTTGACGTCGACGGGATTGACGGACACGGCCTCGACCGCCACCAGAAGGTCGCGCGGCCGGAGCACGGGCTCGGCGATCTCGATGTCCTCGAGCGCCAGGGGAGCGTCGATCGGACGGCTCTTCGTGTAGCCAACGGCGCGCATCTCTCGTCTCCTGCTGCTGTCATCGCCGGTCACCGCCCGGCACCGTCCCGCCTCTCCAGCCGCGCCCGCGTGCCGAGCGAGAGGATCCAAAGGCCGAGGAAGATCACGGCGCTGCCGCCGAGCCAATAGGGCAACCGCTCCGCGACCGGGAGCCCGGCCGAGAGGCGGTTGGCGATCAGCGCACCGGCGCAGGCGACCGCCGCACCGGCGAGCCAATAGCCCCAGCGCGGCAGCCGCCGGGATCGTCGCCCGGGATCAGAGCGCCCCACCACCGGCCGCGCGGACGATGGTGATCAGCACTGCCGCGAAGATCGCCGAGGTGATGACGCCGCTGATGCTCGCACCCAGCGCATGCGGCATGACCACCGCGTCGGGCGATTCCTCGGCCACCACCTTCTGCGCCACCTTGGCACAGGTCGGCACGCAACTGACCCCGGCGATGCCGATCACCGGGTTGTAGACCTCGCCGCGGCGCTTGTGCCACCAATAGAGGACATAGCCGCCCATCAGCCCGCCGATGCCCGAGAAGGTGAGCGCGACGATGCCGATGACGAGCAGGCTCAAGACCTCGGGCCGGAGAATGGTACTGGCCTCGCAGAGCACGCCCAGGAGCAGGCCGAGGAAAAAGGTGGCGCCGTAGAGCACCGGGCCACTGAAGGTCTCCTGGTAGTGCCGGAGACCGCTCTCGCGAATCACCACGCCCAAAAAGAGCGAGAGGAAGAGCGGTGCGGCCACCGGGAAGAGCAGGCAGAGGGCCACGCAGGCGACCACGGCGAAAACGGTCTTCTCACCCGGGGTGATGGTCGGCATCGGCTCCGGTGCCATCCTGAGGCCGCGCAGCCGGCGCGGCACCATGAGCTTGATCAGGAACGGATAGCCGCCATAGGTGAGGCCCAGATAGAGATAGGCGACCACCGTGATCGGGACGAAGAGATCCTCCGAGAGCATGAGCGCCGCGAAGAGGATCATCGGCCCGTCGGCGCCGCCGATGGTGGCGGTGGCCGCCGCATCGGCCAGGGGCAGGCCCATGCCGATCGCCAGCGGCAGGGCCACGACGGTGCCGAGCTCGGCGCAAAGGGCGATGAACATGCTCTTGAACGGCCGCGCCATGACGAAGCCCACATCGAGCAGCGAGCCGATGCCGATGAAGACGAGGCAGGCGATCAGGCCGTTGGAGAACGAGAAGGCGTAGACCGGCTGCAGCCACTGGATCTGCAGGAGGTCCACCCACTGCGCCCCCTCGGCGACGAGGGGGTTGAGGAAGAGCGTGCCGGTGCCGACCCCGGTCTCCGGGTCGACCTCGAGCGCCATTTTCGGCGGCACGAACATGACGGCCGCGTTGACCGCCGCCATGCCGAGCCCCATCGGCACCATGATCAGCGCCTCGAGCACGCCGCGGCGGCCGAGATAGACGAGGCCGCAGCCGACGGCGATCAGGAGCAGCCGCCCCCAGAACACGGCAGGCTCGGCATCGGCCAGCGTCGCGACACCCTGGAAGATCTGCAGGAACTGGATGTCGCCCATCGGCCGCCGCCCCGGCTCAGTCGATGGTCACGAGCGGCTGGCCGGCATCCACCGCCTCGCCGGGCTTGACGTGGATGCGGCTCACCGTGCCGTCCTTGTGCGCGGTCACCACCTGCTTCATCTTCATCGCCTCCATGACCAGGACCTGGCGGCCGGCCTCGAGCCGCTCGCCCTCCTTGACCAGGATCTCGACGATCGTCCCGCCCATCGGTGCGAGCTTGTCGTTCGCCCCGGCAACGGCGGGGGTGGCCGGCCGGGCGGGGGCCGCGGCGGGTGGCGGCGTGGCCGCGGCCGGCTGGTGGGCGGTGCTGGCCAGCCCGGGCGACGGGTAGAGCGTGCCGTCGTCGTCGGTCACGTCCTCGACCACGACGTCGTAGACCTTGCCCTCGACGGTGATCTTGAGATGCCGGGTTCTGGCCATGGGCGGGGTTCCTCGTCGCGGGGCGGGCGGGTCAGCGGTGGGGGACGTGCGAGCGGTGGTGCATCGCCCGGCCGGTGGTGCGCCAGAGGCCGGGGATCGCGGCCTCGTCGATGCGGACGATGCGGGTCCGGCCGGCGACAGTGGCGACCGCGGCCGCCACCACGGCCACCCGCCGCGCGATCTCGGCCTCGTCGATCGCCGCCGGCGCCGGCACCGAGGCGGCAGCGGCCGGCGCCACCACCGCCGATGCCCGCCGGGCGCGCAGGCCCTTGACCATCACCGCGATCAGGCCGGCCGTGGCGAACGCCACCACGATGGTGATCAGATAGCCGACCAGCCCCTGGACCAGCGCCGTCCCCACGCCCATCCCCGCCGTCTCCGTCCTGCCCCGCTCAGAGCGGGATGTTGCCGTGCTTCTTCATCGGCCGGAGCTCGCGCTTCTCCAACAGCTTCCTGAGCGTCAGCGAGAGCACCGCCCGGGTCGCCGCGGGCTCGATGATGTCGGTGACGTAGCCGCGCGCCGCCGCCAGATAGGGCGAGGCGAACTCCTCGCGGTACTGTCGGACGAGCTCGGCCCGTCGGGCCGCCGGGTCCGCCGCCTTCTCGAGCTCCTTCTTGTAGAGGACGGCGACCGCCCCTTCCGCCCCCATCACCGCCACCTCGGCCGTTGGCCACGCGTAGACCGCATCGGCCCCAAGGTCCTGGCTGCACATCGCCAGATAGGCTCCGCCATAGGCCTTGCGGGTCAGGATCGTCACCTTGGGCACCGTCGCACTGGCGTAGGCGAACAGCATCTTCGCCCCGTGGCGGATGATCCCGCCCTGCTCCTGGGCGATCCCCGGCAGGAAGCCCGGCACGTCGACCAGCGTCGTGACCGGGATGTTGAAGCAGTTGCAGAAGCGGATGAACCGCGCCCCCTTGTCCGACGCGTCGATGTCGAGGCAGCCCGCCTTGACCATCGAGTTGTTGGCGACGAAGCCGGTGACGATGCCGTTGACCCGGCCGAACCCGACGATCAGGTTCTGGGCGAAGCCGGCATGCGCCTCGAGGAAGCTGCCGCCGTCGACGAGGTGGCGGATGATGGCGCCAGTGTCCATCGGCACCGCCGGATCGCCCTCCGCCAGTCGGTCGATCGCCGGGTCGTCGTCGAGCACCAGGATCTCGCCCGGCCGATGCGGCGGATCGCCGGCATTGTTGGACGGCAGGTAGCCCAGGAGCTCGCGGGTGATGTCCAGCGCGTGGCGGTCGTCATCGGCGACGAAATGGACGTTGCCGCTCAGGCTGCTGTGCATGGCGGCGCTGCCGATCTCCTCCATCGAGACGTCGCGCCCGGTGACCGACTTGATCACCTGCGGGCCGGTGATGAAGAGCTGGGCGTTCTCCCGGGTCATGACGATCCAGTCCATCAGCGCCGGGGCGTAGGCCGCCCCGCCGGCGCAAGGGCCGGCGATGACCGCGATCTGCGGCACCACGCCGGAGAGGTCGACATTGCGGTGGAACACCCGGCCGTAGCCCGAGAGCGCGTCCACCCCCTCCTGGATGCGCGCGCCGCCGGAATCGGCGATCATCACGAAGGGGGTGCCGGTCTTGAGCGCGTGGTCCATGCCCTGGACCATGCGCTCGGCGTGCATCCGGCCGAGCGAGCCGCCCAGCACCATGAAATCCTGGCTCGCCGCCGTCACCTGCCGGCCGTCGACGAAGCCGGTGCCGCAGACCACCCCGTCGCCCGGGATGTGGCTCGCCTCCATCCCGAAGGCCGTGCACTGGTGCGTGGCCCAGGCACCGATCTCCTGGAAGGTGTCCGGCTGGAAGAGGTGCAAGAGCCGCTCGCGCGCACTCAGCAGCCCCCTGGCGTGGCGCTTGGCGAGCTTCTCGCCGCCGCTGCCGGCCAGCGCCGCCCGCCGCCGCGCGCGGAACCGCCCGAGCTCGCTCTCCTCCAGAGCCATCGCCCCCTCCCGTCCTCCCGGGCAGCCGCACGCGGCCACCACTGGCGGCCATATGACGCGAAGTTGCCGCCCGAGGGAACCGGTGGTGTGACCGGGGCGACGAAATGGCCACCAGGGGTCGGCCGAGAGACACCAGTCGCCGGCGGTTCTCCCGCGCGCCGGCTCTGCTATGACGGCGGTCGACGGCGACCTTCGAAGAGGCGATCCGATGCGACGCAGGAAATCCCGGCTGGTCTTGCGCAAGCGGGCCGCGCCCGGCACCGCACCCGGCGTGCTCGTCGCCGACCCCTCGGCGGCGGCGACGACGATCACGGCGATCACCTACCGGCCGGACGCCGCGGCCGAGGGTGTGCAAGAGACGAAGCACGTCACGCCGGCGGCCCTGCCCGGCCTCGCCGCCCGGAGCGGCGTGCTCTGGGTCGACCTCGTCGGCCTCGCCGACCATCCGGCCATCGAGGCCGTGGCCCGGCGGTTCGGGCTGCATCCCCTGGCGGTGGAGGACATTACCAACACCCACCAGCGGCCCAAGGTCGAGCTGTACGACGAGAGGCTCTTCATCGTCTTTCGGATGCTCACGCCCGGCGGCCCGACCGAGGGCGAGCAGGTCTCGATGATGGTGGGCCAGCACCACGTCCTGACCTTCCAGGAGCGCCCCGGCGACTGCTTCGAGCCGGTGCGCGAGCGGCTGCGCCGTGGTAAGGGCCGAATCCGGGCGCAAGGGGCGGACTACCTGGCGTATGCCCTGATCGACGCTGCCGTCGACGGCTACTTCCCGGCGCTGGAGGCGATGGGCGAGGAGCTGGAGGCGCTCGAGGACGAGGTCGTGCAGGACCCCGATGCCCGGCACGTCGAGCGGCTGCATCACCTCAAGCGCGAGCTCTTGGTCCTGCGCCGCGCGATCTGGCCGATGCGCGAGATGCTGGGCGCCCTCCTGCGCGACGAGACCGCCCAGATCACCGCCACGACCCGCCCCTATCTGCGTGATGCCTACGATCACACCGTTCAGCTCATGGACATCCTCGAGACCTATCGCGAGATCGCCTCCGGCCTGCTCGACGTCTACCTGTCGAGCCAGAGTGCGAAGCTCAACGAGGTGATGA
>CAYWSB010000149.1:0-12854 GCA_964460465.1 uncultured Geminicoccaceae bacterium | reverse complement strand
CACATGATCGCATGATCCTCGCCGTCGGCAACGTCAAGGGCGGCGTCGGCAAGACGACGCTCGCCATCAACATCGCCATCGCCCGCGCTCGCGCCGGCCGGGAGGTGCTGCTCGTCGACGGCGACGAACAGGGCACCGCGGCGGCCTTCACCGACCTGCGCACCGAACTTCTCGGCGCCCCGGGCTACACCGCCGTAGCCCTGCAGGGAGCGGCGCTGCGCACGCAGGTGCGTCAGCTCGCCGCGAAGTACGCCGACGTGGTCATCGACGTGGGCGGGCGCGACACCGGCAGCCTGCGGGCGGCGCTCACCGTCGCCGACACGGTGCTGATCCCCGTTCAGCCGAGGACCTTCGACGTCTGGGCCATCGACCGGATGGCCGAGCTCGTCCACGAGGCCCGCTCCATCAACGACCGCCTGCGCGCGCTCGCCGTACTCAACGCCGCCGACGTCTCTGGCAAGGACAACGAGGAGGCCGAGGCCGCCCTAGCCGAGGCCGACGGCATCGAGTGCCTCGCCACCAGGGTGGTCCGGCGCAAGGCCTTTCCGAACGCGGCGGCGTCGGGGCGGTCCGTCCTTGAGCAGGCCGGGCAGGACCAGAAGGCGGCGGCCGAGCTGGATGCCCTCGTGGCCGCGCTCTATGACGGCGGAAGTATATCGGTGTGATATTGCATGGCTATCGCTAAGAAACCAAGGCGCAATACAGGCGATATGCACGCGGCCAGCCCGGAGAAAGCCGCCGAGGCGTTCATCGGGGGCGCCGGAAGAGCGGCCGGGGAAGGCGAGGCGGACACCCGCAAGGTGCCGGCCATGATCCGGTTCGACCGCGAGCTCCTTGCCCGCGTCGATGCTGCCGCCCGCAAGCGCGGCGTCAGCCGCAGCGCCTGGGTCCAGTACACGCTCAGCAAGGCGCTCGACAGCGGCGAAGGATGAGGCAGCCATGACCACCACCCTCGAAGACAGGACCCGGGCGATTGAGACCTTCGTCGACGCGGTGCTCGACGCCCGGGTCAGCCTGCAGCTGCACCTGCAGCGCCGTCATCCTCGTTTCCCGCGGGTCGACCGGCGCGAGCAGCGCCTGCGGGCCGAGCTCGCCGCCGCCCAGGGCGCGCTCGCCCGCGCCGTCTGTGACGACCCCGAGGCCTGGGAGGCGTGGCGGCGGGGCCCGCACCGCCTCGCCGACTGCGCCGACTCGATCCTCGACCCGCTGTGGGAGATCGGGAGGGAGCCATGGCCCTAGGTACCGGCCCGCGCGGCCTCGGCCTTCGAGCCACGGTTCCTGTCGTTGATCGGCGGCTTTGAGCGCGCCTCTGCGAAGTGGCGCGGCGTCAGCCGCAGCGCCTGGGTCCAGTACACGTTCAGCAAGGCGCTCGACAGCGGCGAAGGGTAGAAGCACCAAAAAAAGAAGAGGCCCGGCGCGGGCCGGGCCTTTGGACACTCCACGATAACTTACCGCTTGTCCCTCGACTGCTAGCGCACAATCTGCGCAGCGACTAACTTACTCAGCGCCGCTCCTAGCTTGGCTAGGACAACGCCTACTCTCAGGAACCTAAGAGCAGACGACTGAGCGAACTGTATCCCTCGCTCCCGGGCCCTTCTGTTTGCGCCCTTCTTACCGATCCGCTTCACGTCTCGCAGATACTTGCGCTGGAGACCAATTCTGAAGTCTCTATGGTCTCCAGGCCAGTAAGCTGTATAAAGAACCGCCCTAACCCACCATGGAGGGGACAAGCGGCTTATCGAGGATTCCTTCATTGGAGGCCTTTCTTCCATTAGGGAATCCCTCGATGAGGGTATATACACCCGCTTCCTGCAACGCCTTTCTTCCCCTAGACGTAACTAGGTAGAATTTCCGCGGGCGCCCCCTCATCTTGGGAGTCGACGCTGCAGGATAATCTTCGCGTTTTGCTATGAGACCTCTATCCTCTAGCCTCCGCAGGGATACGTAGATCTGGGCATCAGAAAAGTCTCTCCCTATTGCCTTGGACACGTCCTCGGCAATAGCAAAGCCATAAGACCTTTCTGGGTTGCTTTCTATGTGTCGCAGCACAGCTGCCTGTACCAACCCGATGATCTCGGCATGCACGTCGGTTCCTTCCTCGTCCACCTGTACCCATTTTTCTTGGCTGTGATGCCCCTTGCGGGGCGTTCCACCGATTAATATAAACAGTGGTAGGTTAATGTCAAGCCCGCTTGTGGCCCCACCTCCCGAAGACGGGATTTCCTTCCGGCGAGGACCTTACCGCCCGCCGGGCGGCGGCGGCTTTCGGAACGGCACGACCTCGGCCGTGGGGCCGGTACAGCGCATGGAAGCCGCCAGCAGGTCGCCGGCGGCGGCACCGGCATCCCATGTGTGCCGCCGGCCGGTTGGCAGAGGCCAGAGGTGCTCCAGCCACTCAGGATGCGAGAGGAACAGCAGCCTGATCTGGAAGCGGTTGTGCCGCACCGAGCTCAGGACGTGCAGGCCCGGGCGGGCTGGGCCGGCGGCGGCGATGGCGTAGACGCAAGCGGGGGCCCTGACGGCCACGGCCGACGATCCGGCGGGGCCGGCGCGGGCGAAGCCAAGAGCATGCACCGGGCAGCCGCGGGCAATCTCGCCGCGGCTATCGAGGCGGTGTTGCCAGGCGGCGGCGGTGGCGGCCCCGGCCGCGGTGACTAGGCCGGCGGCGGCGGCCTTGGCGTCGAAGGCGCGCAGGCTGCCTTTCGGCGCCGGCCAGAGCAGGCGCCCCCAGGAGCCGAGCAGATCGAGCAGGGAGAGGTAGCTGTGCTGGCGAGGGGTCAGCACGCGCAGGCTGCCGGCGACGTCGTAGACGCAGTACCAGCCCCCCGCCTGCCCCAGAACCCGGACCGGGCAGCCAGGCGCAAGAACCCCGTCGGCGGCGGGTGGCATGGCCATCGGCCGGTGGAACATCGTCAGCACCTATGGTTCGCAGCTGGTCCATGAACAGTCATAATTATGAGCAATAACAATGTGTTATGCAAGTGGGCTACGGAGCTGGCTGGCCCTTGCCGGGCGCATTCGGATCCGGGCGCGGGCGATACGCCTGCTGCGGCCAGCTGCTGACGGAGTTCCAGGCGCCAGGCGTTCGATCGGATCGACCTAAGGACGGCACCGACCCCAGGTCGCAGAAGCAGGCCGCACGACGAGAGCCTGCTCAAGCTTGCCATTCGCATCCGCGCCAGGGCGATCCGCCGCTGCGGCCAGCTGCTGACGGAGTTCCGGACCGGCCCGCAGGGGCGGGGGGCCGAGTGGAAACGGTGCCGGTAGCGATACCGTTTCCCAACGTCAGGCCGCGGAGGCCGCCGGCATGTCCAAGCGCCAAGAGGTGACCGCCGTGCGCGTCGCCAATTCCCTGAGGAGGCCTTCAAGCCGGCTCGAACCTCCGCGCTGACTGAAAGCGCGCGCTCGGCCTGGCGCCACTCCCGGTCGCACGATGCTCCCGATACCGACGTCCGCACCCCGGTTCGCCACCCCCGGCCGCCCGCCTCGGCCCGCGCCCATCTTCGCCTTGCGGCGTTCGACGAGGATTGGATCGGCTTGGGTCGCTACGTCTCAGACACACCCCTCCACACCACAGGCGCGCGGCGCCCTTGGGGGGTGGGGGGGTCGTTCCGGATATTTCGAGGGGGGTGAGGGGCATCCGCCGATTTGCCCGGCAGGCCTGCGGGGAAACGTCCGGAGGAAAACCCGGAAGACGGACCTCGTGTCGGCGGGGGTCTGCGATGGGAACGTTCCACCCCCGGCCAGGCTTTGGCGGGCCATACGGGAAACCCTCCCGAAACCGGCATCGCCAAAGCCAGGGCCGGTGCGGCTTCCGCGGGCCCGTCAGCATCATGCGGTAAACGAGTGTTTTCCGCATGGCTTCGTGGTAGTCTTGCCGCATGTCCAGGCCAGGAAGGAGCCTCGCCGCCATGACGACCGTCGGCAAGCGTGTCGGCATCTACGCCCGGGTCTCGACCGACGGTCAGACGGTCGACAACCAGCTCCGCGAGCTCGAGGCTATCGCTGATCGTTCGGGCTGGACCGTCGTCGCCCGCTTCGTCGATGCCGGCATCTCCGGGGCCAAGGGCCGGAGCCTGCGCCCTGCCTTCGACGCCCTGCACAAGGCCATCGTCCGCCGCGAGGTCGACCGGGTCATGGCCTGGTCGGTCGATCGCCTCGGCCGCTCCCTGCAGGACCTGGTCTCCTTCCTCGCTGAGATGCAGGCGGCGCGCTGCGACCTCTACCTCCACGTCCAGGGCCTCGACACGGGGACGCCGGCGGGCAAGGCGATGTTCCAGATGCTCGGCGTGTTCAGCGAATTCGAGCGGGCGATGATCGTGGAACGGGTCCGCTCCGGTCTTGAGCGGGCGCGGGCGCAGGGCAAGCGTCTCGGCCGCCCGACCGTGTCTCGGTCCACCGAAGCTGCCATCCGCGCTGCTCTCGCCGAGGGCGGCAAGGGCATCAACAGGATCGCCCGCGAGCTCGGCTGCGGCTCGAGCGTGGTGCAGCGGATCAGGGCCGAAACGCAGGCCTCCGCCGCGCCCTAGCCGCCAGCGAAGCGGGAGGCCTTCCAGGCGTCGAGGTCGGCCTTCCGGTAGTAGGTCTTGCGCCGCAGCTTCATGTAGCGCGGCCCGGTCTTGAGGTGCGCCCAGCCCGCCAAAGTGTGCACCGAGATGCCGAGGTAGCGGGCTGCGTTCTCGCGGGTCATGGTCCCGTCCGGGAAGATCTCGACCTCGATCTCACGCAGTACGACGTCGCCTGCCGCCGGCGCCGTCGTCGGCCTTTCCGGCGCCTGGACCGGCGCCAAGCCCGCGGCGGCGAACAGGTCGCCGCCATCCCCGGTCGTCGCAGGCGGTTGCGGCCTCGGCCGCGTTCTGGCGGCTTGGGAGCAAAAACGGTGCGGCCGTGCTAACGGGCGAGGCGGTCATGGCAGTGAGGGGTCTCTAGAGCCCCCCATTTATATTGAATACCGCAGCACTTGTGTAGTTTATGGCGGAGCGCAGAGGCGGATTTTGCGGTAGCTTGCGGGGAGCAGCCTGGCGCGCTCCTGGTCCAGGTGCCGGTCCAGGTGCCGGTCCAGGTGCCGGTCCATGGTCTCTCTGAAAAATCTCATTCTGTATCAATGACTTGTTGGGTTGGTCCAGGTGGTCCAGGTGACTTCCTACTTATCGCGCGTATGAAAAGAAAAACGGGAACGGAAGGAGGAAAGAGAAAATCATAGGAAAAAGTTGGCGTTCACCTGGACTGCCTGGACGCGATCTCTCATCCTCTTGAAAGTCATCACCTTTTCATGCTCGCTCCCGGCGCGGGGCGCATGGACCCGCTTGGACCGCGCCTGGACCCAACCCTCCTCGTCGTCGCGAAGAACCAAGCAGGGGGACGACGGGGGGCGAGGCCCCCGGGGAGGGGAAGCCAAAACAAGCGAAGCGCCGCTCACCCAAGGGGCGGCGGCGCTCTCGCCTGGAGAGGCAAGGCAAACGGAGCGAGCGAGGAAAAGATCAGGCCGGTGTCGGCTCCGCCGGCGAAACCGTCTGGAGCAGCTCGGCGTGAGCCTTCCGCTCGACCTCAACCAGCGAGGTCGGAGGCGGCTTGGCCAGGCACGCGAGGCTGAAGGCTGGCTCGAACCACTGTCGCAGGCCGAGGCCGCCGGCCACGCTCAGGAAGCGCGCCTGCACTTGCCGCCCCGTCAGCGGCAGGTAGGCGGCATGAATGGCTGGCCCTAACGCCAATCCCGCCTCGGCCAGGGTTGAGCGCAGGGTCAAGCGTGCCTTCTCCGCCTCGATGCCGAGTTGCTCGAAGCGGGTGAGCTCCGCCACCAGCTCGCCCATCAGCCTGTCCGCCTCGCCGGCCGCGGCCAGGCGGTCCTCGAGCAGCCGGTGCAGCATCGCCCTCTGCTCCTCGATCTTCGCCGTCCTCTCGGCTTCGACTGAAGCCTCACGGCGCCGGCGCGCCTCAACGGAAGCCGCCTTAAGATCCCGGAGGCGGGTCTCGATCATGGCCATGCGGGACCGGCTTGATGCGAGCTCGTCCTGAGCGGTCTCGTCACCCGTCTCGACCCGAAAGGCCAGCTCGGCTAGCCGCTCCTCGAGGCCCGCTCGCTCGCCTTCTGCCTGGGCCAGGCGGTCCTCGATCTGGGCGAGCAGCTCACCCCGCTCCTGGGCGGCAGGCTCCGAGCCGGTATCGCCGGCAAGGAGGGCGGCAAATCGTGAACGCATGAAGGTCGGCTCCTTTCCGAAGGGGCTATGCATGATCGTCGCCGTAGGCGGTCTCGCTGCCGCCTACGTCATCGCCGCCATAGGCGGCTTCGGCGATGGCCAGATCCCCGCCAGACTGGTCGCTGTCATCGGCAGGGTCCGGGGGATAGGCCTCGGCGTAGAGAGCCGCCATCTCGGCATTGGCGGCCTCGTGGCCCGGATGCGAGGGATTGCGATAGGGGTGCTCGGGATCGGCGGCGATCTCGGCGCGCATGGCCTCGATCCTGGCGAGCGCGCTGGTATCCTCGGGCGGATCCGGGATGTCGCTCATGCCCTCGAGCTCCTCCAGCCTCCGGTAGAGACCGAGCATCTCCTCCTGCGCCGCCTCGTGGTCGACGTGGTTGCGGTCGTTATAGGGATGCGACGGTCCGGCGATGGCAATCGTCGTCCGCGCCAGCATGAGCTCCTCTTGTGCTTCCAGCCACCGCCGGCCCCATGGCCCGAGGGGGCAGAAGCCGGGCATCTGCTCGGCCGGCACCGGGTTGCCGTAGACATCCTGCGGGTGCTCCTCGAGCCAGTAATAGAGACGGCTGGCGTAGGTCTGGACCGCTTCGTGGGCCGGATGGTTCTTGTCGAGGTAGGCGGCCATGATCTGCGGATCGCGCTTGGCATACTCGATCCATTCCGCCGCCTCGGCGCGGGTCATCGTCCCGACCATGGGGAGTCCTTTCGAAAGTTGGGAACAAAGGGGTTCATGACAGGCGCAACCGGATGCCGGAGTAGATCCTCGGCCTCTCCGGCTTCTCGCCGGACCGAGCACGAGCGCCCGGGCGGCTCACCTCAAGCTTGGGAAAGGCGGCGCGGAGGTCGCGTCCGAACTGCTCCTTGCCTCCTGCCTTCCGGCCCTGCGCGGCGATCCACTCTTGGTACGCCCGGTACAGCTCGTCGACGCCGACCTCCGCATCGTCCGCAATCTCGCAGCAGTCACAGAGGAACGCCCAGACCGGCGAGGCCAGGTCGCGCATGACCCGCAGGCCGTCCCTGCCGCTTTCCGGTTGAATGAACCGGCCCCGGGCGCGCAGCCGGTGCCATCCTTCGACGGCCCAGCGGAGAATGCCGGGCGCCTCGGCCAGCAGCTTCTGCGTGAGCTCCCGGTCCTCCCGGCCGGCAAAGCTCCGCTGAAGTTTCATCAGCACCAGCCTGCTTTCCAAAGCCCCCGACGTGTCCGGGATCTGTGGCAGATCGTTCGAGAGGATAAAAAACCGGGTCGGCAGACGACCGGTCCAGGCCGACTGATGTTTTCGATCGACGGTTACGCCGTCCTCGCCGGAGACGGTGAGGAGGCGCTCGAGCACAGCGTGCCTGTCGGTCTTTTGGCCGATCCTGGCGTCGCTGATCATGGCCAGGGACTTGCCGATCAAAGGCTCCAGGCCGAAGTTTCCGCCGAGGCCTGCGAGGGAGGGACTGCAGGTGGCCTCGGATCCGACGATCGACGTCAACACCCTTGCGATCGTTCCCTTTCCGCTTCTAGGCGGGCCGATGAGCATGGGGATGCTCTGCAGCGTCGTGTTGCCCGAGACGATGTAGCCGAAGACCTCCTGGAGGGCCTCGATCGAGTCCGGCTCGTCCGGCCAGAGCTGCCCGAGAAACTCTTGCCACTGCGGCGCCGCTGCCGCCTCGTCCCAGACAACGGGGCTGGCGGTGACGGCGAAGAACTCCGGCGTCGAGGGCCACAGCTCGACGCTCGGCAGGTGTAAAACGCCGTTTCCCACGGCGATGAACTCCCCGGCGGGGGGGCGATCGCCCTGCTCGGCAGGTCCAAGCCAGACCGGCGCCTGCTCGTCCGGCCTGATCGGCTCCACCCAGGTCGGCGCCTCGATGCCCGACTGGATCAGTACCAGGGCAGCGAGGGCATCGACGATATTGCCGATCAGGGGCGAGGACGGCTCGCACCACCCCGCAACGCTACCGTCCTGGTTCCGCTTTCGGGTCTGCTCCGCCCAGGCATAGATCGCGCTGCGGAGGTCAGCCTCGGGGTAGGCACGGTAGTGGCTCTCCTCCGTCCAGCGGAAGACCTGGCCGCGCCAGGCGCGGAGGATGCAGCGGCCCTCGACCATCCCCTGCGACCCGAGGAACTGGCGCGCCATCTCCCTCGGCGCCCGCGGGTTGACGATCTCGACGACCTGACCGTCACCGTCGCCGCCACCACCGTACCGGCGCCCGGCGGAAGGCATCGCATCGCCGTATGGTCTCCGCCGGCGACGGCGAGGATCATCCGGCCCGTCGCCGCTCGGCTCCGGTTGGTGCGGCTGAATGGAGCCCAGATAGATGACGTCCTCCTCATCGGGGTCCGACGCCTCCACAGGCTCCGCCTCGTATTCTGCTCGGCGGATCGCGTCCCACTTCTCTTGGTCCGGATCCGGATCCGGCTCGGGGGGCGGGGTCGTGCTCATGGCCCAGGCTTCATCGGCTGCATCTTGCAGCCTGGATCGAGCGGGAGGACGATTTCGCCCTTGGTTGCTTCGTCCATTGAGAGAGCTAGCTGCTGGTGCAGCCGCCGGTATCGGCGGTGCTCAAGCGTATGCCGCTCTCGACATAGGCCATGACATCGTTAAGGGATTGCCGGGCCACCTCGGCTTCGGCCGGTACGGGCGGGCGTGTTGTGGTGGTGGTCAAAGACCGCGCCTCCAGGCACTGGGCGCGGTAGGGCCGAACGAGACCATGCCGCGCCGTTTGATGAAACGAGCGCAAAAGGCATGGTTTCGCGGCCTGGTTGCCTCCGCGGTATGAACGACCCGGTCCGGAGCGGCTAATAAGCGCTTTCCCTGACCATGTCGCCTCGCACGAAGACCAAGGCGGAAACCTCGTCAGTGATCGCTTGTAAAGGTTGCCTCCTGATGGAGAACCCCATCCGGGAGGGTTGCCCGCATTCGCGGACCCTTTGTTTCCCGGGGGAGTCTCCGAGCGGAGACCCTGGGCGAGCACTGGCGCTGTGAGAAGAGTGCAGAGCGAATCGAAGCAAAGCAACGGCAAAGATGTCGTTACTTCAGTGCAACAAAACACACATTAATGTTACACCCATTTGGGTGCGACTATCGCCGGTCGACGGCGGCGTGCGGGAAGCTTCCGGCCCGAAGGGGCGGCCGCGGGGCCGACGAGGGCGCCCGCGACCGCAGTTCGTCTTCGGCCTACCGGAGAGCCGCGTTGCGCGCCTCTATGGCCTCCGGGAGCCACTCGGTTTCGAGGTCTTTGACCACCTCACCAAGGTAGTCGGCGAAGATCGGCAGCTTTGCGATGATCTCCTTCACCATCTCGATTGCTGCCTCGACCTCGTGAACCGATGGTACTTCCGCCTCATACGAGATCTCGTCTTTCGCTGCTCGGGCTTTCTCTACGTCGGACATAGGCTTCACTCTCCTAGTCGGGAACGTAGACCTGTCTTGCGCCTGCAGGCCATTCCTTGCCCTGCAGGACCCGTGCCGTGCCATGGCGTGCCTCGCCGAGCCGAGCCACGCTCCACGGCCCCTTGCGGGTCGTGGAAGCGAAGGCGCCTGACTTCGCCGTTCCGGCCGCGACGCGAGGTCCACGAAAACCGCGTCCGCCGGTCGAAGCCGGGTGCGCCATGACCCATGGCTACGGCGACCGGGGCAGGGAAGCAAGTCCCGGCCACGGTCGGACCGGGCCCAGGGACGGGCGGCCTCGCCCAGCGAGGGGCGCCCACGGCCCGGAAAAACCGGGGCAGCGTCAACGAGGCGGCGCCGGCTGGTAGGGAAGCACCGGCGAGACGGGCGATCTCACTCTGCGGGCCTTAAAACGCTTCTTCTTCTTCTTCATGAGGCCGCTTTGCCCAGCTCGGCCAGGGGCAGCGGGGGCAATGACCCCTCGCTCATGTCTCGTCACCGTCCGGCTCAGGCTTCGCTTCGCCGTCCGTCGGGGGCTGCCGGGAAGGCTTGGTCGTCGTCTTTGGCCGCACCGGGGATGGAATGAACACCGTCCAGCCCTCGCCGCGGATCCGGTTCATCTCGTCGATGTCCTCCGGCGTCGCGTCTCTCACTGGCATCGCGCACCTCGCCTCGCTTGCTCCTGAAGGGAAACGCAATGGTTGCTGTTCCCCCATGCTTGAACAACCCCTGTTTGAGGGCGCCGAGGCTGGCGTTTGTGCCGGGCCGCGCCACGGGACGGGAAGAGCCCGGTCGTTGATGCCGGACCCTCTTTCCTGCCAAGCGAACCCTTGGCCCGAGCGATAGCGAGGGCCGCCGAACAGACCGGCCGTCCCGGCGGGCGAAGCCCGCAGTAACGGGACGGCTCCGCTAGACCGATCGGCCATAGGCCGATTCCGCATGCGCCCAAGGGCGCGGTCTCGTCGTGTTGTGTGAAACCACGAGCTCTTCCACAGGGCCCTGGCGTTTAAAGGAAAGACTCCCGAAGGGAGGGTTTAAGCGTTTAAGAGCTGGAAGCCGTTGATGTGGAAGGCCCAATTCGGCTTTTCGGTGGGTGAAACCCCGAGCTTTAGTGTGTGAAACCCCGAAGCCGCAGTGTGTGAAACCCCGAGTTCATCCACAAGATTTAGGTTCCGCTCCACAAGATCTGGTTGGTGGGTGAAACCCCGAGTGCTAGCGTCGCGGGCATGGGAGAGCTCGTCCAGCTCGACATGTTCACCGTTAGCGCCGTCGACCCGCCCTGGCGGGACAACCGCGACGCCATGGAGTATCCCTTCCTCGCCCTTCAGAAGCGGCGAACGAAGCCCATAGTCTTCCGGAAGAACGGCCTTTCCCTCAGCGTCGCGGCGGATAGCCGCTTTTCGATCGCCACTGTCTGGGACTGGGACCTGATCATCTTCGCCGCCTCGCACTTGAACGAGGCGATCGAAGCCGCGCGCAAGCCGTCCCCGCGCGTCCAGTTCGTCCCCTACGACTGCCTGCGCCAGATCGGCCGCGGGACCGGCGGCAAGGACTACCGCGAGCTGGCCCAGGCGATCCGGCGGCTCATGGCGACGCTCGTCATCACCAACATCCGCAGCCAGGACCAGCTGGAGAGCGGAGAGGAAAGCGGGTTCCACTGGCTCTGCGGCTTCAAGATCCCGAAGAAGTACACCCGCGTGCACTTCACCCAGGATGACCCCGACGGCGAGCCGGACCCGGCAAGGCCGTGGGAGATCGAGCTGCCGCCCTGGCTCTACAACGCCATTCTCCGCCGGCGGGACATCCTTGCCGTCCATCCCGACTACTTCCAGCTCACCGGCGGCATCGAGCGCTGGCTCTACCGCCTAGCCCGCAAGGCTGTTCCCGACAAGGCCGAGGTGCCGGCGTTCTCCTTCCGCCTGGAGACCCTGCACAAGCAGTCCGGCGTCACCAGCCAGCTCAAGGAGTTCCGGCGGATGGTGAAGCACATCGCCGCCCGCCAACCCCTGCCCGAGTACGGCATCCGCATCGACCGCAAGGACCGGAGCGAGCTCGTCACTCTCTACCGCGACCGGACCAAGCCCGGCAGACTGCCGCGCGGCTTCCGCCTGACCCTCATCGAGGGCGAGTAGCGTCGGCGGAAGGCTCACTCAAGGTTCGCCGCGGCATCCTTCAAGGTGACCATCATTGTCATCTCCGCTATCGGCGAAACCTCGAAGCCACGCTCCTCGTAGAACCGCTTGGCTTCGTCGGAGATTGCATGCACGACGATCCCGTGGATCCCGGCAATTTCAGCAGCCTCCAGTGTCCGCTTGACCGCATCTTTCAGCAGACCCGAACCCACGTACTTTCCCTGCCAGTCACGATCAACCGCCAAGCGGCCGAGCACCATCATTGGAATGGGGTTGGGCCTTCCGTGACGCCACTTGCGCGGCGCGCACTTGTGATCGACTGAGCCGACGGCCAAGCAGTAGTAGGCAACCACCTGGTTATCGACGCAGACCACGTAGGTGCGCGACGTGTCGTCTCGCGCGTTCTTACGGGCGAACTTCCTCAGCCAGTTGTTGAGGTCGTCATTGCCGCAGTCGAAGACATTGAACTCGTGGCCCTCCCCGAGGGGCTCCGGTGCGCTTGGCGCCATCACTGACTGCACGACTTCTGGCTCTTGCTTTGCCATGTCGTCACGCTAGCAGCAGCGACGATGTATGGCTACCCCAGCCGAGCCCGCCCCCTCCGGCGTTTACCGTAAGGTCAGGCTTCCCAAGGGGCCTTGGTCGTGAGCAGTCTGCGCAGCTTTTCGTTCCGCCGAGGCGGTGCGTCGAGACGCTCGATAAACTTCCGGTATGCCTCGTCGTCGAGCATGAACATGCGGCGGTCGAGAAGAACGTTCTCCGCCTCCCGGCGAGCCGCCTCAAGCATAAAGTCCGAGCGGTTCTTGCCAACGGCGGCGGCGGCGCGGTCGATGACTGCTTGCTCGCCCGGCAACACGCGGATGTTGATCGTTCGGTCGCGTCGCGACGGGTTCAGGGTGTGCGTGTCCATGTGGCGGCCTCTCGTCTCTTCCATCCTGCGATGGCTGTGCATTGTTGCACGAGTATATGGGCGTGTGCACATGGTGCATACAAAAAAGTTTTTGGCGGCCGGCAACGAAATTATAAGCTGTAGCCGTTTGTATATCACCTCGCAATCAAATGTATTGCGCTCCAGGTGCTAAGCGCATTACACATGATCGCATGATCCTCGCCGTCGGCAACGTCAAGGGCGGCGTCGGCAAGAC